>CAZIDW010000001.1:0-44949 GCA_964538225.1 uncultured Candidatus Peribacteria bacterium
ACAGAGGTGATCCTCAGCTCAGCTTATTTTGAGTTTCTTTGGACAGCAGTGATTAACATAATAAAATATATTAGATTTTTCGCAATCTTTTAGAGTATTGACTTTTGTTGACAACGTGACTAAAATACCTCTCGCAATTTTACTATTATGTCCTCTAAACCTATGAGTGATCAAAGTCATTTTATCGGACAAATACAGCAAAAAGAAAAGGAGGCGGCCAAATTGATTGAAAAAGCTGAAGAAGAGAACAATCAGCGTATTTCAGCTGCGAATGAAGAGGCGGAAAAAATTATTTCTGAGGCTGAGGAAGCTGTCAAAAAGAGCGGTCAGGAACGTTTCCTGAAAGCTAAGGAGAAGGCCAAAGAGGAATATAAACGTGTTTTGGCAGGTTTTGACGCTGACCGCCGGGATGTAATCGAGGGCGGTAAGGGCCATTTGGATAAAGCCAAACAATATGTCCATGAGGCGTTTACTGGCTTGTTTAAGGAGTAGTTCAGATCGTTGATTTAATCATTTTTCAATTATTCCGATGTGAAAATTGAAAATTACTAAATGTAAATCAGTATATGGCAGTTGTCCCCATGCAAAAAATCAATTTGTGGCTGCATAAAGATGATAAGCCCAAAGCGCTGGCTTTTCTGCAAAGCAAGGGAGTCCTGCACCTTACCGATGTCCCTGCTGAACATGAAGCCCTGCAGCCCATGGATATAGATGAAGAGAGCCGCCAGCTTGAAATGGACGTGGCCCAGCTGGATTTCGCGGTGAATTTTTTAGCCCGTTATGAACCCCCCAAAAAAGGCCTGCAGGCCAAGATCGACGGCGCCCATGTGAAAGCCCATATTAATGAGATCGAAGATGCCGTCAAAAATTTTAAGCATAAAGATGTGGTTACCCGCTGTCAGTCAGTGGAAGAACAGCTGGTCGACCTTCATAACGAAGAAAAATCCCTGGAAGCGGATAAAGATAAATTGCTGCCCTGGCGCCATCTGCCCTGCCCCCTGGATTCCCCACGGGAAACCGCCACAGTTACGTCGGTTTTTATAACGGTTGCCCTGAAAGACTGGCATGGTTTTAAAAACGACCTTGTCAGTATTTCCCCCCTGCTTGTACTGGAATGTGATAATATCGTCAATACGCGCGTTTATGTGCATATTCTCTGTGACCATTCGGTATTGCCGGAGGTCAACAGTCTGCTGGGCACTTATAAGGCAGAACGTGTGGACCTTCCGGAGGCCAATGGGAATGTGACGGATAAATTAGGCCGGATTGATAAACGCCTGAAAGAGATCCATGAAAGGCAGGCCCAGCTTAAAAAAGCGGCTCGGGAATTATCTAAAGAGCTCCCCAAACTCCGCATGGTATATGATTATATGAACTGGAAACACCTCCAGAAACAGGCGCGCCGCCAATTCCGTTCCACAGCGTCTACGGTCCTTGTTTCCGGCTGGGTCCCTAAACAGGGCTTATCTGCTATCCGTCAGGATCTTACTAAAGTTACCAAGCATTTTGAATTGCAGGAGGTGGAACCCGCTGATGGGGAAACCGCTCCCGTGTTATTGAAACACCATCGCTTTTTACGGCCGTTCCGTTCCGTTACGGATATCTACGGCCTGCCTTTGTACCACGAAGCAGACCCCACACCTTATCTAGCTATCTTTTTTATTGTTTATTTCGGTATGTGTCTGACCGACGCGGGATATGGCCTTCTGATGTTTGTTTCCACCTGGGCGATCCTCCGTTATCTCAGGATCCCCAAAAGCATTGAAAATCTTGTCCGGCTTCTGATGTACGGTGGCGTGCTTACCTTTATTATGGGGATTCTGTTCGGCGGGTGGTTCGGGCTGACGCCTGAACAGGCGCCCGGTTTCCTGACCACGGTCAAGGATGGTGAATTGGTCTTTGTCGGTCAGACATTTGACGCGCTGGGCAACGCCATGTCAGTGCTCATCCTGTCGCTGGCGCTTGGTTTCATCCAGACTTTATTCGGCGTATGGCTGAATTTTATCCACAATTACCGGCACATCAGCAAAAAAGAAGCTGTTCTGGATAATCTTCCCTGGGCGCTCATGCTGACAGTAATCGGTTTTCTGATTCTCACATCTGCCGGTCTTCTGCCCGCTGTTTTCAAGACACCTCTGATGTATCTGCTGTACGCTGTCATCGCTTTGATTATTCTGACGCAGGGGCGTAAGCAATCTAATATCATCGTCAAATTTTTCAGCGGGCTGTTAAGTCTGTATGGTCTGGTCGGTTATATGAGCGATGTCCTGTCTTATTCCCGTCTGCTGGCGCTCGGGCTGGCCACGGCGATCATCGGCATGGCGGTGAACACCATTGCTGTTCTGGCAAACGGCGTCCCGTATGTGGGTATCCTTTTCACTGTCATCATCCTGGTCGTCGGCCATATCTTTAACCTGGGAATCAATGCACTTGGCTCCTTTATCCATTCCGGCCGCCTTCAGTTTGTCGAGTTTTTCGGGAAATTTTTGGAAGGGGGCGGTACGCCTTTCCGTCCGCTGTCGCGTGAATCCAAGTTCGTAAAACTTAAAAAGTAACAATTGACCTTTGACCTTTGACTTTTTTGAAATTTGTAATTTGCCCCTTCGGGGCGTAACTCGTAACTGGTAACTCGATTGCCACAAGTTACAAGTTACGAATTACCAGTTACAAATTTCGTCAGATGTCACATGTCAAATGTGATAAATAATTCTTAATTTTTTAATCATTATGGAAAACGAATTAGTACAATCTGTTTCCCAATGGGGTCTGGCGCTGGCGGTTCTCGGCGGCGCTGTGGCCGTGTTTTTCGGTGGCATCGGATCCGCCATCGGTGTAGGCCTTGCTGGTCAGGCCGGTGCGGGTGTGACCGCTGAAAAACCAGAACTGTTCGGTAAGGTGCTGGTATTGGAAGCCTTGCCGGCGACTCAAGGTATTTATGGGTTTCTGATCGGCTTCCTGATTCTGATGAACACAGGTTTGCTGGCCGGTGAGCCGACCGCTTTTACCCTTAGTGAAGGGTTTAAAATATTTTTCGGCTGTTTGCCCGCGGGCATTTCCTGCCTGTTTTCCGGCATGCATCAGGGGAAAGTCTCTGCCGCCGGTATGGGCATGATCGCCAAAGACGCGTCTACCATGGGTAAAGCAATGGTGCTTTCCGCGATGGTGGAGACGTACGCGGTATTGGGCTTCTTGGTTTCTGCCCTGATCGTGTTCTCACTTTAACAGTTGAAAGCTGAAAGATTAAAGTCGACCATGTTCCGATCTTTAATCTTCAATCTTTAATCTTTAATCCCTGAAATAGGATGCCATTAAATGATATCCTCAAAAAAATTGAGGACGAAGCAAAGAAAAAAACTGCTTTCATCAAGCAGGTGGCGGATGATGAGATTAAAAAGATCCGCGAAGAAGCGCAAGTGAAAGCCGACGCGCGCCGGGCAGAGATCGAACAGAAGATCGAAACCCAGTCTGCGGCCGTGATCGAAAAATCCAAGACACTCGCTACTATGGAGGGGCGCAGCCAGACGTTAAAACAGAAGCGCGGCGTGATCGACCAGGCTTATCAGGAACTGGAAAAGGACCTGAAGAACCTCAGCGATGAGGATTATGTTTCTCTGATCAGCCGCATGATGAAGCACGCATCAAAAACCATTGAAAAAGGAAGCCTGACTGTTCCTGCCAGCCGCCGTGAACTGACTGAAACAGCGATCAGGAAGGCGGGCGCGGATTTTGAGATCGCTTCTGAAACGACCGATTTCAAAGACGGCTTTGTCCTCACAATCGGAAAAGTGGAGATCAACCTTTCCTTTCCCTATCTTCTTGAAAAAGTCGTTCGTCCTGCCACTGAACTGGAGGTCGCCAAAATATTATTTCCTTAATTTCGTAATTAGTAACTCGTAATTTACTCGCTTGCGCTCGCGTAATTTATAAAGATTACAAATTACGACGGAATCAAATTACAAGTTACGAATTACATTATCAGTTAGCACAGTAAGCCATTAGCAATCAATAGTGAAAAATACAAATTATGCTTACATCATCGGACGCCTCCGCGCCCTTGAGACACGGCTCCCGACCGAGAATGTTTTGGAGCGTATGATTGAGGCGGACAGCGCGGACGTTGCCTTTCAGGTGCTGAACGACCTGTCGTTTGTTGCGGGGAGTATGGGGGACTATGGCGTGGATGAGTTCCAGACGGTCCTGACCAAAGCCACCGAAAAGATGTCCCGCCTGCTGGCCAAAATGACCCCCGACCCCTATGTGATGAAATTTTTGTGGCTCAAATACGATTTCCATAACCTTAAAGTCACCCTTAAGGCACGTCTGGCGGAGCGTGGTTACGCAGACGTGGAACACGCGCTGGTGGATTTTGGCTGCATGCGGGCGGAAGACTGGGAACAGTTTGTTTTTTCCGGAAAACTCCTTCCTTTGACCGAAGGGATGCATGACACGATTGCGGACGCTGTCCGGCAATATGAACTCATTCAAGATTCTCAGATCGTCGACTTGATCGTGGATAAGCATTATCTGGAAGAACTGCTGGCCATGGCCAGCCAGTTTAAAAGTCCGCTGACCATCGGCTATCTTCAGCGCCTGATCGACTTTACGAACCTGAAGACTTTTATCCGCTGTAAGGAACTTGAGAAACAGGATAGTTATCTGGAAGCAGTCCTTTTGAACGGCGGCCGTATGCCTGCCTCATTCATGCCGGAGCACTATTCAAAAAGTTATGAGGAATTGAAAGCCGGGCTCGAACAGAAGATGTATGCGGATGAGCTGGTCGTAGTGCTGGATGAATTTATAAAAGAAAAAACACTGCTTGCTGTTGAAAAGAAAACAATCGAGCTTCTTCAGGATTATATGGATGAAAGCAAAAAGATGTCTTTCGGCCCTGAGCCCGTTTTTGCTTTTTTCTGGCGGTTTGAGAACCATATGCAGACTCTCCGGAGCGTTTTAGTAGGCAAGCTTAATCAACTGCCCGCCGAGGATATCCGGAAGCATGTACTTACCTTATAACGAATTGTGGCTCGACTGGTTGGCCGAGTTGTGGACCGACTCGTGGAAATAACAATCACCATTCGAGCCACTGTACGGCTCACAATACGAAACTATGAACCAATACAAGATGGCCATCATCGGACCGCGTGAAGCGATTTTAGGATTTAAGGCCCTGGGTCTGGAACCAGTGTACGCCACGGATCCCAAAAAAGCGCTGGAACACCTTTATTCCCTTAAAAAGGAACGCACGGAAGGAGAAGAGGGAAGTACCAGCACCTACGCTGTCATCTTTATTATGGAGGAATTGGCGCGTGAGGTGACACCGGATGATTATAAAAAACTTTCGGCGGATCCGCTTCCCGCTATTATCCCTTTGCCCAGCCATCTCGGCACCACGGGTTATGGCTTACAAAAATTAAAGACCATCGTTGAAAAGGCGGTGGGGATGGATATACTTTCGTGATTTCTGATTTGTGATTTCTGATTTGTGATTTCTGATTTGTGAATTAAATCTCAATTCTCAAATCTCAATTCTCAAATCAATAAAACTATAATTCTTTAATCAATAATCATGACTCAAAAAGAAGGTAAAATTATTAAAGTCTCCGGGCCGCTTGTGGTCGCCAAAGGCATGTCGACCGCCAAAATGTTTGAGGTGGTTTATGTGTCGGATCAGCGTCTGGTGGGGGAAGTAATCGGTCTGAACGGCGACACCGCTTCGATCCAGGTTTATGAAGAGACGGGTGGTGTCGGTCCGGGTGAGCCGGTTTTCTTAACAGGCCAGACTCTTTCCGTTGAGCTGGGGCCCGGACTTTTGGAAAATTTTTACGATGGAATCCAGCGTCCGCTGGAATTAATGGAAAAAGAATCCGGCGCGTTTATTGCCCGCGGGATTCATGTTCCCGGTATTAACCGTGAGAAAAAATGGGATTTTAACCCCATGGTGAGCAGTGGCGACACGGTTTCTGAAGGGGATATAATCGGTGAAGTGCAGGAAACGTCATTGATCAACCATAAGATTATGGTGCCTGTCGGTTTATCCGGCAGGGTAAAGGAAATCCATTCCGGCGAAAAAACGGTTGAAGAAACCGTCGCTGTTATTGAGGACGAGAATGGCAGGAGTCATGATGTCACGATGCTCCAGAAATGGCCGATCCGCATTTCACGCAAATCCAAATCACAACGGGTCCCCTCTGAACCGCTGGTGACCGGTACCCGTATTCTTGATACGCTGTTTCCGCTGGCAAAAGGCGGCGCGGGTTGTATTCCAGGTCCGTTCGGCGCCGGTAAAACCGTTACCCAGCAGACTGTGGCCAAATATTGTGATGCCCAGGTGATCGTTTACGTGGGCTGCGGGGAACGCGGGAACGAGATGACCGACGTGCTGATGGAATTCCCGGAACTAAAAGATCCGAATACCGGTGAACCGCTCATGAAACGCACGGTGCTGATCGCCAACACTTCTAATATGCCGGTGGCCGCCCGTGAAGCATCGGTTTATACCGGAATGACGATTGCCGAGTATTACCGTGACATGGGCTACAATGTGGCGCTGATGGCCGATAGCACTTCCCGCTGGGCGGAAGCCATGCGTGAAATGTCCGGCCGTTTAGAAGAAATGCCCGGCGAAGAAGGTTATCCGGCTTATCTCGGCTCCCGTACCGCTGGTTTTTATGAACGGGCGGGCGCGGTGGATTGTTTAGGATCCGATGAACGTAAGGGCAGTCTTACGGTGATCGGCGCGGTGTCTCCTCCGGGCGGTGATCTTTCAGAACCGGTCACCCAGAACACCCTTCGTGTTACTAAAGTTTTCTGGGGTTTGGATGCCACCTTGGCCCGACGCCGCCATTTCCCGGCCATCAACTGGCTCTCTTCTTACACGCTTTATGATGAAAATGTGGCTCAGCACTGGTCAAAAGAAGTAGCCGATGATTCACTGGAAATCCGTAAGGATGCCATGAAACTTCTGCAGGAAGAAGCGAAGCTCGAAGAGATCGTCCGTTTAGTGGGAATGGATGCCCTGAGCCCGAAAGAACGGCTGGTCATGGAGGTAGCTAAATCCCTTCGTGAAGACTTCTTATTTCAGAACGCGTTTGATAAAGTCGATGCTTTCTCATCACTTAAAAAACAATACTGGATGCTTAAAACCATTATGACCATTTACTATTCAGCTCAGGATGTTGTCGGACAGGAAGATTTTGATTTCGATGACCTTAAAAAGCTTCCGATTATGGAAAAGGTGGTTAAAGTCAAAGATATTGAAGATGGGAAATGGGATGAATTTGAAGCACTTTCCAAAGAGGTGGCCACATCAATTCAGTCACTTAAAAAGTAATTTTGGAAACCTAAAAACTTAAAAATTCATAACACTTAAATATTAAAAAATTAGTTTTCAAGTCCGAAAGTTTAATTCCTATAATTTATAAAAACAATGCAGAAAGAATATAAGACAATTACCTCTATCGCCGGTCCGCTCATGGTAGTGGAAGGCGTTGAAGGGATCAAATATGAAGAGCTCGTTGAGATCCAGATCCCTGGTGAACAAAATGTGCGGTTGGGTAAAGTCCTTGAGGCTTCGGAAGGCAGAGCGCTTGTTCAGCTGTTTGAGAGCCCACAGGGGACGGTTACCGAAGGCGCTAAAGCCCGTTTTCTCGGCGAGACGATGAAGCTCGGGCTTTCTGAAGACATCCTTGGCCGGGTGCTGAATGGGGCCGGTGTACCGATTGACGGCCAGCCACCCATCATTCCCGAGAAACGCCTGGATATCAGCGGAGCCGCTATCAATCCTTTTTCCCGCGATTACCCGAATGACTTTATCCAGACCGGGGTCAGTACGATTGACTGCCTGAACACACTGGTCCGCGGGCAGAAACTGCCGGTCTTTTCCGGCGCCGGGCTTCCGCATAACCGTATCGCCGCCCAGATCGCGCGTCAGGCAAAGGTGAAAGACGGTTCTGATTTCGCGGTGGTGTTTGCCGCTATGGGCGTGACGTTTGAAGAGGCTCAGTTTTTTCAGTCCGAATTTGAAAAGACCGGCGCGATCGAAAAAGCGGTCCTGTTTGTGAATACGGCTGATGATCCGGTGGTCGAACGTATTGCCACCCCTCGTCTGGCCCTGACCACGGCTGAATATCTTGCTTATGAAAAAGGAATGCACGTGCTCGTCATCCTTACCGATTTGACCAACTATGCCGAAGCGCTTCGTGAAGTGTCTGCGGCCCGTAAAGAAGTGCCTGGCCGTCGTGGTTATCCTGGTTATTTGTACACCGACCTGGCTACGTTGTACGAACGGGCCGGCCGTATTAAGGGAAAGGATGGTTCAGTGACTCAGATTCCAATTCTTACCATGCCGGAAGATGATATCACCCATCCGATTCCCGATTTGACAGGTTATATTACCGAGGGGCAGTTCGTGCTGTCGCGTGAATTACACCGCAAGGGTATTTATCCGCCGGCTGATGTGCTTCCTTCTCTTTCCCGCCTGAAAGATAAGGGTATTGGGCCGGATAAAACACGTGAAGATCATTCCGGGGTGATGAACCAGCTGTACGCCTCTTATGCCCGCGGTAAGGATGTGCGCGAGCTCGCGGTGATCCTGGGGGAAGCGGCTTTGGATGAGGTAGACCGCGCTTATATGAAATTTGCCACCGAATTTGAAGATAAATATATCTGCCAAGGTGAATATGAAGATCGTGATATTGAAAATTCTTTGAATCTTGGCTGGGAACTTTTGAAAATCCTTCCAAAATCCGAGCTCAAACGTGTTAAGGAAGAGCATATAGCTAAATATATGAAAGATTAATTTTATTTCTGATTTGTGATTTCAGATTTCTGATCTAAATTACAATTCTCAATTCATAATTATCAAATTTTAAAATGGCGATATTAAACGTCAATCCAACTCGAATGGCTTTGCTGGGGCTCAAGAAAAAGCTCAAGAGCGCCCAACGAGGGCATAAACTGCTTAAGGACAAGCAGGATGGTCTGATGCAGAAGTTTATGGAGATCATCCGCGAAGCTAAAAAAGTACGTGAAGAGGTAGAGGAAAGGCTGGGCGCGGCTTTTAAAAATTTCATCCGGGCCAGCTCGCTGATGCCCGAAGAGTTTATGGAAGGGGCGCTTTTGTATTCCACGGCTAAAACCAAACTGGCTGTGGAGACCAAAAACGTCATGTCGGTCCGTATTCCCAAATTCAAACTTGAAACGCAAGGGGATGTCATTACCTACGGTTACCTGCAGACCAGTGCGGAGCTGGACGTTTCCCTCCAGTCTTTCCAGGATGTTTTTCCGCTTCTTATTGAGCTGGCAGAGATTGAAAAGTCCGCGGAAGCGCTGGCGGATGAACTGGAAAAGACCCGCCGCCGCGTGAACGCACTGGAATACCGCCTGATTCCCGACCTTCAGGATACTATTCGCTTCATCCAGATGAAGCTTGGTGAGATGGAACGAGGCACCATCATCAACACCATGGTAGTCAAGGCCAAACTCGAAGCCCAATCCGCTTAAAACGCATGACTTTGATTGAAATATCGCCGGTTTTTTGATATACCTTTTTTGGTAACCCCATTTATTATGTTCTTTGGAAAACAAAAAAAGGGCATCGGTATACGGATCGGTCACAAACGGCTTATGGGTTTTCGTATGAAAGAGATTTTTATCGGGCATCGTTCCATTTTTGCCCTGATCGGGTTCATTGTGGGGGGTGTTTTGGTCGGCCGATCGGTTTGGGAATATCTGATGACCTATTTTTCTCTCTCTGTTGTTATTGTAATCGGTTTTTTGGTTTTTTTGCTCAGTGGCCTGGTCTTGCATGAGTTTGATGAAGAAAATCAAAAAAAAGAATAGCTTTTATAATTTTTGATTGAATATGTCTGATATTTACGATGTCATCATTATCGGCACCGGTCCGGCCGGTTACACGGCTGCTATTTATACGAGCCGCGGTAATCTGAAGACACTTGTCTTCGACGGCCCCCAGCCGGGCGGCCAGCTGACCACCACCACTAAAGTAGAAAATTTTCCGGGATTCGAAGACGGTATTCAGGGGCCTGAACTGATGAAAGAAATGCGCGCTCAGGCGGAACGTTTCGGCACAGATTATGTGAATAAAAAAGTGGATAAAGTCGATTTTTCCGCCCGCCCCTTTCGCGTCTGGGCCGGCCAGGAAGAATATCAGGCTAAAGCCGTTATCATCACCACGGGGTCTAAGCCCCGCAAGCTGGGCCTGGAATCCGAAGAAAAGTTCTGGTCTAAAGGGGTTTCCAGCTGTGCCACCTGCGATGGCTTCTTTTTTAAGAATAAGACAGTCGCGGTGATTGGTGGCGGGGACAGCGCCATGGAAGAGGGGACGTTTCTCACCAAATTCGCTGAAAAAGTCTATATCATCCATCGTCGGGATGAATTTAAGGCGTCTGAGATCATGCTGAAGCGCGCTCAGGATAATAATAAGGTCGAAATCCTCATCAATAAGGCGGTTGAAGAGGTTTTAGGCGATGACCATGTGACTGGCCTCCGCCTGAAAGACACGGAAACGGGTGAGACTTCAGAATTAAAGGTTGACGGGATGTTTCTGGCTATCGGCCATACCCCGGCCACAGATCCTTTTAAGGATGAGGTCGAATTGGATGACCATGGGTATATCGTTCACAAAAAACACACCATGACGAGTTTACAAGGTGTTTTTGCAGGCGGGGATTGTGTGGATTCCCGCTACCGACAGGCAATTACCGCGGCAGGACAGGGCTGTCGGGCGGCTATGGATACCAAACGATGGCTGGATGACAATGAGTAGCTTATTCCTGTTGTGACAAGACAACCAGCCCTTCTATCAGGCGCATGCGGGCTTTTCGCGCCTCCTCTTCAGCCAGTTGGCGGATTCGGAGGGCGCCAGTCAGCAGGTCTGCTTGGCGCTCATCAATAAAACCAGCTTCCAGGACTGTCGCGATATCATCGGGCGAGTAGTCCGGTTTTTCTGAATGGGACATCTTTATCGGATTAAAAACAATTATTCTTTGGCGGCTGATTCTTCCTGCTTTTGAGGCGGTTCCTGAGGTTCGCTTGCCGGAGAATCATTATCCTCTCCTTCAGGCGCTGCCGTGTCGTCGGATGCAGGTTTTTCCGTTTCAGGATTTTTGGCTTTTTTTTGTGTGGCTGGTTTTTTTACTTCCGGCGCTTTGTCTTCCGGGGGCAGGGAAGCCTTGGCTTTTTCCACGATTTCTTTAAAAACATCCGGTTCGCTGATTGCTAGTTCAGACAGCATTTTGCGGTTGATCTCAATACCGGCCAGTTCCAGGCCATAAATAAACCGGCTGTATTTCATGTCATGCTCCCGGCAGGCATTATTGATCCGCAGGACCCATAGCTGGTGGAATGTCCGTTTTTTCAGCTTGCGGTCACGGTAAGCGTTTTGGCCTGCTTTCATGACAGCGTTTTTGGCCAGTTTGAATACATTTTTCCGTTTTCCGCGGAATCCTTTTGTCTGTTTAAGGATTTTTTTATGACGCCGATGGGTTGTTACGCCGCATTTTACTCTGGACATCGTAAGAAGTGGATTAGCGATTAAAAAGATTACTGGCCAGGCAGTAGCCGCTTAAGCTCTTTTTTATGAGCCTTGCTGGTGAGGATGGTCTGTTTGGCCAGCCGCTTCTGTTTTTTGGATTTTTGCTGAAGCAAGTGATTATGCGCGGCTTTCTGCTGGGCAAAATTCCCTTTTCCGGTTTTTTTAAAACGTTTTTTGGCGGAGCTGGAAGACCGTTGTTTTCCGGGCTTGGCTTTTGCTGGCATTTGAAAAATTTTATGAAATAAATTTTTAAACCTGACCCTGCCGCTTCGCGGCAGACACCTGACGACATTTGTAATTTGCCCCTTCGGGGCGTAACTTGTAACTGGTAACTCGATTGCCACAAGTTACAAGTTACGAATTACAAATTTCGTCAGGTGTCAGTTATTAGGTGTTAACTGTTACTTGTTTGGATTTAATATCATCATCATCTGAAAACCCTGGCGCTTGGGTTCCTGCTCGATTTTACAGAGGTCTTCCACTTTTTCGTAGAATTCCTGCAGTTTAGTTTTGGCAAGGTCCTGATGGGAGATTTCACGGCCACGGAATATCACGACGACTTTAACCAGGTTCCTGTCTTCTAAAAATTGTCTCGCTTTTTTGGCTTTTACTTCCAGATCGTGCTTTTCTGTACGGATGCTCAGGCGGATGGTCTTCGTTTCCGTTTTTTTCACAGACTTTTTCGCCTTTTTTTTCTTTTTTTTCAGGCTGTAAAGATAATTTCCGTAGTCCATGACCTTACAGACAGGCGGATCAGCAAGCGGAGCGACTTCTACCAGGTCCAGTTCTTTTTCCCGGGCGCGCTGCAGGGCTTCCTGGGTATTTATAACGCCCACTTTCTCCTCGCCGTCGATCAATAAGACCTTTGGAGTGCGGATTTTTTCATTGATGCGTAATTTTTTACCTATAGGTTTAATATTAAGGGGTAAAAGGAGAGCTTGATATTGAGCTCGACCATTTTAGGTAAATTGCATTTAAAAGTCAATGTTTTTCTTTTGCATAAGTCAATATCGGCACGCATACATACAAAAAAAGGATTCAGGAATCAGAAGTCAGGAATCAGCTTATAAATTGGAAAAAAGGCTGATAATGCCGATTTGCGCAAAATCCAGGGCAAAAAAAGCGAGCAGTGGAGAGAAATCCAGCATCCCGGTCCGGGGCAGGATTTTACGGAATATCCGCAAAATCGGCTCAGTGATCTCATAAAGGATCTGAGTAAAGCGCCCGGGCGGGCCGGGGCGAAGCCAGGACAGCAGAATACGCACCAGAATGGCGTATTTCAGAATGCGGATGATGTTGACGAAGAAAAATAGGATGAATTCCATGGCTCAATTATACATTGGAAAATCCAAAACTCTAAACTCAAAACTCTAAACTTGATACTTTTTCGAATTTTGGACGTTGAGTTTTAAATTTTATTTTTTCAACCCAATAAACACAGCAATCCTGCCTGTATCAGCATTACGGTGTGAAAAATATCGGTTCGGATTACATTTTGTACATTCTTTTGCTATTTCAATCTGATTTTCCGGCACCCCCGCCTCTTTGAGCTGCTGAAGGCTGAGTGACCAAAAATTCACATTTCTGCCTTTGATAAAAGGATGGATGAATTCCGGCAGTTCTTTTTCCGGATCACTAAATGTTGCGCAGCAGGGGCCGAGCGACGGGCTGACTCCGACTATCAAATCTGCCGGATTAGTGCCAAATTCTTTTATCATCTCTTTTATTGTTTTTCCGATTATATTCTGTGCTGAGCTTCTCCATCCTGCATGTACGGCAGCAATTGAATCAGTTTTCGGGTCATACATAAGTATGCCCTGACAATCCGCTATCTTAACTGCAAGCGGGAGATTTATCTGCCGGGTAATAAACGCGTCACCTTCAAATTGTTTATCCGGTTTACCCGTGACTTTAATAATCTTATCGCCATGCATCTGACGGCTGAATATCGGATCAACCGGAAGTTTTTTCTTCTGTTTTTCAAAAACCTCATCTTCTTCATTAAATGAGCCGAGCGGTTTTGTGGTCACTCCATGGATCAGCTCATCGGCAAAAGGTTCGAATAAGGTGAATTTCAGTATCATCTAATCGTCTTTACGGAGCAGGTAGGGGATCAGTTCAATCAATTCCGCGGCGCGAAGGTTTGCCTGTTTTTCAACCAGATAGTCCGCCGCCTCCCCTAAGGCATGGGCCGCGATATGGCAGGCATCCACAGGCGGATGATCCTGGGCCATCAACCCGGTGATCAGCCCGCTCAGCACATCTCCGGTCCCCCCGACAGTCATCAGGGCGTTCCCGGTTTTGTTGATGATAAGGTCTTCCTTATCCGCGATGATGTCTTCCGGGCCTTTTACGAGTAGCGTCGCCTTGAAATGCCTGGCCCATTTCTGCACATTTTCCGGCGTCGGCTCATCGCCCGTCATTTCTTTAAATTCCCTCCGATGCGGTGTCAGCACCGCGTTTTTTGGCAGGGTATTGGTATAAATAAGCGCGTCCGCGTCTACCACGGTCGGTTTGTCCAGCCTGCTCAGCAGTTCTTTCACTGCTTTTTGCGTCTCTTTAGCCTGTCCCAGTCCCGGCCCGATGGCCACCACGTCAACGTTTTGGCTGAAATCCAGGATGCGTTTCGCGTCAGCGGAGATCAGATGGTCTTTTTCAAAGGTCCGGATGATCAGATTCAGGGAATAGGTGCGGGCCACCTGCGCGTGACAAGGGGGCAGGAATGGAAAAACCAGGTCCACCCCTGAGTATTCAGCGCCCAGGGAACATAAAATCGGCGCGCCATGGAACAGGGCGCTGCCGCCGATGACCATCACTTTGCCGTTCTGGCCCTTATGGCTGTCTTTTTTTCTTTGCATATTTTTATATTATGTGATTTTTTAAGAACTTTTCATTTAATCACTTTTCACTGGATCACTTTTCACTGGATTGATGTTCCGATGATTAAAAAGTTTTAAAAAGGGGACAGCGGAAGGATGCACACTTCCGGCTGCATAGATACATTGAACTTGTCTTTGACTTTCTGGTGGACCTTGAGCGCCAGCGTGAGGATGTCTTTTGAAGCGGCGTCACCGGTATTGATGATGAAATTGGCGTGTTTGGGCGAGACCACAGCGCCCCCCTCCTTCATTCCTTTGCAGCCCGCCTGGTCGATGAGCCAGCCAGCCGATGGAAACCGGCGCGGATTTTTAAAGAAACTGCCGCAGGTATTCCCCACTGGCTGTTTTAAGGACCGTTCACGGATGTAATGGCTGACCTCCGCGCGGATTTTTACCCCTGGCTCCATCCGCATTTTCAGCGTGGCGGAAAGCACGATGTCTTTGTTTTTTTTGAGTTTGCTTTCCCGGTAGCCGAACTGAAAATACTCCGGCCCCACGATGACCGGCTTGTCGCCGGCGGCCGGCAGAATGACAGCATGTGTCAGCACATCCCCGATGCAGACATCCGGCACACCCGCGTTACCGCACACCGCTCCGCCCACCGTGCCCGGAATGTTGGTGAGCCCGGAAAGGCCCCCCAGGTTGTGTTGGGCCGCGATCAGAATCATTTTGGTCAGGCTCACGCCGCCTTCCACGCTTATCCGGTCACCCTGTATCTGCATCCGGCGCATTTTATTGTGAATGATCAGCCCCGGATATCCCTCGTCTAAAAACAGGATATTGCTTCCCGCTCCCAGGATCACAAAAGGGATCTTTTTTTTGCGGGCGAATTCACGGAGGTGGTGTATTTCCTGGGCGGTTTTGGCTTCCGCGAAATATTTGGCCGGTCCGCCCGTCTGAAACGTGGTGAACTTCCTCAGCGATATGTTTTCTTTGACCTGTATACCCATAGCGTTGTAATACTACAACTTTTTATAACTTTTGTAAAGCAAAATCCAATCGCCTCATCACCTCTTCTTTACCCAAATAGACCATCAGGGTCGAAAAGTTAGGTGAACGCTCCCTGCCGGACAGCGCCACCCGGATGGGCCAGAGCACCTGTCCGTTTTTCAGCCCCAGTTCATCCACTATCTTTATCATTTTTTCTGAAAGCTCCGCAGACCGGCTGTTGTCGCCCTGTTCCCATTCCAGGCTGCCGACCACTGCTTTAGTTTTTTTCAGCACATTTTCCAGTATGTCTTTGGTGATCCGGAATTTGTCGCGCATGATCAGGCTCAGCGGATAATCGGCCAATTCATCGAACAAAACGTTCAATTCCTCCGGGATCTCCGATAGTTTTTTAAACCGTCCTTCAAAATCCGGGTCTTTCAGGATTTTTTTAATCAACGCCGGATTATCGGTCGGGATTTTATCCTCTATATAAGGTAATGCTTTTTTATAAAAAGTATCCACATCTTCTGCGATCTCCTTTTTAATCCATTCCCCGTTGATCCAGTCCAGCTTTTTCAGGTCAAACACAGCGCCGCCTTTGTGCACGCGGTCGAGTGAGAATTGTCTGATGAGTTCTTTTATACTGAATATCTCCTGCTCGGTTCCCGGATTCCAGCCGAGCAGGGCCAGGAAGTTGATCAGCGCTTCCGGCAGGTAACCGTCGTTCAGATAATCATCCACCGATACCTTGTTTTTTCGTTTGCTGAGCTTACTTTTATCCTGATTCAAGATCAGCGGAAGATGGGCGAATCCAGGCACGTCCCACTCCAGCGTCTCAAACAGCAGGATCTGTTTGGGGGTATTGGAAATATGATCCTCCCCGCGGATGACATGGGTGATCTCCATATCGTGGTCGTCCGCCACCACGGTCAGGTGGTACAGGGGGGCATCCAGAGCCCGCGCGATGACAAAATCATCCAGTTCTTTGGAATGAATAACGGTTTCACCGCGAACCAGATCGTCCCATTTAATATCCCCGCGGTCTTTCGGCACTCGCAGGCGGATGACTCCTTTTTCACCGCTTTCTATCCGTTTTCTGGCTTCTTCAGGTCTGATCTCTGAACAACAGCCGTCATAACGGGGCGGGCGTTTTTCCTCCTGGCATTTTTTTCGCATTTCTTCCAGCCGTTCTTTACTGCAGAAGCAGTAATACGCCTTATTTTCATCCAGGAGTTTTTGGAGGTATTTCTGGTAGATGTCTTTCCGTTCGCTTTGGCGGTACGGGCCGTGCCTGCCGTCCGCGTGCACACCTTCATCGCCCGCGATGCCCAGTTTCATCAGCCCGTTGATAATGTCTTTTTCAAATTCCGGTTTGTTCCGTTCTTTATCTGTATCCTCAATCCGGAAGACCATTGCTCCGCCTTCGTGTTTGGCAAAAAGATAGTTATACAAAGCGGTCCGTACGGTGCCTATGTGGAGAAGGCCGGTGGGAGAAGGGGGGATACGAACCCGGATCATGTTATTTGAATTTAAGATATTTTCATCATATCAAAAAACAGAATGTCGACAAGCGCTTGTCGACATTCTGTTTGATTGTTATTCATATGCTTCAACCGTCATCTTTTCCATCACCACATCGGCGGTCGGCTTGTCCCGGCCGTCCCGGTCGGTAGTGGCGATGGCATCCACGACATCCATTCCTTCAAATACCTGGCCGAACACGGAATGCTTGCCGTCCAGCCACGGAGTGGCATCGGCGTGGACAATAAAGAACTGACTGCCGTTGGTGTTGGGGCCGGCATTGGCCATAGAAAGGGCGCCTTTAATGTTTTTAAGGTCCGGACTGAATTCATCTTCGAACTTTCCGCCCCATAAACTTTCACCCCCCATGCCGGTACCCGTCGGGTCGCCGCCCTGGATCATAAAATCCGGGATGACACGGTGGAAGATGAGGCCGTCGTAATAATCTTTTTCCGCCAGGCCCACGAAGTTCTCAACGGTTTTCGGCACTTTAGTCGGAAAGAGTCTGATTTTAATCGTTCCCATCGTGGTGTCGATCACAGCGATCTGGTCGCCGGCTTCCGGCGGGGCGGTCTGGTCGAATGCGGGCATGGTATCGGGGTTAGTGGTGGTAAGGGCAGTTTCCGGCGGCCCGTCCTGATAGACTTTACTCAGCTCCTCTTCCGGCGAGGTACCGCAGGCGGTGAGCAAGGCAAAAGAGAGGGCCATCAGAAAAATAGATATTTTTTTCATGATGATTTATTGAGGTAAATAAGGTACACAATTACTATTGCTGTCTGCATCGTCTTGACTTACTGAACAAGCGCCAGTACCATCAGTCTTTTTCCAATCATCAAGTTGGAAATCAGGATCATTAGTTGCCACATGACTAGTTAGCTGGTCAGTGGCTTCAACAACATCCTGGATGGTCGCCAGGACATAGGTTTTGGCGTTCTCTCCATCGCCTCCCGCACTATCTCCTCTTTTATAATAATAAACTGATTTAGTAGAAGGATCTTTGGGGATTTCACTGATGATATTTGCCCCCATATCACTTAAAGATTCAGGGTATTGATTTTCTTTTACTAAGTAAAGCTCAAGCGCCTGCTGAAGGGTGCTGATGTCTTGCAGTCTTTTGGAATTCTGGGCTTTAGTGGTTTGGCCGCCGACTGCAATATAAGCTGTAACCGAAAGAATCGCCATAATGGTGATTACGACCAGGAGTTCCACCAGCGAAAACCCTTTTTTGAAATGTTTTGTAAGCATGGTTGTTTATTACTTTTTTAACACATCTCATTGTATCCGTTCGCCCTGATAAAGGCAAATTTTATTTCTGATTTCTGATTTCTGATTTCAGATTTGATTTATCATTTATCATTTTTCATTTATCATTTGGATATCATTTATCATTTATTATTTGGACATGAAATTGATCGTCGGCTTAGGAAATCCGGGGAAACAATACGAAAAAACCCGCCACAACGCGGGATTTATGGCGTTGGATTTTTTAGCGGAGCATTTTGGTCTGACATTCAAAACATCCGATAAGCACCAATGTGAACTGGCGGAAGGCCGGCTGTTTGATGAAAAGGTCATTTTAATCAAACCGCAGACTTTCATGAACCGATCCGGCCAGGCGGTTCGTTCGGTGGCGCGGTTTTTCAAGATTCCCGCAGAAGATGTGGTGGTGGTCTACGATGACGCGGACTTGCCGTGCGGCAACCTGCGCATCCGGCCGTCCGGTTCGGCCGGCGGGCACAAGGGCCTGGGGTCCGTCATTCAGGAACTGGGAAGTGAACAATTTACCCGCGTGCGTTTCGGTATCGCTCCGCTCACGGAATTTAAAGGGGGTTTGGAGGATTATGTTTTAGGAAAATTATCCGGCGAAGAAGTGAACCTGATGGAAGGCAATATCAAAAAACTTCCCACACTCTTAGAAACACTTTTCAGTAAGGGCATTGAAGAAGCGATGCAGGATTTTAACTGATTTTTTATGACTTCCTCAAAACCCGATTCTCATATCGCCAAACAGTTTAAAGCGGTTGTAAAGCGGGATGTGCTCATCGCACTCGTCATTCTCATTCCAGTCGGTTTTATTGTGTACAGCCTGTTTAATTGGCCGGTTATCCGCTTAAAGGCTTTCGCTTATAACGCGTTTTTACTGTCTGTCGCCTTAGTGGTTATCGGCGTTATTTTGGAATTCGCCAACTGGCGGTGCCCCAAATGCCACCGTTATATCGGAATGGTCTACCGTCCGCGTTTCTGCCCGCGGTGCGGAGTGCAGTATCGCTGACAGCCCGCCCGAACTGTTTAGCCGAGGTGTTTTTTAATCAGGTCTGCCAGCTCCCTGATGTGGTCCTCTTTGTCTTTTTTCATTTTTTCCCAAAAGGCTTTACAGTCGGAACAGCCCTCTGAGTCGGTCAGGTAATGTTTTTTGATGCGCCAAAGGCTTTTATTCTCTTCGACCAGCTGGGACATCAGGTTGTGCGTGTGGTTGTCTAACATTGTTTTTGAGTTAATTTTTATTTTAATTTATTTTATCATACATGATTTGATATCCAAAAAACCGGCTAATTCCTTTGCTCAGGCGAACCCAAGGGTTCTCATCCCTCTCTGCCGAAATAAAAAGGCCCCCATAAAATGCGAGGTGGTAGGCGCAGGTTTTAAACCTGCGAAAGGAGAAGGGTATTTTATGGGGTAGGAGTAAAATTGAGTGTAGGCTGAAGTAAGCGGTGGAGCAATGCGCAGACGCTTACAAAAGCCGAAATCCAATTTTACGATGGCTCGGGAGGAGGAAAACATTTGTGATTTGAGATTTGTGATTTCAGATTTATTAAATAGTGAGCTCGGAAGAAAACGAGTGAACGTAGCAAGAACCTGAGGCGACATGAAAGGCATTGTGAAGCTTGCGAAGTTAAGCGAGTTTTCTCGAGAGTGAAAACAATATAGGGAAAAGAGAGTCTGTGAGATAAAAACCGTTAGGTTTGTCTTTTACGAAACATCTCAAAAGCTCTGCTCGGGAGGAGGGATATTCTTACATTCTCGCCCCATCTTCGCCAAGGCTACGATGGGCCTGCGAGGTCGAGCTTCGCAATAGTCGTCTTTTTTCCCCTGAAACAAGTTCAGGGTCAAAGACCTCCTTTGCTCAGGCGAACCCAAGGGTTCTCATCCCTCTCTGCCGAAAAACAAAAAATTTAACCCCAAACTTCGCTTGGAGCTAAATTTTTTGGCTCGGGAGGAGGGATTCGAACCCCCGAATGCCAGGACCAAAACCTGGTGCCTTACCACTTGGCTACTCCCGAATAAAGGATGAAACAGCGTATTTGTTTTAACAAAAAAAGTCCGGATAGTCAATTGCGCGTCGGTTGGCAATAGGGCTGTAATCCATTAAAATAGGGATACCTTAATAATAAAGGGATGAAGCGATTAATTACTGTTATCATTGCCTTACTTTTTCTGTCCGCCTGCATGAGCGAGTCGGTCAGTTTTAAAGACAATCAGCGCAAAAAACCCCGTATCCCCAGCGGAAAATCCCTGCAGGCGAACGCACTGTCCGGTACCAATCATGTGAAAGGGGATTCCGTGAATATAGACCGCCTTGTCGATACCATTGACCAGAACATCAAACAGCCGGTGATCATAACAGAAGAAATCGAACGCGGATGGTATTATGGTAAGAAAAACGAGAAAAAAGTCGGCACGCCGGATTCCTGGATATGGCTGGATGAAGGGTTTAAGTCGCGCTGGATCAGCCCGAATGCCCTGGGTGATATCGGTTATCAGTCAACGGATGACTTATGCCGGTCTACAGGCGGGGTTTACGCGATTTCGTGCCTGGAGCGGGAAACGTCTGATTGCCAGTTTATTTCTGAAAGCGTGTGTCGGTGCCCCGCTGCTTCGAAATGGGCAGAGAGTCAGGGCTGTATTTTGACTGATGAATCGGATGAATGGGTCTCCGTGACGCCGGATGATTTGAGGCGGGGGTGGTACGAAGGAGGTGTGCATGAAAAAAAACTCAATACCCCCCTGAGCTGGGTGTGGGTGGCTGTCGGGGGCGGGGGGCGGTGGCAGAACCCTCGACCGACCGATTAATATGAATTGAAAAATTAACTTTATATTTAATATAAGCCATTTTAGGACTATTAGGACAATGGAGATTATTACGAGTATTAGGAATCCAATTAATAAAAAACAGTTCGTAATAGTCTTAAAAGTCCTGAAAGTCTTAATAGTCCTAAAAGATACGGAAGCGCCATAAACATAAACACCGCACTGTAATAAGCAGACTTGAAAATCTTGCTGTAAAATGTTATAATATTCTGATTACTTTTTAACAAGAATCAGGATTTATAACTTCTTTTTGAAATGGTCCGGTTGTCTGTTTTCAGCCTTGTTGTTCACAGGGACTTTTTTTGTTTTTGGTCCGTCGGCGAATGCTCAGGCCACAAACCAGCTTTCCCGTCCGTACGGCCTGATTGTTCATAATAAAAACCAGGATGAGACCGTTCCGCGCATCAAGGTGCTGGAAGTGATTTTAAAATATTACGACCGGCATCCTGCTATCCAGCCCGTTGATATGGCTTTTCAAGATATCCCCGAGAATTCCCGGGTGGAGGCTTATGTCCAGGAAGGCTGTGATCTGGGTCTGTTTCGCTGTTCAGGAAAATATTTTTTCCCTTACCGTCCTATCAACCAGCATGATTTTCTGAAGTGGTTTTTCCGGCTTAAATATCATAAAAATCCGGATTTTTTAACCAGCCGTTACCCCAAAATTAAAACCGAAACCCTCCGCTCTTTACGCGAAGCGCGGTATCTGAACCTGTTGACGCAGGACAGGATCACGTACCGTTCCCTCCAACAGTTTTTGTACCGCAATGGAGTGGCGGAGGCGAACCTTAATCAGCCGTTTTCATACATACTGACCGTTGATTTTGATGATATCAATTTAACGAATTACCACAATCCCAATGAGATCGATGTGATCCAGGGGAATTTAAAACGGATTATTTCTAATCTGGAAGCGAAAAAGAATACCTCTAAAGAGATCCGTTACCTGAGAAGTTTGAAAAAACAGGTTGATGCTTTTGAGGAGTTAAAACAGGAACTGGCGACCCGCCCTTATATTCTTCATAAACGTCCTGATCTGGATCCGGCAGTGACCCGCGCCGTCCGGACATACAGCCTGCAGGAAGTGTTATATAGCTATTCTTACGATTACAGCAGGAACGCGGTTTATCGTCAGCACAATCTTCTGGCTGGCGTCAAAAAAATCCATGGCCGGGTATTCCAGCCGGGTGAGATAATCAATTTCTGGAAAATCCTTACCGAAAAGGGCCTGTGGGAATTCCGGTACGGCTGGGTGATCGCCGGCGGTGGCGAAGAATGGCAGTTCGGGGGCGGGATCTGCGGTTCGTCCAGCTTGGTTTTTCTGCCTTCCTGGAAAGCGGGCCTGGAGATCCTTGAGCGCGCCCATCACAGCAAATATTTCACCTACTTGTATCCTATTGAAGATGTTGGCCTGGATGCCACGGTCTACCGGCCGCGTCCCAATTTAAAAATTCGCAATAATACTCTTCACTCCATTGTCTTTAACGTGGTGGACGACAAGGAAAATAAGACCGTTACGGTGGAAGTAATCGGGAATTCTCCTTACAGGGAAATCCGGATCGAAGGCCCGGTTTTTGTGGGCTGGAATCATGTGAAGTGGGTCCGCTACCTTGAGGATTTCAGCGGCAAAGTCGTCAGTGACATTCTGGAAAGCCGGTACAGCGCTATTTATTGATTTAAATCCTGCAGGGGCGATTTGTAACTTGCCGGTTTTTTTGCCATAATGCGAATCACAAAATACATATTTTTTTTATTATGTTTTTGACTATGTGTAAAAAATTCATTGTCTTATTTCTTTCCATTTTATTTCTTACGGCTTGCGGCTCGGATACAGAGGTGGAATTCCAGCCGCCGGCAACCGGCCCGGATCCTGAAGCTTTCCAGCCGCCTTACGGTCCCAATGATCCGGTTCCCGCGGAACAACCCGCCGACTGACCATGGCCCTTGTCCGTTTAAACAAATATCTGGCTGACCAGGGAATCGCTTCCCGGCGGGAAGCCGATCGCCTGATTGCGGACGGTCTGATTTCCGTGAACGGAAATCCCGTGAAGACGATGGGCATCAAAGTCGATCCGGAAAAGGACAAGATAAGTGTTGATAAGAAGGTAGTGGAACGCCGTAAAAATCTGATTTACATCGCGCTTAATAAGCCGGCCGGCTATGTGACCTCCGTTAAGCCGACCCGCCTTGAACCTAAAGTCGTTACCGATCTGGTCGACCTTGATGAACGTGTTTTTCCGGTGGGGCGGCTGGACAAAGACACGACCGGCCTCCTGATCCTTACCAACGACGGGACCCTGACTTACCAGCTCACCCATCCCTCTTCGGAATGTGAAAAGGAATATGACGTCAAAGTCGGCAATGTCATCCGTAAAGGTCAGATGGATAAACTGAAAGCCGGGGTGAAATTGTGGGGGGAGAGGACTAAAGAGACTCAGGTAAAAAAAATAAGTCCGACCCGTTTGCGCATCGTTCTGACTGAGGGTAAGAACCGCCAGATCCGCCGTATCTGCCAGAAAGTCGGGTTTCCGGTCGTCCGGCTGAAAAGAATACGTATTAAAAATCTCAGCCTCGGTGACCTGCCGGAAGGAGAATGGAGATTTTTAACCGATGATGAAGTGAAGATGTTGAAGTAGTAAATTCCTATACTGTTTACTAAAAACTCTAAATTCGAAGTTCGAAACTCTAAAAGTTTTCGAGTTTCGAGTTTAAGACTTCGAATTTTTTAGGTAAAGTAATATCATCACATATAAAGTTTTATGGATCACAAACAATATCTTCTTCGCCGGCTGACCGGCAGTTTGGGAAAGGTCTTAAATTGTGCCATCGACAGGATGACCCCCTTTCAGATGTTTGAAGCCTGGCTGGAACGGGAGGGGGTAAAAATCAATGAAAGAAAATTCAGTAAAATCGAATGTTTTGTGGATTTACTGATTAAAAAAAATAAAGCCATCAATCTGACCCGCATTGTTTCCGAAGAGGATGTATGGATTAAACACATCTTTGATTCCCTGATCCCTGTCCGATTTCTGGCATTCAAAAAAGACATGCGGGTCATGGACCTGGGCACGGGCGGCGGCATTCCGGGCATCCCTTTAGCCATCCTTTTTCCTTCCGTTGATTTTGTCCTGGCCGATTCTGTGCAGAAGAAAACAGAAGCGGTTAAGGAATTCGCCCGCGAACTTAATCTGAGGAATGTGAAGGTTGTAAACGCCCGGGCCGAAACCCTGGGTAAAGACCCGGCCCACCGGGAACAGTATGACATGGTGCTGGCGCGCGCTCTGGCTCCACTGCCGATTTTGCTTGAATACACGGTTCCTCTTATCCATCTTTACGGAAATGTAATCGCTTACAAAGGCCCGGATTATGTGGAGGAATTATCGCAGTCCAGAAACGCTATCACTAAACTCAAAGCTGAGCCGCCTAAGATCTTTCATTACAAACTGCCGTACAATCGGGGAGGTCGCACTATTATCCAGATCACCAAAAAACAAGTCACACCCGATACCTATCCCCGGCGCGATGGGGTGCCGAAAAAAAGTCCATTATAGTATTACAATAATTAATAGTATTACAATAATTTCATGTCAAAAGCTTATCAGCCACACGACCACTTCTCTAAAAAGGCCAAAGAGCAGGGTTATCGGGCCCGCAGTGCGTTTAAACTAAAGGCCATCCAGAATCGTTTTCACTTGATCAAACCGGGGGACCGGGTTCTGGATCTGGGCGCGGCACCCGGCAGTTTTTTGCAGCTGATCACCCGGCTTATCGGCCCCAAAGGAATAGCGGTCGGTA
Organism: uncultured Candidatus Peribacteria bacterium; assembly: GCA_964538225.1. Classification (GTDB taxonomy): domain Bacteria; phylum Patescibacteriota; class Gracilibacteria; order UM-FILTER-43-11; family UM-FILTER-43-11; genus JAFGCR01. The sequence goes on from CAZIDW010000001.1 coordinate 24,766, forward strand.
TTGACCTGAAACCGATTGATGACCTGAAACAGCCGAACGTGACCACGGTTGCCGGTAACATCTTCGATGATTCCGTCTATCAGACGCTTAGTACGGATTTTTTTGACGTAATTACTTCAGACCTTGCCCCTTCCACCACCGGCATCAAGAGTCTGGATGCGGGCCGGTCCTTTCAGTTGAATGAAAAAGTCTTGGAAGTCGTCCGGAAGCGCTTAAAACCGGGCGGGCATGCGGTGATGAAAGCGTTCCCCGGCGCGGACCAGGACCGATTGCTTAAAGAAATGAAAAAACTTTTTAAAACTGTCAAAGTCTTTAAGCCGGAAGCGGTCCGGCGCTCAAGCCGCGAGGTTTATCTCGTGGGTCTTCATCTGAAAACGTGATTCAAGAATGTTTTTAATCTGTTTCCGTTCCTTTGGATAGGGGGTATTTTTAAACCGTTCCAGCAGTTTTTTCCGCTCTTCCTGAACGGCATCGGTTTTGGCGGCCGTTATATTAAAGGTTTCATTCGGATGACTGGAACGGATCCCGTCCACATACCGTTCCACGTCATCCCGTTCACCGGCCGTGTCGTCGATAAACGCTGCTTTTTTAACTGAAAGTTCTGTCCGCCTCAGGTAATAATCGATGGCTTCGCTTTTCCGCCTGTTTTCGACCGCGAGCGTTTCGCTGAAGAACACCCGCATCTCCGGATACGCTTCAAAAAAGCGCCCGATCGCTTCATCGTTGTTCCGGGTCACCATCACTATTGGAATAGACAGGGCGCGCGCCTGTTCCATTTTGCGGATGGTTTCATCGATTAGCTGGGTTTTTTCAAGCTCCCCATCCGTCAGCCGGGATACCGTGCCGTCTAAGATCGTTTCATCCAAATCGACAAACAAGACCTCCGCTTCGACGTCTGTCGAAGATAAGGGGGTCTCCAAATGGGAGGGGTAAACATTTGGCATCCACCTTTATTATATCCTTTTTTCAGAAACTGCAAACCTCAGTTTTTCAGCGCGGTTTTAATAAAATTTCTGAACAGCGGATGAGGCCTGTTGGGCCGTGATTTGAATTCCGGATGGAATTGCGAGCCCACCATAAAAGGATGGTCTTTCACCTCTACGATTTCCATCAGCTCCCGATCCGGCGAGATGCCTGAAAAGACCAGCCCGCCTTTTTCCAGCTGTTTTTTAAATTTGTTATTGAATTCGTATCGGTGACGATGGCGTTCCTCGATGCGTTCAGTCTGGTACGCCTTGTAGGCTTTGGTGCCTTTTTTGAGTTTGCAGGGCCAGGCACCCAGCCTGAGCGTTCCGCCTTTGGCGCGTTTTTCACTTTGGCCCGGCAGAAAGTGTACGATTTTGTTTTTGGCGCGCGGCGAGAATTCTTCCGAAGTGGCGTTTTTGATTCCCGCCACATTCCGCGCGAATTCAATGCTCATGATCTGGGCGCCGAGGCATAACCCCAGGTAGGGCACCTTTTCCTCGCGGCAGTATTGCGCGACCAGCACTTTTCCCGTGGTCCCGCGGTGCCCGAAACCGCCCGGCACCACTACGCCATCCACTTTGTGCAGCTTTTTCCATTCCAGCCGGTCTTTGGCTTCGATTTTTTCCGCGTCGATCCAGATGACCTTGGCTTTGCGTTTATGGAAAAAGCTCGCGGATTTAATGGCTTCGATGACTGAGATATACGCGTCATCCAGGTCATTGTATTTGCCGGCCAGCCCGATGAGGATTTCTTTGTGTTTTGCCATGATGTTCTCCACCATCTTTTTCCATCCGGCCATTTTGGGTTTCCGGTATTTCAGGTTAAGCTTTCGGCAGATGGTCTTGACGATGTCGTATTTTTCATAGATGAGCGGCACTTCGTAGATGGACTGGACGGTTGGGGAAGGGATGACTGCTTCTTTCCCCACATCGCAGAATTTAGAGATTTTAAGCAGATGCTGATTCTGTATCTTCTCATCCGCCCGCGGCATGATGATGTCCGGGTGGATCCCCATGCTCTGCAGGGTCTTGACCGATAGCTGGGTGGGTTTGGTCTTCAGTTCATTGGAGGATTTCAGGAACGGCAGGAGAGTCAGATGGACGAACAGCGTGTTTTCCCTTCCTTCTTCCTGCCGCATCTGCCGCAGGGCTTCTATGAATGGCTGGCCTTCGATGTCTCCCACGGTCCCGCCGATCTCGCACAGCATGATATCGGCTTTGGCTTTGCGGGCGGCCTGCCGGATGCGCCTTTTGATTTCATCAGTGATATGCGGAACAATCTGGATCGTTCCGCCCAGATAGTCACCTTTCCGTTCGCGGTCCAGTACTTTTTGGTATACCTGGCCGGTCGAGGTGCTGCTGAGTTTGTTTAAGGGAATATCGATAAACCGTTCATAATGCCCCAGGTCCAGGTCTGTTTCTGCGCCGTCATCCGTCACAAACACTTCTCCATGCTGAAACGGGCTCATGGTGCCGGGATCCACATTCAGGTAGGGGTCCAGTTTTTGGGGGAAGACCGAGTAACCGGACGCTTTCAACAGGTTGCCGATCGACGCGGACGCGATTCCTTTCCCGAGTGAGGAACAGACTCCTCCGGTGACGAATATGTATTTTGGCATTGTGGTTTTAAGGTAAAAAAATTAATTATTTTTTATTATATTTTATGCCTGGTATCTGACGAAATTTGTAACTGGTAACTCGTAACTTGTAGCGGTACAGTTACCAGTTACAAGTTATGCCCCGAAGGGACAAATTACAAATTTCAAAAAGGTCAAATATTTTTTAGTATTTCAGACCCGTCACTTCGCGGATCTGCTGTATGGTCTGGCGTGAAAGCGCGCGGACTTTTTTTGCGCCTTTGGCCAGAATGGTCTCCACTTTTTTGGGGTGGTTTTCAAGCTCCTGCCGCTTCTGGCGGTAAGGTTTGAAAGTCTCCTGTATTTTTTCCAGCAGTTTCTTTTTAGCGTCGCCGTAACCCAATCCGCCTTTTTTAAACTGTTCGGCCAGGGTTTTGCTTTCCGCGGGGCTTGCCATCAGTTTGTACAGTTCGAAGATTGTGTTGCCTTCCGGTTTTTTCGGTTCATTCACGCCTTTGGAATCCGTCACAATGCCCATCACCGCTTTTTTGATCACAGAATCGTCTGCAAAAATCGGAATCGTGTTTTTATAGCTTTTGCTCATCTTCTGACCATCCGTGCCCGGGATGACCGCGATGTCATCCGGAATCTCCGGTTCAGGGATTTTAAAGGTTTCGCCAAATACATGGTTGAATTTTATGGCCATGTCGCGGGCCATTTCCAAATGCTGTTTCTGGTCTTTGCCCACCGGCACCACATCCGCCTGGCTGATGAGGATGTCCGCCGCCATCAGAGTCGGATAGTTGAAAAGCCCCAGGTTGGGCTGAATCCCTTTCGCGATTTTATCTTTATAACTGTGTGCCCGTTCCATCATCCCCATGGGGGTTAGGCAGGAAAGAATCCAGGCCAGTTCCGTGGTTTCCGGCACATCTGACTGCACCCAAAAATAACAGCGGTCCGGATCCGCCCCCAGCGCCAATAGGTCTATAGCCGCCTGAAGTGTCAGGTTTTTCAGCTCCTTTGCGTCCGTCAGGGTCGTAAGCGAGTGGAGGTTGGCTATAAATAAAAAGAGGTCGCTGGATTCCTGGTATTCAATCATACGCTTGATTGTTCCGAAGTAATTCCCAATATGAAGATTACCGGATGGCTGGATTCCAGAAAGAACTCTTTTTTTCATAATTTTTTATTGAGTATAAATTATCAGAGTTTCTGGCTGGTGGCAATACGAAAAGGACACAGGACTAAGGATACAGGAAACAGCCGAACATCAGAATAACAGCTGAGTCCTGGATCCTGTTTCCTGATGTAGTCTTGTAAACTCTCTTGCTTATCGTTATATTAAAAATGCAATATAATAAAAATAAATCTATGGCATCAGAACTTTCCGTATCGGTCACTGACAGCTCTAACCCGTCCGTAAAAATCGTGGCGCTGGCCGGCGAAATGGACGAGACCAATATCGACACCCTCCGCAAAGAGCTGGAACCTTTTTTAAATGATCTGGGCATTACGCATCTTGTTTTTGACTTGAGCAAACTTGAGTTTATCAACAGTAAGGGAATCGGTTATCTGGTTTCTGTCCACACCCATCTTTCCAAAGACAAGCGTGTGATGATTCTGGCAAGCGCCCAGGAGGCGGTGATGGATGTGATCAGTCTGGTTGGACTTACCACTATTATCAAATATTTCCAGACGCTGGATGAGGCTCTCCAGAACCTTTGATGCCTGACAAAATTTGTAACTTGTAATTTGCCCCTTCGGGGCGTAACTAGTAACTTGATTGCTGTAAGTTACAAGTTACGAGTTACAAATTTCAAAAAGGTCAAATGTCAAAGGTCAAATGTAATTATGGAATCTTTATTTTTCGAACTAGGCCTCGTCATCATCTCCGCCGCGCTGGTCGGCGTTATCGGTTATTACCTGAAACAGCCGCTCATTCTGGCTTATATCGCGGCGGGGGTTTTAATCGGTCCTTTTGGTTTTGGTCTGGTACATGATGTGGAAACAATTCATATTATTGCCCAGGTGGGCATTATGCTGATGCTGTTTTTGGTGGGCCTGGAAATGAATCCGGCCCGTTTAAGGGATCTGGGAGTTGTTTCCCTTTTTGCCGGTATCGGACAGGTGCTTTTTACCGGTCTGATCGGCTATGGCATTATCCACGCTTTTGGTTTTTCTTTTGTGCAGGCAATTTATATGGCGATAGCGCTTACTTTCAGCAGTACTGTGATTGCCATTAAGATCATTTATGACAAACGTGATAATAATGCCCTCTATGGTCAGATAACAATCGGTATTCTGCTGGTACAGGATGCTCTTGCTATTTTAGCTTTGATCGCCCTGACGGGTTTTCAGGCAGGTTCTTTCTCTTTTGATTTTGCGCGTTTCGGAATGATCCTTATGAAGGGTTCCATAATCTCTGCTCTGGCTATTTTAATCTCCCGCAAACTCCTTGTTTATATTTATAATAAAATCGCCGGATCCCATGAGTTATTGATACTTTTTAGTCTGGGATGGGCTTTTCTTGTGGCGCTGGCTTCGGAATACATCGGTTTTAGTATTGAAATCGGAGCGTTTATTGCCGGTGTCAGTTTAGCCAGCCTGCCTTATACATTCGAGATCAATACGAAGGCAAAAGTACTGCGTGATTTTTTTATTACGATCTTTTTTGTAGCCTTGGGGGCAGGTTTGGTTTTTACTTCTATGGGGCCGCAGGCCATTACATTCATCACCTTGTCGCTTTTTGTCCTTATCGGCAATCCTATTATTGTTATGCTTATTATGGGTTCGGTCGGTTATGATAAGCGGACCTCTTTTTTTACAGGCCTTGCCGTCGCGAATATTAGTGAATTTTCATTGATTGTCGCGGCGATGGGTTTAAGCCTTGGCCATCTCGATCAGGAAGTGGTTTCTATGATCACGGTTATCGGTCTTTTGACCATGACCATTTCTTCTTACATGATGATTTATAACAATTTTATTTATAATAAAATAAAAGGTTTTTTGGGTATTTTTGAATTCCGTAAGGTAAAAACCAGGCTGAACAATATCCAGACCGGCCTTAAAGACCATATCATCCTGCTCGGATGCGGGCAGATGGGCCAGCAGATACTGGAACAGATCAAACATTTTAAAGAGGATTACCTAGTCGTGGACCATGACAATGGTGTTATTAAAAAGCTTATCAGCAAGAAGGTGAGTTGTATTTTTGGTGACGTGGAAGATATTGAACTTCTTAATGAACTGGATCTTGAAAACGCCGAAATTATTATCAGCACACTTCCAAGCCCCGAAGATAATTTGTTTTTTATTAAACATATCGAAAAAATTCCCCAGTCCCGGCGCCCCATTGTCATCGTTACCGCGGACACCGGCCGGGAAGGCTTGGAGCTGTTTAACCGCGGGGCGGATTATGTGATTTTAAAACCTTATCTCGGCGCCGAACACATCCACCAGATCAACCGTGAGCTTTACGATCTGGAAGATGAAGCCCCGTTGGAATCGGTGCAGGAACCTTTTTATAAAAAAAAGTTCAAGAGCGATCATGATTACGCCAAAGTACTGCACAATTTAAACAAGCTCCGATTGCGGGAGATTAAGCAGAAAATCGAGAAGCGGCATATAAAGCTGAAACCGAAGAAAAATTGATTTAGTTCCGATAGCCTGCAGGATTTGGCATATTGTTGATCAGACATTTCGTATAACACTAATTGGCCGCAATACTGACTATTTTTCTATTATTAGATGGGGTACTTTTAGAACATTTTTAACAATTTCATTAGTTTATATAAGTACTTTTTTCTTGTACTTTTTTCTTGTTTTAAATAAGATGTTTTTGAATTAAAATAGAATCAAAGTGAAAATATGGTTGACTGGTGAACATATGTTTACTAGAATAAAGAATGAACTATTTTGGAACCAATTATTTTTATGGACAAAAAGCATTCAATTATAATCTTTAATCAAAAAAGTGTCCGCAGGCATTGGGACGCGGATAAGAGGCTTTGGTATTTTTCTGTTATTGATGTTGTAGAAATTTTAACTGATTCTTCAGAGCCAAAGCGATATTGGAGTGATTTGAAAATCAAATTAAAAAATGAGGGAAGTGAAGTGTACGAAAAAATCGTACGGTTGAAATTAATTGCTTCGGATGGGAAAAATAGAGAGACTGACTGTTTTTCTACGGAAGATTTACTCAGAGTAATTCAGTCAATTCCTTCGCCTAAAGCTGAGCCGTTTAAAATGTGGCTGGCGCAGGTCGGGAAGGAAAGAATCGATGAAATCGAGAGTCCGGAACTGGCACAGGAGCGTATGAAATCCTTATATGAACAAAAAGGATATTCCAAAAATTGGATAGATAAACGGCTGCGTGGTATAGCGATAAGGCAAAATCTAACGGATGAATGGAAAGAGCGTGGCATTGAACATCCAAAAGATTTCTCGATTCTGACAGCGGAAATTTCCAAAGCGACCTTTGGCATGACTCCGGCGGAATATAAAGAATTCAAAGGGATTCCCGTAAAATCAAAAGCCAATCTGCGCGACAATATGACAGATTTTGAACTGATCTTTACAATGCTTGGCGAAAAAGTAACTACGGAAATCTCATCCAAAGAGAAGCCGGACGGTATACCGGAAAACAAAAAGGTCGCCAAACGAGGAGGCGGAGTGGCTGGCAACGCGAGAAAAGAGACTGAAAAGGAGCTCGGCAGAAGCGTTATTGAAAAAAAGAATTTTCTGGAAAAAGGCAAAGAAGGTCGGCTGGCAGAGTAAAATGTTTTGATTTGTATGGGCTGAGCGAAGAGTAAAAGAAAATTATTTTAAATAACTAACCTATTAATATGTATCACAAAAAATCCCCCAAACAGGTCGAAAAAGCGCTCAATACCCTTTTCAAAAAATATAAAATCCAAAATAAAGTTGATGTTGATACTATCAAAATGTGGATATGGAACTCCAAAGGCGAAGGAATGGAGCCTGTGAATAAATACCAAAAGAAATGTTTTCAGCTTTTTCCGGAACCGAAAGATATTGATGAACTTAATGACATTATGCAGGTGTTTGTAGACGCGTGGAATCATTTTCCGCATAAAGAACTGGGCGGGAAAGCTCCCTGCGATTTAATTGAGGAAAGCATGAAAAACGCGCCGGAAAAAAATAAGGAAGAAAGGCGCATGCCGAAAGTCCGTGTCGGCAATCAGGAAATGGAATGGGAAGAATACGAAGCGATGCTGAAAGAAATGGAAAAAGCGCAAAAACCGTTTAAAAAATGGATTGAGAATGACGCGCTGCCTAAATATAAAAAATATCTTGATCAATTACTTAAACATGAAAGAACGCGAAAAGAATATTATGACGTGGCTGAAAGATTTTTTGACAGAGCGCTCCATGTTGGGTTTACGGAGCTGAAGCTCATTCATCCGAAATTTGTACAGCAGGATTTTCCGCGCTGGTGGCCAACCCATATTATGTATTCCAATCTAACGCCTGTGCAGGTGCGCAAAAAACTGGAGAAATTGTTTGCTTTCATTGAGCTGGTTTACAAAGTACGTATCGATCAGTTTGGATTCAGAAAGTAAGAATAAAATCATTTGACGGGTGAACATATGTTTACTAGAATTAAACTGTAATTTACTATTTAAAATTATGACGGATAAGGAATTAAAAAAATCAGATTTTCTTTTATACACGTCGCCAAACGGCGAGGTCAAAATTGATGTCTTTTTCCAGGGGGAAACTATCTGGCTTACTCAAAAAATGATGAGTGAATTATTCGAAGTGGACATTCGTACAATTAGTGAACATCTACAAAACATATTCAAGTCCGGTGAATTGAATGAAAAATCAGTTATCCGGAAAATCCGGACAACTGCCGAAGATGGCAAACAAGAAGATGGCAAACAATATTTAACTAATTTTTACAATCTTGATGCTATTATCTCTGTGGGCTAAAGAAACTAATAATCTTTTGCCATGGCAAAGAAGTTTGGCTTTCAGTCTTGGAAAACTCGTTAACAGAGGAAAAACACCATCCTCCAAACAGTCTGAGCATGGTCTAAAAATACTTAAGGAAGCTAAAAGACTCGGTTTTAAAAGTGAAAATGATTACAAATAATTTTTGTTGTATCCATTTTTGACAAAATATAATTTCTAATATAAAATAACCCTGTCATCTTTTATCAAGAGTGCAGTGAGAGGCTTAGCTCTACGAACTGCCGGCAACCCAAGTAATGTTGGGTGCCAAACCTAAGACGGATAAAATTATTCGCAAACTTGGTAAAAGGATAAGTTTTTAACACTTAACCTTTTATTTTTATGTCATTACCAATACCAAAAGGGCTGAAAAAATGCCCGAAGTGCAATTACTATAAGGGGATTGCCGAAGATCATCGCGGACCATGCAAAGTATCCTGTGCCTGCCACAAACAACTGTGTGATAGGTGCGGAGAAAAAGTGTATGAGTTCCCGATAGGTTCAACGATATTTGACGAAAAAAGAGGCTTACTGCATGTGCCTATTTTCTTTGCCTGGAGTCACACATGCCCGGATGGCGTAAAAGGCCAGCTGAAAAATAGTTTTCTGATTGATGTGAAAAGAAATGATTTACTTAAATAAACCAAATTCCATGAGTCAAACAATTTTACAAAAAATCAATCTGGCTATCACAGGTTAATTTCTAGTATCTCATTTACTATTCACTTACTTCATTGTCTTCATAATAAGCTATTTCTTCATCATTGGTTTTAAGAGACATGAATTTGGCACGAACTAGGTTTGCAAATCTTTTAGGTGCATGAATAATTTATTTTTAAACTACCATCAGATTATTTTTCAATTAAAAAATCGGTACATTCACCCATAATTGGATATTCTTTATTCATAATTTGTTATTCTGGTTCAGCATCTTTAGGATAAACTTTTGGCATTTCGTTTCTCAATTTTATACCCAATATTTCTTCAATCATATTTTTTTCATTATTGTCTATATGAAGAATAATCACATATTCATGGCTTATTGTGTCAATTTTAAGCTTCCCGTCGGTATAAAATTCAGGATCCTCATAAGGCCCTCTGTATAATTCTCCATTTTCATATTTATCAATATATGAAATATAATCATTTACATTCAGCCTATAGGTAAAGTTATTTTGGCTAACCTTTTCTTTTTTATATTTCATACCTTTAAGTTTTTTTTCCAATTCACTCATTTCGTTACCAAATACATAGATTGAACATGTATTAATTTTTAGAATTTTTGCAAAACTTTTCAATAATTCTGACCAACTTAAATTAGTCTGTGGCTTTATATTCCGGTGCTTTTGATATTCTGCCACTAAGGTGAAATAGTGTTTATTCATTAATCTTCTTCTTTAGGATAAATTCTATGTTCCTCCATAGTGTCTTGCCATCTGCCACTTTCAGCTTTCTGTTCAATATGCATATGTGGCTTGTCACCATGAGGATTATCGATATCAAATCTTATTTTTCTATTCCCATCTTCTGAAATAAAGTATTTATCTGAACCATTTTTCTTTTCCCCCATTTTCATATCCTCCCCCAAATATTCCTTTATTTGTCCTTTTATATTATCAATATTTTTATTAACAGATTTTTTAGTCAATTCCGTCGCCTCTTCAATATTTTTTCCGTTTTTAACCAGCTGTCTGTACAATTTTAGCTCACCAATGGTCTTAAAGCCAAATTTTGCTAAACCTGTAACTATTTTACTTCCCGCATATCCGATTGCGCCACCTGCAAGCTCACCAATAGTCATTGATGTAATAATCTCAGATTCTGTTCTAGTGTGGATAGGTGGACTGTTAATATCTGGTGCGGCAACATTTTGGTAGCTCCCTAAAAAAGCGCCGATAAAGCCTGCCATAGCAATTGCTCCGGCAATAATCCCGATTTCCCCCCGTATCATCTACATACTTTAGTGGATTATTATTGGCGTAGGTATAAGGATTGAGCTTTTGAGGATCATTAAGTATATCCTTTAATTCTGTATTACTTTTTTTGCCTTCATCAAAAACAACAGGGTCAGGTGTTACAAATCTACCAAGAACAGGACTATAATATCTTGCTCCGTAGTACATAAGACCTGTTTCTTCATCCAACTCCTTGCCTGTAAAGCCATAATTCTCATACAGTTCAGGATGCTTTGTATTCGCAATAACTTCTTCTCTGGTTTTTCCATAAGGCAAATAATCCCTTCTTTCTACTACATTGCCATCTTCATCCATAACTGCCTCTACACTTCCAAGGTGGTCATGTAAATAATAAAAAACTTCTTCCTCAGCTGCGTAGCTAAAGCCGGCATTACTTAATAGTGAAGATAGAAGCAATACCGAACTTATTGTGAGGGAGGTGACTTTCTTTAAAATGGAAATCATTCTCAGAAAGTAAGTAGATAGTATTTATTTATAGTATATAAATGTTATAATGTCAATTTTATCTCTTTAAAATCAAAAATTTCCCACAACTAGTGTTTATACAAAGTGTTTAATTAAAACCGTTTTTCCCATTCCTCCCGATATTCCTCTCGCCGGTCGCGGTTGTGGAATTTAAGCATATCATCCGTTACCACCACGCTGGCTTCGGGGCCGAGTTTTTGGGTTTTTTTGAGTGTCCGTTTTTTGAAAGTCTTTTTTAAAAATCCTTCAATCAGGTTGCCAAACCATCCTTTAAAAACCCATTCCCAAAAGCGTTTGGAACGGCTTTTACCGTGAAAAGAGAATTTTTTCTCATTGATATCCGGGAATTTTAATCCGTATTTTTCCGACAGCCATTTATTGTCTTCCATAAATTGCTGATAAGTTTTTTTGCCGTAAACCGGCATCATCAATCGGGTCCAGTAGGCCATATACGGATCCTCTGTTTTTAAAAGGAGTGGTTCCATGTTCATTTTTTCCGGCGTCACAAAAAAACTTAGGCAGAACCGGCCGGCGATCTTACTGTCATGCCGTCGGACGCCGTGGAAATGCAGGATAAGAGTGATAAAAAACCGTGCCAGCCACATCCGGCCTTTTTCAATCACAATAAACAGGTCGATGTCTGACAGTTCGGTGGGGTTGTCGTACGACAGGTTGTTGCACACGGCGACCATCCGCACAAAAGGCACTTTGGCCACGTACTGGCCGTACTGACGCGTGCGGTTCCAGAATTTTTCCGCGATGAACTTGCGGGCCTTCCGCACATCTACCAATTTTCCGCGATTTTTTAGTACGTAGTAGTCGTGGATTTTTTCCACTTCTTCCATTTCATCCAATATCCCTTTTATTTCTTTGATGTGAACCGCTTTGTCGTATTTATACAGATATTCCCTGATCTCCTCCGCGGTGAGCGGGAAATCAAAAAGGTCGAAGAAAGCGATGGTTTGGAGGATTGATTTTCGTAAATGCATGGATGATTATTTTACCACAGAAGGTGCGATAATAACCATTAATCCCGAAGGTCAGGATAATTATCCTGACCTTCCGTGGAATGGAGGTTTTTTGATTATAGGAATTGTATAGCACCTTCATCGGGTGGTTAAATCAATGTATAATCTAACCATGAAAACATTTGCCAAAATTATCGCCAAACTGCCGAACAGCCCAGGGGTCTATCAGTTTTTGGATGAAGATAAAAACCCCCTTTATATAGGTAAGGCAAAAAACCTCCGCAAACGGGTGCAGTCTTATTTCCGGAAATCCGCCAAACACAGTCCCCGTATGGCCAAGATGCTGGAACAGGTTGATGACATCAAATGGATCGAGACCAACAGCGAGGTGGAAGCATTGGTTTTGGAAGACAATCTGGTGAAAGAAAGTCAGCCTAAGTACAATGTTTTACTTCGGGATGATAAAAATTTCCAGTATATCAAAGTTACGGTGAACAAGGATTATCCGGAGATCTATACCGTCCGGCGGATCGAGAAGGATGGGGCTAAATATTTCGGTCCCAAGACCTCCGGGAGCGATGTGAAACGGCTGGTGGATACCGTGAAACGGGTCTTCCGTTTGTGCAGTGTCCGGAATATCAGTGTTGATCCGGACGGCCAGCCGCTTAAAGGCGCGAAAGTGGCGGTCAAAATCGGTAACAGCCCTGCCAAACGTCCCTGTCTGGATTACCACATCAAACGCTGTGTGGGGCCGTGTGCCGGCATGGTGACGCCGGAGGAATATCGCGTACTCATCGACCAGGCGGTCGAGTTTTTAGAAGGAAATTACAAGCCGGCGATCGAATCGCTTAAAAAACAGATGCGCGAATTCGCGAACGCGAAAAAATTCGAACGGGCCGCTAAACTCCGTGACCAGATCATGGCCATCGAACGGAGCGCGGAAAAACAGCTGATCACCAGTACGGATATCGCTGACCGTGATGTGATCGCGTTTGTGCGCGATATGGGCAGGAGTTTTTTCAATCTTTTCCAGATCCGGAGCGGACGGCTCATCGGCCAGGAGAATTTTATCGCGGAGGCACCGGCAGTCTCCTCTAAATCACAGGACGCTCCGGAAGCGCCCGCGGAGATCATGGAATCGTTTTTTCGAGACTATTACGCCATGGCCGCGGATATCCCCAAAGAAGTGCTGGTCTCCGTTGATGTGGAAGAACCGAAACTGCTCCAGGATTATATCCGCCAATTTACCGATAAGTCCGTCCGTCTGATCTGGCCGCAGGCTGGTACAAAAAATGAACTGGTCCGGCTGGCTGAAAAGAACGCGCGGAGTTTCGCGGAACAGAACCGGGCCCGCTGGATGGCGGATAAAAAAGAGGAAAAGGCTTTGGAGGAACTTAAAGAAGCCCTAAAACTGGAAGCGGAACCGAAGCGTATTGAATGTTACGACATCTCTCATTTGTCCGGCACGGAAACGGTCGGGTCGATGGTGGTCTTTAAAAAAGGCGAACCGGCCTCTGCGGATTACCGTCAGTTCCGCTTAAAGACCACTCAGGGCAGCCTGGATGACTACCAATCTATGGCTGAAGTCCTGCGGCGCCGGCTGAATTACCTGCCCGCGGTGCTGCCGGAGGATTATAAAATAGAAAAAGCGAAAAAGGCTGATGAGAAACTGATTAAAAAAATCTGGCCTTATTTGGAAGACTTTGATGTGAAGCAGTTTTATGTCGTCCGTTACAGGAAAAAACCGGTTGCCATGGGGCGCACCCACGAGATCTCCGACAAAGTCCACCAGCTGAGCGCCTTATGGGTCGCCCCCAGGCACTGCGGAAAAAATCTGAGTCATTTTATTTTAAAAAAACTGATTGACCGCTCAAAAATGAAACGCCTGTATTTGTTCTGCCGGCCGGAACTGGAGGAGTATTACCTGCGGATGGGTTTTGAAACCATCCATAAGGCGCCGCCGGAACTGCTTAAAAAAGCCAAACGGATTTCCAGGCGCGATCCAAAAAAGAAAAATTTGCTGTTTCTGGCTTTCCAGAAAAAGAAGAAGGATTTATCTTTTGAATCCCGTCCCGACCTGATTGTCATCGACGGCGGCAAAGGCCAGCTCCACGCGGCGCATGATGTTTTATTTGAAAAAGGTTTCGATATCCCGATGATCGCGCTGGCCAAGCGGGCGGAAGAGGTCTTTATGCCGGGCCGGTCCGAGCCGCTGGAACTGCCGGCGGACAGCGAAGCGTCTTATCTGCTTCAGCGCATCCGCGATGAAGCGCATCGGTTCGCCATTGAATACAACCGCGGTTCGCGCGATAAAAAAATGACTCGATCCGTGCTCGACAAGATCCCGGGTGTCGGCCCGAAGCTTAAAAAACGTCTGCTTACGTATTTCGGCTCCGTATCCAAAATCCGCGAGGCGCCGCAGGTGGTGCTGGAACAGATTGCGGGCGAAACAGTTGCCAAAAACATCAAAGAAAATCTATAATATCCTCCCGTTTTCAATAACCATTCAGAGCCATGAAAAAGATATCTATTATTCTGACAGCCTTTGTTATGCTGACTGTGGGCGGCTGTGCCCCTGTTTCTACCGATTTACCGGAGGATACTGAAACCTCCACTGCGACCGGTCCGGTCCAGCCGGAGGAAGTTCCGCCTGAAGCGGAGGAGGGGCGTGTTGTGCCGGATGAACCCATTACCCCGGCCGAGCTCCTGGCGGATCCGGTTTATGATGAAGATGTGAAGATGAAAGGAACCGTCAGTATGCTGGGTGAACTGTTCTGTCCCTGTTTTCAGCTGGGCGAAGAGGGTGAATATGTCGAGGTATGGTACGACCTGATGGCGGTGGACAGCGGGGCTCCCTGGCCGAAAGTGGACATCGGCGACCTTAAGAACAGCGACCAGGTCATTGCTGTGGGCCAGCTGCGCCGGAATACCGGATCGCTCCCCAGCAAGACTTTCTGGCTGAAATCCATTGAAAAGACCGGAAACGGCGCGGAACCGAAAATCATCAGAGACCCACGGACGATGACGGAAGAGGAGTCAGCCATGATGATGGAAAAATTAAATACCGACCCGCTTTCTAAAGCGCTGAACGATACCATGATCCAGAACATGATGGTCATGCGGTTTGATTATTACGGCGACTTGGCGAATGTGACCAATGGGAATACGATACGGGATCTGTCTTTCACCGGCTTGGACACGTCCGGAAAAGCCGAAGCGGTCTTTAAAGACGGCACGTATCATTTACGAGCTCTCCTCTATGAATTGCCCATCCCCCAGGATGATTCGTTTTACGCGGGCTGGCTAGTGAGGAAAGAGCCGGATTTCAGCGTACTCAGCACCGGCAAGGCCCGGCTGATCGACGGCCGTTATGTGAACACGTACCGCTCTGAACAGGATTTGACCGACTATACTTTTTATGTGCTCACGTTAGAACCGGATGATGGGGATCCGGCGCCGGCCGACCATGTCCTGGAAGGTTTGATGGAACAGGTGGATTAGCCTTCATCATTGTTCTTCCGGTTTACCCAGGCTTCTTTCATGGCCAGGCATAAGGCGCGGGATGTTTCGGAATCTGACCACATTTTTTTATTGGCTTCCCGGCGGCGGCGGGCCAGTTTTTTTCTGCAGGCTTTGCCTTTGCCTTTTTCTTCTCCGTTGCGCATGTGCAGTCCGAAAACCGCCGCGAAATTGGCGATTGTCTTTTGGTCAAAACTCTCCAGTCTTTTTAAAAATTTTTCTTCCGGATCATCCCCCAGCGCTTTTTCCAGTATCGCCCGTTTTTCTTTTTGGCTGAGCGGTTTTTCCCCCTGAAGCGTCCTGACTACTTTTACGCGGTTCTGGATGATGGCGATGCGCATGAGCCGGCAGGCGATCTCATCAACCGCCTCTTTAATCAACCGCCTCTTTTTGCGTTCATCCAGCTTACTTACCACCGTTTTTAAAAGCGCTGTGATGTCCCGCTGGCTCAGCTGGTCGTTGTCGTGATGATGGTACAGGATGAAATATTTCAGGTCTGCCCCCTGGTCCGCGTATTCCTGCACCATAATATTCAGCACTTCAAAACGGATATGTTTTTGAAGCACTTTGAAACGGTTGTGGTCACAGCTGTCGTTTAAATCGTTTTTAAGCCCGTCTTCAGGACTCAGTGTTTCCGCGTAATGCGCCGCAACTTTATCAGGCATAAGGGGAGGGGTAAGGCACATTATTTTACATAATTATTTGATATTGTCAAATGAGTTATAGTTCCTCTTTATACTAAGCCCCAGTTTATCCGACACTTTTTGTTTTGGTTTAAACTGGGATTATGAATAAAAAATATCTTAATGAGCGCCAGCTCATACAATATCGCAGACGAGTCTTAAAAGACTGCGAAAAATATAAAGTCGCCCATGTAGCCCGTATGTACGGCGTACACCGTTCAGCAATTTACGAATGGAGGAAGTCCGTTAAACCAAAGAAAACAGGTCCGAAAGAACGAGTGCCATGGCAGACATCAGAGAAACTTGAAAATGAGATCATCCGTATCCGCAAAGCCACCAATTACGGCCCCAAAAGGATTAAACAGGAATTTAAGGCAATCGATGTGGAAGTCGGGGAAAAGGCAATCAGAGGCATTTTAAACAGATCAGGACTGGTTAAGAATCATAGGAAAAAGAGGATCAGGAAGAAACAGAAATTTTATGCTCCTTATCCAGGCTATCGTATTCAGATAGATACGAAGGCTGTACCTGACGAAGGAATAAATTTAAGAAGTGCGGAAAGGCATCAGTTTACTGCCATTGATATAACAACCAAAATCAGATTCTGCTGTATATACAGCGAACTTTCCAACGCCAATTCAATTGATTTTCTGAATAAAGTTCTGAATTTCTACGAAGAAATAGAAATTGAAGTCGAATGTGTTCAGACGGACAATCATATGACTTTCACTAATCTATATGTCGGAGGCAGAAACAAGAAAGATCATCAGATTTTACGCATTCACCCCTTTACCAAAAAGTGCCTGGAAAAAGGGGTGAGGCATATCTTAAGCAGGCCGGCTACACCAAAGCATAACTGTTTCGTGGAGCGCAGCCATCGGACTGATGAGGAAGAATTTTACCGTCTTCTCGATCTGCCATCCCTCAATCTTCAAAAACTGCAATTAGAACTTCAGAAATGGATGTTTAAATACAACTTTTTAAGACTTCATTCATCATGCAAAAATATGCCACCGATAAAATACTACCAAACTGTCTGGACAACTGGGGCTTAGTACAGTTATAGTTCCTCTTTCCGGAGAATCCGTTAAAATGGGAGATGAATAAATAATTAAGTAACAAAAATTATCATGAAAATCCTTAAAATATTTGCCGGCATTTTTATGGCCGCTTTTTTAATCGTCCCGATGGCACGGGCGGAATACTGCCCTCCGGAAAGCATGCGCGGAGAGATCCCGGATGAGTATTTTGAGAACTGCGAACCGAACCCCGAAGACGTCGGTGAGCCATCCGCTGAAGATGCCGCCGCCCTGGAGGCGGCTAAAGCGGAAGTGCAGGCGGGCATCGATGAGGTCAAAAGCCATTTCCCGGATTTCGAGGAACTGGTGCAGTCCGCCAAAGAAAATGACATCCCGTTAGGCGATTTTGAAACCCAGCTCGAGCAGGCGAAATCCAAAATAGAAGAGGCCGAGACTCATATCGCCAATGATGATCCTGAATCGGCCGGGAATCTGGTCACTGATGTGCAGGATATGGATCTGCCCGGCAAAGCGCAGGCTATCCAAAGCCAGCTGAACGCTTTACTGGACGATGTGGATGTGGACCAGGTGCTTGCCGACACAGAAAGGACCATCAAAACCCTTCATAAGTTAAGGCATATCGCCCAGATTAAGATGATCGAAACAGATGAATTCGATGAAATGATTGATGTCATCCAGCCTCTGTATGACGATCTCGTTGCCGCCGTAAACGCGGAAGATAATGGTAAGATCGGCAGTACGCTTAAGAAGATCCGTGAACTTTCCCTGAAAGAAAAAATTGATTATTTTGTGGAACAGTCCAATGCTCTGGATTTCAAAGAAGCTTTTGCCCAAATCGAACGTTCCATCCAAATTGCCGAGAAGGCCATCGCCAAAGCCAAAGAGATGGATAAAGATTACGCTGATGTGCAGACCATGGTCGAAAAGGCGGAAGACTGGCTGGAAGAAGCGAAAGCCAAGTTCAATCAGCATGCAGCGCCGGAGGAAATCGGGGCGATTCTGGATAAGATCGAGGCGCTGCCCTGGGATGAGAACCTGGACGCCCTGTTCCAGTCGCTTCATGAGGATTCGGTCAAGTCGGCTTTACAGGAAAGTTTCGGTGTGGCGGAAGACGGTATCGAGAAAATGGATGGTCTGATCGCTGATCTGAAAGCGGAAGATGTTGATACGGAACCCGTTGAAAACCTGGCGCAGAAGATCAAAGACCTGCTGGCCCGGGCCAAAGCCCTGTTTGAGGAAGGAAAATACATGCAGGCCGGCCATGCCATGGATCAGCTCGCGTCGCTGGGAGATACGGTTGATAACTTTCTGGAGCGCTATCGGGCCAGGCTGAACGCGACTGAGCTGGAGGGGATGGATTTTGCCCCCCTGAAACAGCTGCCCCAGGATTTTATGGATGGGTTCAATGAATCCACGGCAGGGGGGGTTCAGGATATGTTTCAGGCGGTGAGCAAAGATAACAGACATTCCATGATGCAGTTTATCGTCGGCCAGGGGGAAGACGCGGCCAGGGAGCTGGCTTTGCTGCGGGATGACGCACCTGAAAGTGTGGATAAACTATTCGGGCTTATCCTGAAAGCGCCGGAAAATTACCGCCGTGAACTAATCGAGCAGAAAAAACGGTTAGTCCGGCGCACCGGCGACCTTCAGGAACGGGTGGACGCGTTGAAAAATATGAAGAAGCTCGGCCTTCAGCAGGAAAAACAACTGCAGGAAGTCATCCAGAAGATCCGTGATTACAATTTTCCGGGGGAAAGCGGCGCGGTGATTGCGGCGGAACTGGAAAACTTTATTGCGGAATCCATGGATGCCGGCATGACTCGCGCTCAGATCAACATCGGGGTCACCCAGCTGATGTCCAAATACGAAAAAGCCGTACAGGACGCGGTGCGGGAAAAGTTCGAACAGGGAATCATCCCTTTTAAAGACACAGACGATCAGGCCTGGTATACGGATTTTGTCCGCTATGTAAAAGACAATGAAGTGGTGTCCGGCTATAAAGATGCGAATGGTAATCCATTGGGCGAATTCCGTCCCGGTAATAATGTTACGATTGCTGAGATTCTGAAGATCAGCTTAGAGGGTGCAGGATTGGGTCAGGGAGCTGGTGATCCAGCTTTGAGTCAGGCACGCAATCATTGGGCGAAAGGATATGTAAAAAAAGGTGAAGAACTCGGCCTGACTCTTTTAAACGGACGCCCGGACATCAATCGTCCTGCTACGCGCGGGGAAGTCATCCGGCTGATCCTGGAAGCGTTTAACATCCAGCCGGCGTCCACGGCCGACCGTTTTCCGGATATCGCCGGCGATCCGAACCGTTTTTACATCCAGAAAGCCGCGGAACTGGGCATTGTTTCCGGCAATCCGGACGGCACGTTCAAACCCGGCAATCCCATCAACCGCGCGGAAGCGTCTAAAATCATGAAGAACGCGATCGAGTTCCTTTTCCGATAACTTAACACAAAGCAGAGGGCCTGGTCTTCCGGGCCTTTTCTGTAAAAAAGACTTATGGCTAAAATTCTTTCTGTCATCGCCCCTGAGGGGTATCAGGATATCGAATACAATGATTCCAAATCCGCGCTGGAGGCCACGGGGCATACGGTTATTACCGCCAGCTCCGCCGATGAAGCGCACGGTAAATACGGCGGCGCGGTCCGGGCGGATGTCTTGCTGGATAAGGCCCGCGCGGACGATTATGATGCCATCCTTTTTGTGGGCGGCCCGGGGAGCCACCAATATTTTGATGACCCCACAGCCCACTCACTAGCCAAAGCTTTTCTGAATGCCGGGAAGCTGACGACAGCCATCTGCGCGGCGCCGTCCATTCTGGCCAATGCCGGCCTTTTAAAAGGCGTGAAAGCCACCTGTTTCCAGAGTCAGGCGGACAACCTGAAAAAAAACGGCGCTGAGTTTACCGGTAATCCGGTTGAAAAAGACAGCCTCATCATCACAGGGGACGGGCCGGCGAGCGCGACTTTATTTGGTGAGGAGATTGCTAAGGCGCTGGAGTAAACACCC
>CAZIDW010000002.1:0-26034 GCA_964538225.1 uncultured Candidatus Peribacteria bacterium
GTTTGAAGGTCTAACCTAGATACCTCGACGCTTGCGTCGGGGAGTATGTCATTAAATGGATCTGATGAAAAAGAACAAGAAAGGGTTTACCCTCATTGAATTACTGATCGTCATCGGGATCATCGCGATTTTAGCCAGCATCGTTCTGGTCGCGGTTAATCCGGCCCGCCAATTCGGCAAGGCGAATGATTCAGAGCGGAAATCCGAGATCGGTTCGTTTTTAAATGCCGTGTTCCAATACCAGACTTCCCCGACTGCAAGAGGGCAATTGCCTTCCTGTTATTTAGGGGCGGTGCCGGCACTGACTGCCATTCCCGAATGCGATACGGACGGGAGCGGTATCGGCGTCGGCAATGGAGGATTTGAAGGCGCGGTCCAGCTCGGTACACCAGCGGATGATGATACGTATGATTGCTCAAGTGTAATGGTCCCTTCTTATCTGCGGGCTGTTCCGGTAGACCCGGATAACAATTATGACAGTTCAGACACGGGTTATTACATCTGTCAGGACACCGGCAGCAGTGTGGATCGGGTATATGTAATCGCTGTAGGAGCGGAAGTGTTCACGGATGACGGCGGTTGCGAAGTACCCGGCACCACTACCCTCACGATGTGCGTGTCCGGTTAGCTCGATGGGTTAACGTAAAAATCAAAATCCCGCACGAGGGTGCGGGATTTTGGCGTTTGTCGGATTCAGCTCCGTAACCAGTCAGCAGAGGCCGGCGCCTGGTCACTGCTGACTCATTTTTTCAGAGACCACTGTCCAGATCGCGTCGGCAATCGCTTCAATGCTTTCGCTGGCATCGATGATATGGAAATGCGGGTACTCCTCAGCGATTTTTTCATACGTCTGCCAGATGGTTTTCAGTTTGTCATGCTGTTCAAACAGTTCAAAATCGCTTCCGCGCCCCTGGATGCGTTCGATGCAGGTCTCCGGATTGAGCCTGAAAAGAAACGTGATA
The DNA here is from genome assembly GCA_964538225.1 of uncultured Candidatus Peribacteria bacterium. GTDB lineage: Bacteria > Patescibacteriota > Gracilibacteria > UM-FILTER-43-11 > UM-FILTER-43-11 > JAFGCR01. The sequence continues at coordinate 963 of CAZIDW010000002.1, forward strand.
TCCGGAATACGGAAATGTTTGCTCAGCTGTTTCAGCCATTCTACGTCATCCACCGCCAGAGCCCCGTAAGCGATGGTGGAAAAGAAATATCGGTCCGTGATGACGACCCGGCCGTTTTGCAAAGCGGGTTCGATCTTGTTTTTCAGGTGCTCGGCGCGGTCCGCGCTGAAAAGGAGCTGCAGCCCTTCCGGTGAACAATCCCATTTATGCTGTAAGACTTCCCGGATCAGTTTCCCGATGGGGGAATCATCGGTCGGTTCTTTGGTCAGCAGGACAGGACGGCCGCTGGCCTCCAGTTTTTCGGAAAGCAGGCGTGACTGGGTGGAGGAGCCGGAGCCGTCCAACCCCTCAAAAGCGATGAACATAATCAAATAACGTTATAACGAAATAATTCATCCTTCGTAGTATATACTACGGAAAACGGGCGATACAACAATTTTATGGAATTTTAAATTTTAAATTACAAATGACAAATTACAATTTTGGCACTTCAAATTAAAATTTAAAATTTGATATTTGTCTGGGGCCCCTTCATGAAGGGGGGTAAGTATCAATAGGGCTCCGCTCTCCTCAAAGTAAATATTCTGCGCACATTTACCTTTCGGAGTCCTATGCTCCAGTCGTCCCCCTTCGCCTATGGCTACGGAGGACTTCTTACGCTCCGGAACGCGTCGCTCGCTACTTACTGGGGGAAAAGAAAAACAAATAAAAAGAAAAACAAGAAAGAAAATATAGATTTCAAAACTTGGCTTTTATAAAAAATCCGCTATAATTTCTCACACTGTTTAATCAATCATCATGAAAAAGATATCCATAATCATCAGCGCCTTCCTCAGTCTTTTTCTTTTGGCGGGCTGTGGTGAAAAATTACCGGATCTGGAAGATCGGATTGTAGAGGAAGGGGAAACTCAGACTTCCTACACAGGTATGATCGAACCCATCGAAATCGACATCTACCAGGACGGCACCCATAAGATCGTTACAAAGGACGGAGAGATCATCATCCAGAGCGCCACTGTGAACCTAGGGCAATACATCGGCAAAAAGGTGACTGTCTCTGGCTCCATGCAGAAGCTTATCGACAATAAAAGTGAAGTATTTATCGTGGAAGCCATTCAACTGGAAGAGGCGGGCGACGGGGAATCTCTGATTTACGAAAACAAGCGGTTCGGGTTCCGTTTCCAGCATCCGGATTTGTGGGAACGCCTGGAGGATACCGACGGCCTGACATTGCGGAGCAACGGGGTGAACTGGGTGACAATGGAAGTGTTTGACACGGACACTGAGCTGGATGAATTCATCGCTTTTTATGAGATCGAGGACGGGACGCCGGTCACCATCGGCGGCCAGCGGTCCGTGCGCTACACCGACCCCCGGGAAATCCGCCTTTATATCCCCAACCCGTCGAAGGGCAAGGTCTGCAAGATCACCTTCGACCAGTCCAAAGAGGGCGCGGACGCCCGGAAAGACTTTTTTTACTCCCTGCTGGAAAGCTTTACACTGCTGGTCAGCCGGACAAGGGAGGGGGAAAAATGCGGAGGGGAGGAAAACCTCACCTGCCCGGAGGAATACCGGTGCGAACTGGAAAGCGGGGAGGCGGACGCGGAAGGCGTCTGCGTGCCGGTGGATGAGGAGATCAGCGACCTGGACTGCCCGTTTATTCCCGCCCCGTCCGGCTGTGAGGATTACGAGCCGGCCAGTTTCAATAAAGACGGCTGCCCCACCAGCTACCGATGCCTGGATAAACCGGATGAATTGAAAGAAGACGACGTAAGCTCCGTATCGGATGAGCCTGAAAAGGCGCCGGCTCCTCCTTCTGAGGAGGAAGACGTGGTGGCTGTTTTCAGTAAATACCAGGACACGATCCTGCCGGCCGGCGCAGAAGCGGAACAGTTTGAAGTCGTGAAAGCCCAGGAACTTTTAGCCGTGGTCTATACGGTGGATGAGACGACCTTCCGTTCCGTCTTTTCTTATGAACTGTCCGCGGATGAATATAATTTTGTCCGAAAAGCCCATTATAAGAAAGGCGAGGAAAGGGACTGGGTCCTCGTGGAAGGGGACGAGGCGCGGATTCTGTATGACAAGACCGTTATCGAGACCGATAACGGATCCGGGATTCAGATAATCGGCAAAGATATGCGTTTATATGAAAATCCCCACAAGGACTATTCTGTCCAGTATCCCAAAAACTGGTATTATCGCAGTTTCGGTTCGATTGAAAACACGGTATGGACGGTCGGGTTCGCGGAAAAACCGCTGGACAGTGTTTTCGAGGCGCTGATCACCTTACGGATCCTGGATGAAGCGTCCGCCGGTAAAAAAGAGGTGAAAGGCGACACATGTTTCATCGAAACCCCGCGGGACAATGACAGCCATTTTCTACTGGAAGGCGCCCTGGAATACAAAGACGTAATGGATGAGATGGCCGACACCATCATCCAGAATTAAAAATCGTGATTTGCGAATTGTGAATTAAATCTCAAATCAGAAATCTCAAATCTCAAATCACAAATGAATAATGGCTTGCCTCTCGCAATTAAGGGTGCTACTCTGTGAAAGCTTTTTTAATCATTGCATTTTATGCGTTTAGCGGACATCGCTAAAGAACTTCGTATTACCACACAAGAGCTGCGTCGGGAGCTGACTAAGACGAATTTCGGTATCAGCGCCACGGCCCATGAGGTGGATGACGCCTTGGCCAAGGGGGTAGTCCGTTTTCTGAAAGGTAAGGTCAAGCCCACCCTTACTCACCGGCGAGCATCCGTGGTATTTAAGGATGAAAAAGAAGTCAGGCAAAAAAAGAAAAAGCCAGCCCGCAAAAAAACTGACGGAAAGAAAAAAGAAGAAAAAAAAGGCGAAGAAGAGGAAAAAAAGAAAAAAGAAGAACCTCCCGAGGAAGAAAAGAAAGATAAGACAGCCGCCTCCCGCGCCGCTGTCCCCAAGTACACACCCGGCAAAAAAGAAAAAGGCGCCCAGGTGCCGGTGTCCCGGCGGATCGAACTCGATAAAGCCGCTCAGCCCGCCACGTCCGAAAAACTGCCCAAGACGTATTACAAACCCAAGAAACGGAAGGGCAGAAAAGTGAAGAACGAGGAAAAGGTCCTGACCATGATGCGCCATCCCCATACGCACCGGAAAGCCAAAGTGGCCCGCGTGAATTATGATGCAGGAGAAGAAGAAGACCTGACTGCCGAAGAGCTCGCTATCGAGCGCGAGATCGACCGGGAACGTTTTCGCGAACAGAAAAAGAACCGGGCTGTGGGGCAGAAGACCATCACCAAAGCCCAGCCCCAGATCAAATCCAAGACCGGCATGGTCGAAATCCCCGCTGTCATCAGTGTGAAAGAATTTTCCGAAAAATGCGGATTGCCGGTGGCGGACGTCATCGCGAACCTGCTTAAAAACGGTATTATGGCCACCATCAATCAGAAACTGGATTACGACACGGCCGCTGTGGTGGCCGCGGATATGGGCGTGGAAGTGAAGATGACGGAAAAAGAGACTACCTCTGAAGAGCTGTTTACCGGCGACATGAAGGCCCTGCTGGACGAGGAAGATAAAAGTGTGCTGAAAGAACGACCCCCGATCGTGACGGTAATGGGCCATGTGGACCACGGGAAGACCCGTCTGCTGGACGCCATCCGCCATTCCGATGTCATCGCCGGGGAATCCGGCGGGATCACTCAGCATATCGGAGCGTACCAGGTGGAAAAAAACGGTCATCCCATCACGTTTATCGACACGCCGGGGCATGAGGCATTCACCGCTATGCGCGCCCGGGGCGCCAAAGTCACGGACATAGCCATCCTGGTGGTGGCCGCGGATGAAGGGGTTAAGCCACAGACCGTGGAAGCCATCAACCATGCCAAAGAGGCAGGCGTCCCTATCATCGTGGCCATCAATAAGATGGACAAATCCAATGCCAACCCCGATAAAGTGAAAGGCGAGCTGGCTGAGCACGAATTGCAGACGGAAGACTGGGGCGGCAAGACTATCATGGTGCCCGTATCCGCCCATACCGGTGAGGGTATCGAGACGCTTTTGGAGATGATCCTTTTGATATCGGAAATGGAAGCTTTTAAAGCCAATCCCAAACGCATGGCTGTGGGGACAGTCATCGAGTCCCATCTCAACCCCTCATTGGGCCCGGTGGCCACCATCCTGGTGAACGCAGGCACCCTGAGGATAGGGGACGTGGTGGTGGCGGGGAACACCATGGGGCGGATCAAGACTATGCAGAACGACAAGGGGGAAGAGCTTAAAAAAGTGCTTCCATCCGGAGCGGTGCGTATTTCGGGCCTGCACAGCGTACCGAAAGCCGGGGATATCCTCCAGGCGTTTAAGAATGAGAAGATCGCCAAGGAACGCCTGAATCAGCTCAAGGCACTCCGCCGTCGGCAGGAAGAAGGCGAAGCCGGTTCTATGGTGGAGCGTATCGTATCACAGATCAACACAGGCGACATCAATTATCTGAAATTAGTGGTCAAGGCGGACACTAAAGGGTCTTTGGAGGCGATCCTCCAGGCGCTGGATAAGATCAAGAGCGAGGATGTCGCGGTCAAGGTCATCCATTGCGGGGTAGGGAATATCTCCGACACGGATGTGGTGATGGCGGCGGCCAGCCAGGCGCTCCTGATTAGCTTTCATGTTGCGGCGAACACCCATGTCAGAAAACTGGCGGACAAAGAAAATGTGGATATTAAAGATTATACGATCATCTACAAGCTCACCGAAGACATCCGCGCCATCCTTTCCGGCATGCTGGAACCGGAGATCACGGTGCTTGAACTGGGGGAGATGGTGGTAAAAGAGGTCTTCCTGGATAAAAAGAAATGGATGATCGTGGGCTGTGAAGTCAAAAAAGGTAAAGTCACCCATGACTCCCTGGTTCGCGTCACGCGGGACGGCGAGACCCTGTTTGAAACGGAAATCGATTCCCTGAAACACGTAAAAGAGGATGTGAAAGAGCTGGAAAAGGGCTCGGAATGCGGCATACGCATTAAAACTCCTCAGCCGGTAAAGGAAGGGGACATGCTGGAGGTATTTAAAATCGAGAAAAAAGAGCGGACCCTTTAAGGAGTTTAAAGATTATTATACAATATTTTTAAATATTTGTCTATTTATTTTAAACCGCCTCTAATAAGTATACTTTTCGGCTTGATTAAGCCGGAAAACCTTTATTCTAATAAAAAATGAGAGGATAGGATATATTGACAAAATAAAAAATACATGTAAAATAAACAACCTATCCTCCTAAGTTTAGACCCCATGAATAAACCAGACCGTTTGTGCAACCCCCCTGCTGAACAGGGGCCGGAAAAAGCCGGTGCGTTTGAATTCCGGAACAAAATATTCAACCTGCTTTTACCGATTTTTCTGGCTGTCGCGCCTGCCGGCTGCGCGGTCCAGAAAAGCGCCGCCCGCACCCCATCCAGCCCCTCCGCGCCGGAGCCGTCCAAAGACAAGAGCAAAAAGAAGCCATCTGACGTTAACGCTAAACTGGAAACAGGGAATAAAAAAGACGGCAAAGGACTGGCGCCCGAGAAATCGGATAAAGACAAAGAAAAAGAGGAATGGATAAAGGAAATAAAACGCCTTCGTTACGATAGAGAATATTACGAAAAATGTTATTATAACTGGGAATGTGATCAGGTTTAAAAATAATAATCCATGAATCAGCCTGAAGCCCCTTCCAAAGCACCGGAATCTTCCAAAACCGAAAAGGTCCGCCGGAACCGTTTATGGATATGGCTGACGCTGACCGCGACCATTTTAGGGGGCGGCGCAGTGGCCATGCAGACCCCTGTCCGGCTCAATGAAAAGAGTGAAGTCCGGGTCCCGCTGATCAACTACCTAAAATACAAGTTATTTGTCAATCAGGAACCGTCGGAAAAGGCAGTACCGGAGAAAGGGGCAGCGGAACCCGATTCGCCGGAGCAGGAGCCGGAGGAACAGAAAAAAACAACCCCCCCCCGCCGGCATCCTGACAGCCGTCCCGGCAATCTCCCCCCTGAAGAAGGAGAGGAAGCCGCCTTGGTTTAAAGTTAGTCATACCGGCTTTTTACCTCTCATGCGCCTTGAAAAAGGTTTTTAAGTATGCTATAATATTCAGATAAATAAAAAAATAAATATGCCTGACAATTTTTCATCTTTACTGGAAAAGCACAAAGGACTTTTGAAGCCTGAGATGCACCGGCTGATCGTAAAAAACCTGGATAAGCTGTCCGGGGAAGATAAACAGCGCATCATCGACAAGCTCAAGGACGCGGCTTACATCAAAAAAATGATCGATGAATACGACGACCAGCGGATGATCATTTTAAGGCAGGCCGCGGACGAATTCAAAAAAGTCGAAGACCATCTGAACCAGCAGTATGAAGAAGCCCGCCAGAAAGCGGAAGTTAGGGAGCACAAGGCGGAAATGGAAAGCGCGGAAGCATCGTTAAAACAACTTTAATTTTTAATCTGAATCAACATGGGAGGATTTGAAGCCCAGCCGCAGGCCCAAGAAGGCGGCCCCTACATAAAAGAGACCGACGAAAGTCGGGATTACCTGGCGGAACCCCCTAAAAACATAGAAGAAGTCAGAAACCTTATTTCAAAAGTGAGCGAAGGCCAGCTCACCGGGAAAGAGTACATAAAAGTGCTCAGCCAGACCGTTCGGTCAAGGATCGATGAGGTCAACAAACGCCTGAAAGAATCCCATGAAGCGACTTTCAGCGGACTGGATGACAAAGAAGTGCGCCTGGTCACCGAAAAATTCGCCGAAGAACTTCAGGAGCAGGAAGAAAAGCTTAAAAAACAGCTCTCGGATTATCATGAGCTTTTTGAAGGGGATGAGCTGGACAAGCAAAAAGCGGAACTGATTAAAGTTTATATAACCAATTGGCTGGAGTATCAGCTGAAAGAAGGAGGTCCCCTGGAAGACCTGATGGAAACCGTGGACAGTCTGGACGCGGACGAGGCGGCCGTGGCGGCAGCGCTTTCCCCGAAAGGCGAAAAAATGGCGAAAGCCGAAGAAGAAAAAGAAGAAAAACCCACCTTAGGAGAAGACACGGTGAATAAGGTCGCCGAACGCAGACGGAAACAGCGGCGCGCCGCCGGTTTTTAATCCTCAAAAATCCCCCTCCCTAGCCTGATCATTGTTGCCCCCTCTTCAATGGCGATCCGGTAATCCTCGCTCATCCCCATCGACAGAATATCGAAACTCAATCCTCGCCCGCCCGGGCCGAAGCTCGTTCGGACGGGCAACTCGGAGTTCGAGTTTTTTATTTCATCAGACAATTGTTTCAGTTTTTTAAAACAAATCCGAACCTTATTCTCATCAGCCGAGTGGACAGCAAGGGTCATCAGGCCCCGGATACGGATGTTTTTTAGTTTTGAAACCGCTTTGAACAGCTCTTCCGCATCGATGAGCGGCACGCCGCCTTTTTGTGGTTCGTTAGACGTATTGACCTGTATAAGAACAGGCATTACTTTGCCGGTTTTCCCGCATTCGTCATCGATTTTTTGTGCCAGTTTCAGGCGGTCCACACTCTGGATTACGTCAAATTTCCGTACCACCTCGCGTACTTTGTTACTCTGAAGCCGGCCGATAAAATGTCTGGTGATGTTTTCAGGCAGTTCAGGCAGGTTGCGCAGGCGGTTTTCACCCATATCAGTGATGCCTGCCTGAATCACCTTTCTTATTTCCTCTGCCGTCCGGTTTTTGGTAACGGCGACAAGGGTGATCGAGGGGCCGATCTCAGACCGGATGGATTGGATGTTCTGCGCAATGCTCATGGTTTTATAATAGCAGATGAATCAATAAAAAATGATAAATGCTCAACGAAAATTGAGAATTAAGAATTGAAAATTGATAATTATTATTGATTTGTGTTAAAATAATCCCGACTTACAAATAAAAACAGACCCATGAGAACCCTTTATCTGCTTGGCGCGATCATTGTCTTTCTTTTGATCCTGATTTTGACCTTGCCGCAATTCGGCGCGACCTGCGTCTGGTACCTGATTAACCCGAACACCAGCCCGCCATTTGTCCTTTTCCAGTCGGCCGGTCTGGGGGCGGTGATGGGAGGATTGCTGGTTTTGTTCTGGAAAACTCCGAAACCGAAGGATGAAGAAGATGAGGAGATGGGTGACAGTTAAATAAAATCAGTATACAAAAACTACCCATGAGTAAAAAATAAGTTCTATTTTTGAAATATAGAATTTTTTTGTCAATTTAAATATATGGCTTAAGAAAGCCATTTTTTTGAATAAGCATTTTAATATTACAGAAAAACGCTTGCAAACAAAAAAGCGTCTATGTATAAATTTATTGCACAAAAAAGCAGGAACAAAAAACAAAAGGCACAAAGAATCCAAAAACTTCGCCTTATTTTTTATTTTTCTTATATGCTCAAAGCGCTTTTTAGCTCCAAGACCCGCATTAAACTGCTGACCACGTTTTTGCTGAATCCGGATGAGGAATATTTTATCCGTGAACTGACGCGGAAACTGGATGAACAGATAAATTCCATCCGGCGGGAGCTGGATAATTTAAAAAAGATCGGTCTTTTAAAAAGCCGGGTGAAAAACCGGAAGAAGTACTATTACACCAATAAAGATTTCGTGATTTTCAATGAACTGAAAGATATCCTTTTAAAAGCCATGAACACGGACGGCGACCTCATCCGCCAGATCAGCCGGCTCGGCGAAATCGACCTTTTGGTCCTTTCGGGTATATTTGTAGGCAAGGATTCTCCGGTCGACCTTTTGGTCGTGGGGGATGTGGACAAAGAAAAACTGCAGAATCTGCTCGCTGAAAACTCAAAATCCGGCAAAGACCTGAAGTTCACGAGTATGAGTAAAAAAGACCTTATGTACCGCCTGGAGATGAAAGACCGTTTTGTCCGCGATCTGATTAACGATGACAAGACGATCGTCGCAGTGAACAGGATGAAAAAAGAACTCGAAAAAATCCGCTATTAAAAAAGCTTGCTTTTATCCGTGAACTTCCTTAAATTATACAAGCGATTTTTTTCAGCAGGCCGCTGAATGAAAATTGAAAATTTATCATTTAAAATTATAAGATGCACCCTCTTATCCGCGACATTCAGAAGAAACAATCCAAACCCATGCCGGAAGTCAGGCCCGGTTACACCGTACGCGTCCACCAAAAGGTCACTGAAGGCGGTAAGGAGCGCGTTCAGGTGTTTGAAGGCCTGGTGATCAAGACCGGCCATGGCGAAGGCGTCGAAAAGACCATCACGGTACGCAAGATGATCCAGGGAATCGGTGTGGAAAAAGTATTTCCTCTGCACTCGCCCACCATTAAAAAAATCGATATAAAGAAAAAAGCCAAAGTGCGCCGCTCTAAACTGTATTATATGCGCGAACGCTCCGGTAAATCCGCCCGCCTGCAGGAACGCCATGTCACCGATGCGGAACGGGCAGAAGAAGAGGCAAAAATGGAGGCGCTGATTCAGGAAGCAGTAAGAGTCGAGGAAAAACGAAAAGCCGAAGAGGAAAAAGCCGAGGCAGAAAAGGCGGGCAGTGGACCGGAAGCATCCGAATCCGACGATACGGCGGAGCCGTCGGGCGACGCTGAAGGCGGGATTGACCAATCCCGCCCAGACGCTGAAGGCGAAACCGAACCGTCTCAGGAGGAAGAAGAACCTGCGGATGAACCCGCGGAAGAGGAAAAACCAGCCGAGAAGCCGAAAGAGGAAGAGAAAAAGGAGGAGGCTGAGGAAGAAAAACCCGCTGAATAAATCTCCAACCTTATTGTCAGCCGCCCTGCCGAGTAGAGTTTTTGATATTATGAATTTATGAAAATCGGACTCATCGGAAATTACGGGGCCACCAATGTGGGCGATGAAGCGGTTTTGAACGCGATTTTAAAAAGCCATGCGGACCATGAATTTATTGTTTTTTCCGCTGATCCGAAGGAGACTGCTCATCAGTTCGGCGTAAAATCCGTTCCGCTTTTTCCTTTAGGCATCCGTTCCTTTTTTAAGCATGGTTTCCGCCCTTCTTTCAGAGCCCTGAAGTCCGTGGACGCGGTGATTCTGGGGGGCGGGGGATTGCTGCAGGATGAATATTTATACGCCTGTTTTCTATGGGCATGGCAGGTTTTTTGGGTAAAGTTTTTAGGTAAGCCGCTTTTTATTTATGCCACGGGGGTGGGGCCGCTTAAAACCTGGATCGGCAAACGGCTGGCCCGGAAGATCTATCAGTACGCTATGGGGATCACGGTGCGGGATGAGACATCTTATAATACCCTCCATCGTTTGGGCCTGCCCAAAGAAAACATCGAGATCACAGCCGACCCGGCTTTTTTGTTTAATTATGTGGACCAGGAGCTGGCCAGACCCCCCCATACGTATATGATCTCCCTGCGCCCCTGGCTAAAATATAATTCCAGGATCATCCACACTTTTACCAATTATCTTTTAAAATTAAAAGAAGAGCGGGGCGCTGAATTTACGTTTGTGTGTATGCAGAGCATCCGTGAACATGATCACCGGGTCATTGACCCGATTATGAAGAAAGTCGGCGGCAACCTGCTGGTTCCCAGGCATTTTTCTGAGCTCCTGCAGGCTATGAGCCAGGCGGAATTCGCCATCGGCATGCGCTATCATTTTCTGATTGCGGCCATGCTCACCAAGACCCCGGCCCTGGCCGTCAGTTACAGCCATAAGATCGACAGTCTTTACCAGCATTCAGTCATGGAGCCGTACCATCTGCCCCTGGGAGACCTGACGCTGGAGCATCTGGAAAAAAAGATGAAACGGCTCTCGGTAGATTACAATAATATCCGCCTGTACCAAAAAAGGCGTCTGGAAGATTTTAAAGAACTGGCGGAGAAAAATGCGGACTATTTTAACGGGTTTATAAAAACATTGACCGAAAGCCATGAAACTGCTAAAATCCCCGAGCCTAAGTAAAATAACCAATTTTAATTTAATAGGCTGATTGGTCATTGGTAATTTAAAATTTAAAATTACGAAGTTATGTTTGCAATCGCTGAAATCGCCGGAAAACAGTACAAAGTCGAAAAAGGAGATGTTTTTAAAGCCGATAAACTGAAAGAGGACAAAGAGGGGGGTAAGGTAAAAATCGACAAGGTCCTTTTAAAGTCCGATGGCGAAAAAACCGATATCGGCACGCCTTATGTATCCGGAGCGTCTGTCGATCTCACAGTCAAAGCGCACGGCAGGCATGACAAGATGAAAGTATTTAAAAAGAAACCCAAAAAACGCTACGAACGCACTTACGGCCATCGCCAGTATTACACAGAGGTGGAGGTAACGGCGGTAAAATAGCGGTCTGAACTGTGACTTATGTGATTAAGTGATGGTCATGATTGATTATCATGATTTTAAACATGATTGTCATGATCGGTAGTAAAATGGAATCATGTTGAATCAATAAATCACAGTTCAGACAGTATGTTTTCCAGATCTCCCGGAAGCGGCGCGGTCAGCTCTATGATCTCGTTGCTTTTTGGCAATTTGAACTTCAGATATTCTGCATGCAGAAATTGTCTTTTTAAGTTGAGCGTTGAAAGTTTAGAGTTCACAGTTTGATCTCCATACATTTTATCCCCGCAGACCGGATGGCCGATTGAGGCGAAATGGACACGAATCTGGTGCGTCCGCCCCGTTACAATTTGCACTTCCGCCAAGCTGTAATCACCCACATATTTTTTTATTTTGTAATGAGTAAGGGCGTATTTGGCCTTTTTCCGGCCGGACACGCGCACATCTTTGTCGCCGTGGGTCTTTTCGATCGGCGCCTCAATACTGCCCTCCTTGGGGCTTAAACGGCCTTTCAGGAGCGCCAGATATCGTTTCGTGATCTTCCGATCATGGATTTGTTTAGCAATATGATTATGGGCTTTATCATTTTTTACCACGATAATCAGGCCGGAAGTGTCTTTATCGAGACGGTGGACAATGCCGGGGCGCTTTTCACCCCCGATGCCACTCAGGTCTTTACAATGGTGCAGGATCGCGTTGACTAAAGTGCCGGACACATGGGCTCCGTGGTCCGTCGGGTGCACCACCATGCCGGCCGGTTTGTTCACCACGACAATATCCTTATCTTCATAGGCAATGTCGAGTGGAATATCCTCTGCCTGCACTCCGATTTCTTTAATAGACGGAATATCCACGATCAATTCATCGTTTTCACTGATTTTGTGGGCGATTTTAGTGGTTTTTTTACTATTGGCAAAAACATGGCCGCCTTTGATCAGCTTTTGGATGAATGAACGGGTTAAGTCGGGTTTTACCCTGGCAAGGTATTGGTCTAGCCTCATTCCGTCGTCCGATGATGTGGCGGTATAATGGCGCATATGCTGTTATTATAGGATAATTGACGACTATTAGCTCTTTGCTGACTGACAATAAACTACAATATATTTGTGTTTGGTTTTATTGGTCATTGGTATGCCAGCTTTTTCACCTAGTGCCCGGATGTTAATGTTAATTGCATTTTTTTCTCTTATAAAAAAGATTTCTGCATCATATTTATCATCAACAAAATTTTTCTCTCTGTAGGCCAGGTTCAGTTTATCGTCAGGAAAAGGTTTACCTTCAGGCTCTTTTATTAACCATCCAGGTATAATATAGTCGTCTTTTACAAAGACTATAAAGTCGAAATCCGAGTACAGACTGCCTCTGAAGCCAGGGGGGTCATATTCACCAAATTCACCCTTAACGGATGACCCGATTAAGATAATTTTTATTATCTGGTTATCAGGAAGGAACTTTGACTTAATTATTTCAATCGCTTTATTTCTCAAAGTTTTTTGCAGGCCTGGTGGATAAATTTTCTTTGAGGGACGGGTTTTAAAGTGATTTTCCATAAAATTTTAATACTGTATTAAGGCTGGCAAAGGAATATATACTGCAGATCCCTGTACATTTTACACACGCATGGGGCCCAACCCCTTAATTCCCCTAATAAGGGGAACAAAAAAGGGTTGGGGGGTTAGATAATAAGGGGAAGAAAAAGAAAAATAAACAAAAAGAAAAAATAGTTGACATCCCGTCGAGAATCATTAAACTACTCCTTGTCGCAGACAGTGGGCATCTATAAGACCTGCCGAGACGAATCAATTTTCAATTTTCAATTTTTATCTGAAAGCAAATTGATGTCTCACTGCGAAGTGAGATTTTTTTATTCTCAACTCTTAACTCATTTAAAATGGCAATCACGAAGCAGAAAAAGACCGAAATATTGCAGGAATTGGTCGACAAATTCGGCCGGTCCAAATCCGTTGTATTCTCTGATTACCGCGGTCTCGATGTGGCAAGTGTTTCTGATCTTCGCGGAAAACTGCGCGAAAAAGACGCGGAGACCAAAGTCGCGAAAAAGACGCTGATCCGGTTGGCCGCCAAAGAAAGCGGTATCGGCGAACTCAGTGATGAGATCATGGCCGGGCCGGTTTCCGCCACGTTTTCTTATGAAGATGAGATGGCGGGGCTGAAAGTTTTGTTTAACTTTTCTAAAGAAAACGAAAACCTGAAACTGCTGGGCGGCATTATCAATGGCGAGGTGATCGGTACAGACGAGATCGTCCAGCTGGCAAAACTGCCGGGCCAGGAAGAGCTGCTGGCCAAACTCATCGGTTCCATGAACGCGCCCGTTTCCGGTTTTGTCGGCATTTTAGGAAATGTGCTGGGTGGTTTTGTGCGGGTTTTGAACGCTTATAAAGAAACACTCCCCAGCGAAGGTGAGCCTGCCGAAACTACCGAAGAAATCCCGAAAGAAGCGGAAAAACCAGCTGAGGAAGAAAAAGCGGCTGAAACATCCGCCTCCGACGATACGGCGGAGCCGTCGGGCGACGCTGAAGGCGGGATTGACCAATCCCGCCCAGACGCCGAAGGCGCAACCGAGCCGTCTTCGGATGAAGAAAAACCAGTGGAGGAAGAAAAACCTGCCGATGAACCAGCGGAGGATGAAAAACCAGCCGAGGAGCCGAAGGAGGAAGAGGAAAAAGAGGAGAAAACTGCTTAACCGTGTGAACTTTAATCTTAAATCTTTAATCTTTAATCTAAATCATTATGTCCGACGAAGAAAAGCAAGACATTAAACTCTCCAAGGCCGCTAAAGGCATTCTGGATGAAGTCAAAAAACTCAGCGTCCTTGAGCTGGCCGACCTGGTGAAAGCCATGGAAGAAGAGTTCGGCGTGTCTGCCGCCGCCCCTGTAGCCGCTGCCGCCCCTGCCGCCGGCGGAGAAGCCGCCGCTGCTGAAGAAAAAGATACCTTTGATGTCGAACTGACCGCTGCCGGCGGCCAGAAGATCGCTACCATCAAAGCGGTCCGCGAGATCACCGGTCTGGGCCTGAAAGAGGCTAAAGACATGGTGGACGGCGCTCCAAAGGTCATCAAGGAAGGCGTGAAAAAGGAGGAAGCGGAAGATATGAAGAAAAAACTGGAAGAAGCGGGTGCAACCGTTAACCTGAAATAATCCTGTCTGGATTGAAAGAGCTACCCCTGCACCCCACACCACCGGTGTGCAGGGTTTTGCTTACCCGACAATGTTGACCCCCTCCCGTTTAAAGTGGTAGATTTTGCAAGTAAGCCATTGTTTCTATGAACGCTTTCCGGACACGAAAAATTCGAAAAAAACCACCGTTGAAATTAGGCAAAAAAATAAAGGACGTGTTTAGCGGCTGTTTCCGTTTTGCTGTCAGCGGAGGGAAAAAACACTGGAGTTACGTGCTGGCTTTTTTTCTGATTTTTTTGGGCGGTGTCGTGGTCTTTAAAGTCACAGGCGGGGTGTACCGGGCTCTTCAGGATTTTGAACCCGAGGACATGGTCCTGGCGCTTGGTTCGGAGCTGGAACAGGATGAATACGGTTATACGAACCTGGTCCTGCTCGGGGATGGCGGCCATGTGAGGGACGGGGCGGACCTCATTGATACCATCATGGTGGCCAGTCTCGATTTGGCCGGGAATACCGTGTCGCTTTTTTCCATACCCCGTGATTTTTATGTATGGAGTGATGAATACGGAAATGCGAAGATCAATGAATTGTACCGCAATAATAAAAACAGGATGGGGGAAACAGAGGCATTCGATGCCTTTGAGGATGTCACGGGTCAGATCACCGGCCTGGATATCCATTATTACGCCCGGGTGGATTTTAACGCGTTTGTGGATGTGGTGGACAGCCTGGGGGGGGTCACGGTGGATGTGCAGGAACCTATTTATGATCCGTATTACCCGAACGAAACGGATGACGGCTATACGGTATTTGAGATGGACGCCGGTCTGCAGGAGATGGACGGCGAGACTGCCCTGAAATTCGTCCGCAGCCGCAAGACCACCTCGGATTTTGACCGGGCCGCACGCCAGCAGCAGGTTTTAATGGCGATTCAGGATAAAGCCCTCTCAAGCGACGTGTTAAAAGCCAAGACCATCAAAAAACTCCACCAGGCACTCAAAGACAATGTGAACACCGATCTCACCATCCGGGAGATGATCGCCCTGGCCTCCTTTGCCAAGAATTTCGACCGCCGGGACATCGTCTCTAAAGTCATCCATGATGACCCGGGCAAAGACGGCGGGCTTTTATACACGCCGGAACGGAAATATTATAACAACCAGTTTGTCTTGGTGCCGAACGGGGATAATATGGAACTCATTCACCGCTATGCCGACCTGGTATTCCACCACCGCGAGGTGCTGATGGACCCTGCGCGTATCGAAGTCCTGAACGCCTCCAAAAAACCGGGTATTGCCCGGCAGGCAGCCAATTATTTAACGCGGTTCGGTTTCAATATTGTGGACATCGACAATCTTTTTGATGATGGCGGGAAAAGGAAATATATCGAAAAAAGCTTTATCCGCTATAACCACTGGGAAGTGGACCAGGAAGGCAACGTCATCCCAAGGGATCGATCGACACTGGAGGCGTTAGAGACATTCGTGAAAGGGAATCCGATTCCCAGCGACCAGTCCCGGCCGGATGATGATGCAGATATCTCCATTGTCCTGGGGGATGATTATGAGATCTATTAGTTTTTCCTTGCATTCAGGAGTGCGTTAGTATAAAATTCCCAAGCTAAATAAATTGAAGATTGAAAATTTAAAATTGAAAAATTCCAAAATTTAATCTTCAATTTTCAATCTTTAATTTTCAATAAGTTATCATGCCAATCATCAAACAAGCCATCAAACGGGTCAAGCAGGATAAAGGCCGCACCGCGCGCAATAAGCACTACAAGCATCATATGAAATCCATGATCAGACTGATGCTGGACACGGTCCGACAGAAAGAAGGGGGCAAAGCCGTTAAACTTATGCCCAAGGTTATCAGTTCCATCGACACCTGCGCGAAGAAGAACCTCATCCATAAAAACAACGCCGCCCGTAAAAAAGCCCGCCTGCAGAAGGCATTGAGCAGACTTCAGAAAGGGGGAGGTGAAAAGACAGAAAAAAAAGAGGTTATAGAGACAAAGAAAACTTCTAAGAAAAAAACAGCGCCTAAAACAAAAAAAAAGACCGCTAAGAAAAAATAATTTATTAGCAGGATAAGGACACAGAAAGCAGGAAACAGCTGAGTCCTGAGTCCTGACTTCTGTGTCCTTTTATGACAAAAGGCAAATATCTCGCCATTGACTACGGAGACCGACGCGTGGGGCTGGCTATATCCGATTTTGATAAGCAGATCGCCTTTCCGCGTGATTTTCTGGAAAATAAAAGGGATTTGATCCCGCAGATCAAACAATTCTGCCGGGAAGAACAGGTCGTTAAAGTGGTTATCGGTCTGCCGGTGGAGATGGACGGGACGATGGGGGAACGGGCCATTAAGACCTATGAATTCGGTGATAAGCTGAAAAAGGCCATTCATCCGATTTCTGTCGATTATTTTGACGAACGTTTAACGACCAAAGAGGCCACCCAAAAACTCCACCAGCAGGGATTTAAAGAGAAAGAACAAAAAGGGCAGAAAGATATGGTGTCGGCGCAGATTATTTTAGAAGCATATCTTAAGGCTGTTTCTGATTTCTGAATTCAGGTTTCTGATTTTAATTCAGAAATTTTAAATGTCACATTTGGTTCACAAATCAGAAATCACAAATCACAAATCAGAAATAATAGGAGGTCCCTCATTTTTATGCTCATTCGCCTTCATCCGGCCGTAAAGCTTCTGCTCATCATCGGTCGCCGGTTTTTTGCCGGTTTCGAATTGTTTTAAAATCGCGTCGATCTCTCCGTATTCCAGACCGATCTCCTCCTCGTCGCTCTGGTTGCGCATCAGTTCGGCGGAGGCAGTTTTATGCACGATTACGCCAGGAAGCCCTAGATACTCGCTCATTTTCCATACATCTGTTTTATAAAGGTCACCAATAGGCAGGATATCCGTGGCGCCGTCCCCGTGTTTGGTGAAATAACCCAGCATCAGTTCGGTCTTATTACCGGTGCCCAGCACAATGGCATTGTGGGTATTGGCGTAATGGTACAGAATAGTCATCCGCACCCGCGCCTGGATGTTCATGCGCGCCAGTGAGGAGGATTTCCAGGGCAGTTTTTCGTATGCGTCGATAAACGGGTTGATGGAGATAGTATGCGATTGGATCCCGAGTGCTTTTGCCCAGTCGATCGCATCCTGAACGTTTTGGGACTTGTTCACCCCTTTGTTCGGCAAAATCAGGGCAGTCACATTTTCCTTTCCAAGGGCCAGCACACCCAGTTTAGCGGTTAAAGCGCTGTCAACGCCGCCGCTTAAACCGACGACCGCCTTTTTAATCCCTGCTTTTTTAAAGTAGTCGGAAAGCCTGGCAACAATGTGATCGATTTTTTCCTGCATCATATTAAAAGGAAACAGGACACAGAACACAGCTGAGTTCTTAATCCTTAGTCCTGTGTCCTGAAAAATTAGCGCCCTCCCAGATTAAGCATCGGCAAAATATTATCCGGCAATACGCCCCAGTTAATATCATCAGCCATTTTCTGTACAAATTCAAATTGGATGACTTCAGGGTTTCTTTTGAGCGATTCGCCTTTTAAGCGGATGGCTTCCGCGTCGGCCTGTGCTTCGATGATCTTTTTTTCCTTCAGCTTTTCAGCTTCAAGGCGCTGGAATTCTGCTTTCTGGATCTTCTGCTCCGCCACCTGTTTTTCTTCGATGGCGCTGGCGTATTCCGGCGAAAAGGAGATGTGGCGCAGTAAAACCCTTTCCAGTATGATATCTTTTTCAGTGAAAAGTTTTTCAATGACTTTGTTGACCTTTACTTCCGCTTCATCCCGTTTTTTGGCATAGACGTCGATGGCGCTGTAATTGGCGATCACCGCGCGGATCTGACTGCGCGAGACAGTGCGGACGATTTTCTGGATGTAATCCGGCCCCACGCTCTGGAAAAGATCAGCGGCCTTGTTGCGGTCCGCATGAAAAAGTACCGTCGCATCTACTTTTACCGTCTGGCCGTCCGCGGTGGGGGCGGTCATGCTGTCGTCGCTGTAAACCGCGCCTTCGCCGGCCGCCACGCTCATGGTGTATTCCTGAGTACGCACATCCATCAGGTATGAGACCTGCCAGAAGGGGATTTTAAGGTGCAGTCCTTCCGGCAGTTCTTTTTCAGTGAGAATCCCGCGTCCGCGGTCATAGATAATGCCGACATGGCCGGGGGGGACCGAGACAAGTCCGTCTAAAATAATCAGAAAGACGATGACGGCAATAATGATGCCGACCAGATTTTTTCCCCTGAAGCGGAATTGCGAGAGTTGGGGTATTTGTGGGAATTGAGGCATAAGTGTTGGTGGTTAAGTGTGCGGATATTATAGCAAAAAGTATCCGCCTTAGTAAGTGATTTAGTTATATAATTATATTACCACCTTTCTAAACTAATTACACTCTCACCTGCCCGTACTGGTATAGGCGGATCCCGGTTATAAGGAAGGGGATATTTATGGGCTGATTTTTTTATCTTGACTTGGTAAACATTTGTTCACTATACTACTGTCAGGCTGTGATTTATGTGATTCAAGGATGATCATAATAATCACAGTTCAGACAATTAACTAAACACCATGAAACTCAAAACCATCTACCTTTGTTCCCGTTGCGGCGCGGAAAGCCCCAAGTGGAGCGGTCAGTGTATGAAATGCGGTTCATGGAACACACTGGTGGAAGACGCGGTGAATATCGGTAAAAAAGAAAAGGCGCTTTCCGCTGTGGCCGCCAAACCGGTCATTACTTTAAAAAATCGCCAGAAAAAAGAGCGCCTGCTGACCGGGATCGATGAATTCGACCGTGTGGTGGGCGGCGGGTTTATGCCGGATGCTGTGGCGCTTTTGGCTGGCGATCCCGGAATCGGCAAGTCCACTCTCACCCTGCAGATCTGCGGGCGGATGGCAGAAGCCGGCAAAAAAGTCCTTTATTTTTCGGGTGAAGAATCAGTCGACCAGATCACTGACCGCGCCCGCCGCCTGAAGATCAAAACCCCTATCAGCCTCTTTAACCTGAACAGCCTGGAATCTATTTTGGCTACCATTGAAGCGGAAAAGCCGGGTTTTGTGGTGGTGGATTCGGTCCAGGTTATGTCCAGCGATGAGGTAGCCAGCCAGGCCGGCTCTATTTCACAGGTCCGCTATGTAACGGAACAGCTGATGCAGACAGCCAAAAGCAAGAACATTCCTATTCTGCTTATCGGCCACGTGAACAAAGAAGGGAATCTGGCCGGCCCGCAGGTGCTTACCCATCTGGTGGATACGGTGTTGTTTTTAGAGGGCGACCGCTTTCACCAGTTCCGTTTGCTCCGCACCACCAAAAACCGTTTCGGGGCGGTAGACGAGGTGGGGGTGTTTCAGATGAATGAGCAAGGCCTGGAAGAAGTCAAAAACCCGTCCGCCTCTTTCCTGGAAGGCCGGGCGGAAAACCCCATCGGTTCTGTCATTGTGCCGGTTTTGGAAGGCACCCGGACGTTTTTAGTAGAGGTTCAGGCGCTCACATCCTACACCCATTTCGGTTACCCGAAACGCACAGCCAGCGGAGTGGATATGAACCGCCTGAATATCATTCTCGCGGTGCTGGAACGATATGCCAAAATCAAACTGGATAACACCGACGTGTTCGTTAATGTCGTCGGCGGCCTGAAACTGAGCGAACCGGCCATTGATTTGGCGATTGCGATGGCCGTGGCCAGCTCTAAGCTCAAAAAACCCCTGCCCCCCGATTTAGCGGTGATGGGAGAGGTGGGTTTGTCCGGCGAGGTGCGGATTGTCAGCCAGACAGAAAAACGGCTGAAAGAGGCGGAAAAGTTAGGGTTTAAAAACATTCTGTCCGCCAAACAAGTTAAGTCGGTTGAGGAAGCGATAAAGAAGTGTTTTAATTAAAATTTTTATTATTTTATTATCCGGTCTACCCTCTTTTTTCATTCCGACTGCATCAAAGGAATCACTTGCTGGTTTAAAAGACTGAATATGAGAAGATGCTGCGAATTTTTTGTTTATATAATGGCTCGTGAAAGTGGAACGTTATAGGTAGGTTTTACTAATTGTATCGAGGGGAGGGTTTATGAACATAAAAATGATTTGATCGACGGCTGTTTTACCAAACGGTATTAATGTCATAAATTAGTTTATTTTGAGGAACATCAGTATGCATTGAATGCAATTGACAGAGAAAAACAAATCAAAAAATGGCGACGTGAGAAAAAGCAGAGTTTAATCAGGACAATTAATCCATCTTGGAAAGTTTTGGCGGTTGATTGGTATTAAGCAAGGGATTTCTCCAATCGCTACGATCCGTCGAAATGATAAAAGGAGGCTAAATCCCGAAAAACCGCTCCGCATTTTTCGTGGTAATCTCCAGAACCTCATCCGCCTCCATTTTCCGGACACGGGCGATGGTTTTTACCACCTCTATCACATAAGCCGGTTCATTTTTCTTACCCTTATATTCTTTAGGCGGCAGGAAGGGCGCATCCGTTTCGATCATCAGACGGCTGATGGGCATATCTTTGATGACCCGCCGAAGTTCTTCATTGCGTTTATAAGTGATGATACCGGTGAAAGAGATCATCAGCCCCAGCTCCAGAAACCGGAATGCTTCCTCGTAACTGCCGCTGAAGCAGTGCATCACCGCGTTCGTGCATTTTGTCTGCTTCAGCGCTTTCAGCATATCCGGAAAGACCGTTGAGTTTTCCCCCGCAAATTTACCCGCCCGGCAGTGTAGGATAGCCGGTTTTTTCAGCTGTTTTGATATATTGAGCTGGCCGATCAGATAAGCCATCTGGTCTTTATGAGGGAATCTGTCGTGATAATAATCCAGCCCGATCTCCCCGATGCCCACGATTTTTTCCTCATTTTTCGCGTATTCATAGACCTGCTCCAGATCCCGTTCGATATTGTTGCCAAGATCCGTCGGATGGATGCCGGCGGTCGTCCAGATAAAATCGTATTTATCAGTGAGCGGCAGGCATTCGCCCACCTGCTCCAGGTTACAGGCGACCGTGATGAGCTTTTGCACATCAGCGGAAAGCGCGCGTCGGATGACGCCGCTACGGGTCCGCTGGGGCAGAAAGCTCAGGTGACAATGGGTGTCGATGGCATAGCTCATATTTTTTTAAGGATTCAGGACTAAGAACTCAGGATTCAGTCAGAATTCAGACGATGAGAAGCTGAGTCCTATGTTCTGTTTTTTGTGTCCTGATAAGATTAAACTAATTTTTTATTTCTCAGGTCTTTAAACAGGCCGGTCTCATACAGAGCCAGGCCGCCCATCCCCATCAGGATGAAGGCGAATTTGATAATCCATCCCACAAAGGGGATAAGCGTTAAAAGCGTGTAGATCAGCGCGCCTAAGGCGAACGACCCGTAAACTCTCAAAAACCTGCTTTTATCGGTCAGCCGGACCAGCTTCATTCCGATCATCAGGGCGGCTATCAGTTTAGCGAAGAAGAGGGCGATCAGCCAGAGGGCCAGAAGGATAAAGAAAAACGGCCAGCCGATGCCTGTGATAAGGAAGACGAACGCCGCGACGGGCGTCAGGATTAAAATCAGAAAACCCAGCCCCACGCTGGCCAGCGGTTTTTTATAGATCGTGTTAACGGCATTCGGCATATAAAAACGGAAAAGCGCGAGTACGACGAGCCCGGCCAGCAGGAGGCACAGGAAACTGAAGACAGAAAAACCCGCGATCAGCCCGGCGGCCATGGATTTGAATTCCCGGTCTGTGACCGTAAGTTCCGTGGGCTTGTAGTCGATTACTCCCATGACGGTATCCTCGTTCACAGTCTTGCTTGGGGCAGGGGAGCGGTAAAGCAGATTTCCCATCACCTTTCCCTTAGGGCCGACAGTCAGCTGGTCTGCTTTCATCAGCGCCACATCCCCTTTGATGACGCTGTTGATATACAGATTAGAGGCAATTCCCTGAAGGTTTCCGTTAATCGGACCTTCGATTACGACATTGCCGCCCGCCACCGTGACATCACTGCCGATAAAACTGTTTTCCTTCAGGCTGATATTTCCCCCGGCCGCAATCAGATCGTCTTTAATAAGGGCATTGATAATCAGATTTCCGCCGGCCAGACGCGCGTCATCTCTTACCTCCCCTTTTATTATCACCTCTCCTCCGCCTGCCATCAGGTCCTGCGAGATCACCGAATCCACCAGGATGCGTCCGCCTCCCAGGATCAGGTCGCCGTTCACATCCGATTCCATCCGGATAGTCCCGCCGATTGCGTAATAGTCGTCATTGATCGTTACGGACGACGTGATTTCTTCACCTGCCTCAAAATCCAGGGCAAAGGCGATAGCCGGGACCAGTAAAAATAGCAATAAAATAAAGGAAAATAGTTTTTTGGATTTCATGGTTGGGTTGATTAGATATATTGATTATAACAAATTCAGCCCATAAGCAAAAAATCATGGTGCCCGGGAAAGGACTCGAACCTTTACGCCGTAAGGCACTGGTTCCTAAAACCAGCGTGTCTGCCAATTCCACCACCCGGGCTCGTCGGAATTTATTTTTGCAACATGGTGCCCAAGAGAGGAGTCGAACCTCCACGCTCCGGAGAGCACAGCGCCCTGAACGCTGCGTGTCTACCAGTTCCACCACTTGGGCACGCGGATGAACCGCCTGTAATGCGTAAGGATTTTACTTTAAAAAAAGCCGGTTTGCAAATTCATTTACAGCCGCTCGGTTTCCCCCTGTCTCATTACATTCAGGAGGCTGTCTTCAGCGTCCAGGTAGTCCGTAAACAGGATGCCGTCCAAATGATCGATTTCGTGCTGGACCACGCGGGCGTTGAATCCTTCCAGCTTCAGGGTCCTTTTTTCGCCCTTCTCATTTTGGCAGGCTACGGTGATTTCATGATACCGCTCCACATTGCCCCATTGTCCAGGAAGACTCAGACACCCTTCTTCGCCGACATCAGTCGCGCTGGAATGGCTCGTGATCTCCGGATTGATCATGGGGACCAGATTTTTATTGTTTAAAAGTACCAGGACCATCCGGATGTTTTGCCCTACCTGCGGGGCGGCCAGCCCCACACCTTTTTCTTTTTTCATGCATTTCTCCATTGCCTTCAGGAGCTTGGTGGTCTTTTTGTCAATGGTCTTGATAGGCTTTGATTTGTTCCGGAGGGTTTCATTAGCTTCTCCGGTTTCTATTGTCAGTGGCATGATTTATTCTTTAAGGTCTGATGATTGTAACAAATACGCGTCGATAAACAAATCGATGTTCCCGTCCATCACTTTGTCGATCTGGCTGGTCTCCGCATCGGTACGGTGGTCTTTGACCATGGTATAGGGCTGGAACACATATGAGCGGATCTGGTTGCCCCAGGCCGCTTCTTTATACCCCCCTTTGAGTTCATCCACGCGTTCTTTTTCCTCTTCCTGCAGTTTTTGCATCAGCTTTCCTTTCAGCATGGCCATGGCCTGGGCTTTGTTCTGGGCCTGGGAACGTTCGTTCTGTGAAGCGGCGACCAGACCGGTGGGCAGATGGGTAATGCGCACGGCGGAATCCGTGGTGTTCACATGCTGCCCCCCCGCCCCGCTGGCGCGGAATGTGTCGATCCGCAGGTCTTTTTCATTCAGCTCGACCCCTTCTTCTCCGGAAAGGACCGGCAGGACTTCCACTAAAGCAAATGAGGTCTGGCGCAGGTTTTTGGCATTAAAAGGCGACAGTCTGACCAGCCGGTGCACACCGTGTTCCGATTTCAGGTAACCGTAGGCCAGCGTCCCCTTGATTTCAAGCGCGGCGCTCTTGATGCCCGCTTCCGCTGCCGGCGTCTTTTCGTGGATCACCGATTTGAATCCGTAGTTCTCCGCGTAACGCAGGTACATCCGCATCAGCATCTCCGTCCAGTCCTGGGCGTCCACACCGCCGGTGCCCGCGGAAAGGATGAGCAGGGCGTCGTTTGAATCATAAGGGCCGTTTAAAAACAGCTCAACATGCGCCTTTTGGTGGGTTTTTTCCAGCTCATCCGCCTCTTTCCGGAAGGCCTCCATTTCTTTGGGCTTGTCGGCGTCCAGAATATCCGACAGCTCCTCCAGATCTTCTCGTTTTTTGCGGATGTCTTCCCATTGCTCGATCAGGTCCGTCCAGTATTTTAGCTCTTTCAGCACTTTTTCCGCTTTTTTCCGGTCATCCCAAAACCCCTCCCGGCCTGATGATTTTTCCGCCTTTTTTCGTTTCTCATTAGCGCTTAAGGAGTCAAAGATACTGGAGATCTTTATCAATGGCGGAAAAGAGCGCGCTGAGGTCGGTTTTCATGTCCATTTTAAATCTCCATGGTTATTGAATACGTTTTTAAAATTAACACGCTTGGGCATCAGAGGCAATATGGATGTTAGCCCCTTGCGTTTCGCTCTAAAATTTGCTATAATGTAT
Source organism: uncultured Candidatus Peribacteria bacterium (assembly GCA_964538225.1). Lineage (GTDB taxonomy): Bacteria > Patescibacteriota > Gracilibacteria > UM-FILTER-43-11 > UM-FILTER-43-11 > JAFGCR01. The sequence continues at coordinate 25,805 of CAZIDW010000002.1, forward strand.
AGATAATTTTCTTAACTTATAAAAAACGGATGGCTGACAAAGACAAAACTCAAAACAAAATGTCTGATCCGGAACAGGTGAAAAAACTTGAAGATGGCCTGAAGACTGCTTATAAGGAAAAGCGTTTTGACGACGTCCGGAAACAGGCGGCTGAACTGAAAACACTTGACCCTGAAAACCATTTGGCGGAACGGCTTTTGGAAAAAACGGAAAAAGCAGAAGCGGCCGCG
>CAZIDW010000002.1:26044-44425 GCA_964538225.1 uncultured Candidatus Peribacteria bacterium
TAACGCAGACAAGATCAAGGCCTGGGAAAAACAGATCAGGCAGGCGTTTAAGGCGGGAAATCTGCCGGAAATCGAACGGCTGTCTGCTGAGATCAAAAAAGTAGACCCGGATAACAAGACCGTCCGCAAAATCGAGGATAAGATAGAAAAAGCCAGAACCATGCTCGCCAAACAGGAAAACAAAGCAAAGCTTAAAGCCCTGAAAAAAGAGATCAAATCCCTGATGAAGGATAAGAAATGGGAAGAGGCGCGCGCCAAAGCAAATGAATATCTTGCCATCGATCCCAAAAACCGATTTGCACTCAAGGCGCGTAAAAAAGCGGACAAGGCCGCGCCTCAGGCCGTTCTGCCCAAAGAGGAGGAGGTGACTTCTGCCGCCCCGAAAAAATCGGAAATAAAACCCGATACGGCGGTGACATCAGGCGACGCTGAAGGCGGGGTTGGCCGATCCCGCCCGACAGACAAACCTCAGGAACCGTCTCAGGAGGAGAAAAAAAAGGAAAAGAAGCCCGGTTTTTTCTCTCGGCTGTTCGGTAAAAAGAAGTCGGAGAAAGCTGAAAGCGCGACGCCGGCGTCTCGCCCAACAGACAAACCGTCACCCGAAAAAATCAAAAAAGAAAAAATCAAATCATTGGAATCTGAGTTAAAACATGCTTTAAAAGACAAAAATGAGCCGGAAGTCAGGCGGCTGATGGACGAACTGAAGGCAGTCGATCCTGATAACAAAAACGTCAAAAAGGCTCAGAAGAAGCTGGACAAGGAAAAAGCGAAAATGGAATCAGAAGCGAAACAGGAAAAGGTCAAAGGGCTGACCGGAGAACTGAAGGAATCCCTGAAGAATGAAGAGTGGAAAAAAGCGGAAGCAAAAGCCAATGAACTTCTGAAGGTTGATGAAAAAAATAAGACCGCCCGTAAAGCATTGGAAAAAATAAAAAAAGTTCAGGAAACCACAGGGGCTGAAAAACAAGCTCCCGAACAAGCGGATGCTAATAAAGAATCTGCGGAAAAGCCAGCCGAAGTTAAAGCGCCGGAACCCGAAAAAGCTGAACCGGCTCCGCCGGCGCCGGTTTCTGCCGAAGCCAAACCGGCTCCGCCGGCGGAAAAGCCCGCTCCCGCGCCGGCAGTTCCCCAGGCGCAAAAAGCTCCGGAAGAACCCGTGAAACCGACTCACGAACCCCAGCCGGCCCCGGAAAAAGTCATCACACCGCCTCCTAAACCGGTGACGCCCGCTCCTCAGAAGCCGGCCCCGGCCCCTGAAGCTCCGAAGGCGGAAGCGGCCAAACCCGCTGAACCTGAAAAAAAAGAAAAACCAGCTCCTACCCCTGTACCACTGTCAGTGGCCCGTCAGGAGCCGGGTTCAGCTAAACCTGAAGCCAAACCGGAAAAAGAAGAAAAAAAAGGGAATATCTTCACCAAACTGTTCGGCGAAAAGAAACCGTCTCCTGAAAAAGAGGGAAAAGATAAATCTATCGTAGACACGATTATGGAAAAGAGTGGTGAGTCAAAAAAAGCGAAAAAGAAAGCCAAAAGCAAACCTGACCTGTACGCGGACCGTTTTTTAAAGTTTTCAACCGTTTTCCTGGAATTCAGTGTGGCGTTCATCCTGATCAGCGCCGGTTTCTTTTATGCTCAGAGTATCGACACGCAAAACCGTGTGCTGTCGCTGGTGGGCATCGAGGAAAACAATGCCAGCCGCCTGCATGCCGCGGCTCAGGAGCTAGAGGAGCTGGAGAAAGAAGAAAAAAAGATCACCAAAAAGATCGAAGAATACCAGGAAGGGTATGAAGACAAAAATAAAGAGATCATCCAGAGGATCGTCGAAAACCGCATGGACTGGCCGGATCTGATCGGGAAACTGAATGAGGTGACAGAATCCGTTTATGAAAAAAACCCCCTGTCCCAGTATGTCCAGTACAATAATTATTCCTACGATGTGGAACGCGGTGAACTGAGGGTAAGTGCCACTTTGAGCGACCCGCTGGGCAAAAACCTCACGAAGCTCGCGGAAATCGAAGAAGCGTTCCGTTATTATCCGAAAGACAAAGACGACCCGAACGATGAACGGGAACCGTATTTTTACGGCCTGAAGGAATTCACGTCTTTTTCCAAGACCTACAACAAGACCACAGGCCGTTACGTGTCTAATTTTTCCCTCACGCTTTACACCAAACCGTCTGAAGAGGATTAAACTTATATTTTAAACCTAAACGCATGGAATCTGCCAATCCAACGACACCGCAGGGTGCGCCTGATCCGGCTCCGGACGCCGGGGCACCGAAAAAACCGTCTGCCGGTATTTTTTCCGCCCCCCTTAAAACAGGCCGTATGGACAAGGTGGCTGAGTTGAAAAAAAAGAACCAGCTCAAAGCGTATATCCGCCTGGGGATCGCGGTGGCCGCCCTGGGTCTGTATTCCTTTTTCTTCCTTTATGAACAGGTGCCGGCGTATCTGGATTTCCCCGAAAAATACCAGGAGATGCAGGAGCAGATTGAGGAAAAAGAAGTGACCATCAGTCACCTGGAAGAGGAACAGGACGCCCATGAGGCGGCTTATGAACAGACCTTCCATGAAGAACAGCGGATTATTGATCAGGTATTCCCCGAAGAGATCGATAAGTTGGGCGTGATCCGCCTGATGGAGAACTTTGCCACCCACCTGAATACGGTCTATCCGCCGTTCGAATTCACCTCGATCTCCTTCAGGGAGCCGGTGGAGGAAGACGGTTATACCGTATTGCCTTTCAGTACATCCATCCATGCCAGCACCACGAATTTCGAACGGTTTTTAGGACTCGTTAATCTGTCCGGCAATATCGACCCGGAAAGCCCGGACCACATACGCCTGATGGAGATATCGAACATCTCGCTCAGATACCGCGGGGTGGACGCGGAAGGGAAAGATCAGGGAGTGGATTTTAATGTGGAGCTGAAAGCTTACTCACGCTAACTATTACTAATAATTGAATGGCCGATATTCAAGTTGAAACACCACCGGTCCCGCTGGCGGACCAGCCCGCCGCGGAAACTCCGGCTGAAACGCCGGCCGTCCAGCCGCCTCCGGCGGGTACCGCTGAAGCGGCTGTACCCCCGGCAGAGGCCGGCGCCCAGCCTGCCGCCCCACAGGAACCGGCCGCCCCGCCGCCCCCCAAGGCGGTGAGCGTCGCGGACCAGAAGGCGGAAGCGCAGGAAGACGCGGAGACTCCGGCGAAAGAAACAGGAGGAGGGACATCGGCCAACGGCCTTAAAGAAGCTTTGCAGAATGCCATCATCGCGGGGAACATCCCCCAGATCGTTCTGCATATGATCACGTATGCCACCAGTATCGGCACCAGTGATATACACATCGAACCGCTGGAAAATATCGTGCGTATCCGGTTCCGCGTGGACGGCGTGCTCCGCCTGGTGGTCGAATACCCTTCCAATATCCATCCCGCGGTGGTGTCCCGCGTTAAGATTATGTCCGGCCTGAAGATTGATGAACAGCGCGTCCCGCAGGACGGCCGCATGCAGATCACTACTGAAGACGGCAAGGAACTGGACCTTCGCGTATCCACTTTGCCCACGGTAAACGGGGAAAAGATCGTGAGCCGCATCCAGGATAAATCCAAGACCATTCCCGATCTGCCGGATCTCGGCATCCAGGGGGAAAACCTGAAAAAGATGGAACGGTTCATTAAACTGCCCAACGGCGTGCTCCTGGTGACCGGTCCCACGGGTTCCGGGAAGACGAACACCCTGTATTCCACCCTGAGCCGTCTGAACGTCATCGGGGTGAATATCATGACCTTTGAAGACCCGGTCGAATACCAGATGGACGGGCTGAGCCAGAGCCAGGTCAAACCCGATATTGATTATGATTTCGCCTCCGGCCTCCGCACCGCCCTGCGCCAGGATCCGGATATTATCATGGTGGGGGAGATCCGCGACCAGGAGACCATCGAGATTGCCATCCGCGCCGCCCTGACCGGCCACCTGGTGCTTTCCACCGTCCATACCAACAGCGCGGTGGGCACGCTGACCCGTATTTCAGATATGGGTCTGCCGGGATATTTAACGGCGTCCGCCATCCGCGGGATCATCGCCCAGCGCCTGGTGCGGCGGGTCTGCCCGGACTGTAAAGAATTATATACCCCCGAACCGGAACTGGTGGCGGAAATAAAAAAGGCGTTGGAAGGCGTGGATGAAAAGCATCTGGATTCTAAACTCCTGGAAAACATCCAGCTGGCCCGCGGAAAAGGCTGTGACAAATGCAGTGATACCGGCAATAAGGGGCGGATGGGTATTTTTGAGATCATGGAGATGGACCGCAAACTCGGGGAACTCATCCTGAAAAACGCCACGGACGCGGAACTGATGGACCAGGCCCAGAAGAACGGCATGATCAGCCTGAAGCAGGATGGGTACATCAAGGCCCTGCAGGGGGATATACCTATAGAAGAGGTTTATCGTGTCGTTCAATAATTTTTGTAATTGGTAATTTGTAACTCGTAATTAACGATAAAGTTACCAGTTACGAGTTACAAGTTACAAATAAAAATTATGTCTCCAGCTACCTTACATATCGGCGCCGCGGCTGAAAAGCAAAAAGTCGCGGAACAGCCCAAAGCCCCTGAAAAACGCGGCCGGAAACCGGAAGGGCTGATCAACCGAGTGAACGCTTATCTGGCGAAATTTTCCTCGATCAAAGACGAGGATAAGGTCAGTTTTTTCCGCCTGATGGCCACCATGATCAACGCGGGGATCTCCATCACCAAATCCCTCCGCATCCTTACGGACCAGATAGAGAACGTGCATTTCAAGCAGATCATCGAAGACCTGACCGCGCGCATCGAAAGCGGCTCCAGTTTTTCCGAAGCCCTGAGCGCCCATGGTAAATATTTCAATGATGCGCAGATCGGCATGGTGGAATCCGGGGAGGCCACCGGTCGCCTGAACCAGGCGCTTTTACAGATCGCCAGCGAGACGGAAAAATCCGCCCAGCTCAACAAAAAGATCAAAGGCGCCATGATCTACCCGGTGACCATTATCATCATCATGGTGGGCGCCATGTACGCGGTCATGACCTTTGTGATGCCCAAGATCAAGGAAGTGTTCGAGAGCCTGGGGTCTGAACTGCCGGCCATCACCCAGTTTCTGGTGAACGCCAGCGACTGGATGGTCAGCAAGACCGCCGGCATTTCCAACGCCCTTCTCATCCTCATCGGCCTGGTGGGTTTTGTGGTCTTCTTTTTATGGTGGAAAAAGACCAAGACCGGCCGCATGCTGTGGACCAGAGCCACCATGCGCCTGCCCGTATTCGGCACTCTGATAAAAAAATCCGCCCTGGCGCGTTTCTGCCGGAGTATCAGCACACTCACCAACAGCGGAATTTCCATCGTCAGGGCGCTGGAGATCACAGCAGGGAGTGTGGGCAACCCGATTTACGAAAAACGCATCCGCCTGATCGGGGAAGACGTGAAGCGCGGGATCACTATGGGGGAAAACATGAAAGACGACCCCCTGTTCCCCAGTATGGTGGTGGGCATGGTCAATGTGGCTGAACAGACGGCCCAGATGGACCAGATCACCGGCAAACTGGCGGATTTTTACGAGGAGGAGCTGGATGATATGGTCAAAAACCTGTCCCGCCTGATGGAACCGATTATCATCGTGATACTGGGCGGCACGGTCGGGTTTCTGGTCATCGCGGTTATGCTGCCGATTCTGCAGTCTTCTGATCTGGCGACCGCGGGTTCTTGATTTTGTAATTCGTAATTTATCCCGCTTCGTGGAATGTAACTTGTAACTCGTAAGCAGCTGGCTCCATGTTGTACGTGGAACCAACAGATGGTTCAGGGGGCAGATTACAAGTTACAAATTACAAATTACAAAATCAAAAAAAACTCTTGCATACAAAAATTGTACATGTTACACTTGAAACAACCTTATAATATTTTATTACTTAAATAAAAATAAAATGACTAAGAAAAACGCTTTTCGGCGCGGTTTCACACTCATTGAGCTGATGATCGTCATCGTGATCCTCGGTATTTTAATGGGTACCATCTTACCGCGCTTAACCGGTGCGCAGTCCCGCGCCCGCGATACCGCCCGTATAGCGGATCTTAATAACATCTCCCAGGCGCTGGAAGTCTATTCCGGTGACTTCGGCGAATACCCGGAAGCTTCTTGCTCAGGCGACGAAGACGCCGGCTGTTATAATTCCAACTGCCTTAGCGAAGGTGCGACAGATAAAGATAAAGATACTTACCATGTTCTCAAAACCTATCTGAAAGGGAATCGTGTTCCTCAGAACGTAGGTAAGCAGACCGAAACACTCGGCTGTATAGGTTCTTATTATTATACCCCGCTGACCGAAGGCGGTTCCAGCAATCAGTCATACGTGCTGGCCTCCGATGTGGAGACCTGGCAGATGGCTAATTACGAAGCGAATTCAGAAGGCACAGGAGCGCCTGACCATACTGAATTCAGTTCAGGCGCAGAAGCCAATACTTATATACCCGATATAAAACCTATTGATGAGCCCGACGATGAAGACTCTGAAAAGAAATCCATTTACGTCGTAATCCCGTAGTCAGGTCATTTGAATCGGATATCAAAAAAACCTTCCCGCCAAAAGCGGGAGGGTTTTTGGTAAGCAAATAAAGTCCGGACTCCATGGAGTCCGGACTTGGGCAAAAGGGCAGGAGAACGGCAGTTTGGGTGAGTTACTAGGGTGGGAGGAAGGCGGCCCGTACCCCCTTATCCCCCTTAATAAGGGGGACTGCGGGGGTTGAGGGGAAGAAGGGGTAATATGATAAAAAAGGTGGATGGTTATTGAACCCGTATCCACCCATCTTCCCTGTCCTCCTGCCCTTTACCTTTCCGCTTCAAACAACCGACCAGGAGGGTAAATTTCCTCCTGCCCCTCAAGATCAATTCAGATTGAAATATTTATTGTAATACCATTTATAAAATCCGCTTTCCTGGTTTTGTCGGGTCTCAATTTCAGCTATTTTTTCCTGGGCGGCTGTCTGGATCTCATCCGGATCGTTGATTTTAATAAAAAATCCTTTGGGTTTTTCGGTTTTCTGGTACTGCTTTAGGGTGGGGGTCAGTGAGAGGGGGTAAAATTTGCCGTCAACAATCATATAACCATTATAACGGTCCTGGCCCATAGGGGTGGTATGAGCGCTGGAAATCAGGCTTTTACCCATGTAATAAGCAGGGACGTCTAAGTTGGCCAGATCCAGCAGGGTGGCCGCGATATCGATATGGGATCCCTTTTCAGCTTTCAGTCCCACGTTGGCTTTGGTCAGCATCAGAAAGGGGATGCGGCCGGGCTGAAGGATGAACGACGTCTGGTGTTTATCACCGGGAACGCTTTTATAGGCCGGATACAGCTGGTCAGAGGTCAGTAAGATGGCCAAGTCGTCGGTAAGCAGGTCTTCCCGCTCCAGTTCCTCGATAAATTCCCCGAATACGCGATCAAAACACCGAATGGAGAAAAGAAGGGGGTCTTTTGGATCCGCATTGGTTTTCGGGTAAGCGCACCGCCCCCCGGAAACATGGGTATCAACAGTCAGGAGTGTTAAGAAGAGTTTTTCCTCCGGCTGACTGTTTTTAAGCTGTTCCACCGCTTCATCGAACAGATAATCGTCCGTGTAACCCCAGGTATTATACAAATCGGCCCGTTGCTCTTTAAAATCGGGGTATTTCTGCTCAAGTTCTTCTTTGGCAAAAATGGTATCATAACCGAATTTTTTAAAATGCAGGTTTTCCCCCACATAGTACTTGGACGCCCCGCGGATGAACTCATTCCGGTAGCCCGCGTCCGCCAGGAGCTTGGGGGCGCATACGTGGCCGGGGGACTGCTGGGCCTGCTGAGAATTCGTATGGCCGCAGAGCATCGTGCTCAAGCTCTGTAAGGTATAGGGGCCGGAGGGATAGAAAGCGTCGATGGATGGATAGTCTTCAAACAAACGGTCCAGGTTCGGTGTGGCACCGGCAATCTCATCGTTATAGTGCGACAGGAAATTTTGGTTGAGCGATTCGACTACGACAAGGATGATCTTTTTGGGAGGATTGCTAAGCTGCTGGACAGTCTGTTTGTTAAGCCCGCTGTATGCCACGCTCTCGATCTCATCCTCAGTGGGTGCCTGGTAAATCCGCCGGGGCGGGGAAAAGGTGTATTTTATTTCTTTCAGCAGGGTCGTCACCCCTGAATCCTCCAGGGCGATAGTGCGGTAAAAAGCTTTTTGCAGGGAATCCCCGTTCATCACGGTCATATGCGCGCTGTAGGTAATCGGAATAAACGGCCCTCCAATTGCCAGTAGGGCCAGCAGGGCGGTAAACAGCCTTTTTTTAAGCAGCCACACATCCTTACGTCGGTTACGGATTTTAAACAGCGCGACCGCCAGAAAAGCCATCACCGCCACAATCAGGATAGCTATCAAGGTCGCCAAAGGAGTAAAAAAAGACAAAAACACGTGGAAATTGAACCCTTCCAGAATATAAAACTGAAAATTGCTTCGGGTCACATAATAAAACCCGATTCCCATCATATTAATCAGGAACAGTGCCTCGAATAAGGCGATTAGAAAAACCCGTTTCCATACCGCTTTGGTGTAATAAAGCACGTAGAAAATAAGCGCGTACGGGGCGATTTCGCTTAAAAACCGCTTACTAATGCTTCCGACTACGTTCGAGAAGAAGTGAACGTTGACCTGGAACGGCTGGAGGCCGTTGACATGGTACAGGAAGTAATAAAGCCCGAGGAAATACAGCACGAAAAAGCCGATGTAGAACAGGTGGAATGGTTTGAGTTTAGTTTTTTCAAGTTTAAATTTCATGGTGAAAGCGACCAGCGACCAGTACTGGTGACTGATTCCTGGTCTCTGAGATTAAGATATTTCCTTTAAAATCTTCTCCGCGCTCGCCTTACCGATCCCCTCGATCCCTTCAAGCGCTTTTAAATCCATTCCTTTTAGGTCCTCAATCGTCTGATAGCCGGCTTTTTCAAGTTTGTTCACAATCGCTTTGCCAAGCCCGCCCCAGTGGCCGGGTTCTCCGCCTTCCTCTTTTTCAATGGATTTTTCGGCTTTTTCAATGTCTTTCTCTGCCTCCGGCGCGTCGCTGAGTTCCTTGTCTTCCACCCGGCGGTCGGTTTTGCTGAGTTCTTTCAGTTTTTCCTTGAACGCGGGGAGCTGTTCCAGGTTGTAAAGGTCGAGTTCATAGCCCGTCAGGTCAGAGGCCAGGCGCACGTTCTGCCCCCGTTTCCCGATGGCCATCGGGCGTTCTTCCTCTTCCACAAACACGGCGGCTCTTTTGCGCACCCGCGGGTCTTCGTCCGTGTTCACGATGATGACTTCAGCGATTTTGGCCGGCTGGAGCGCGGTGGCGATGAATTCACGCGGATCCGGAGACCACTCGATGATATCCACCCGTTCACCGTTCAGCTCTTCCATCACGCTCTGGATGCGCACCCCCTTCTGGCCGATACAGGCGCCGATGGGGTCGATCTTCTCGTCATCCGACCACACCGCCACTTTGCTCCGCACGCCCGCGTCGCGGGCGATGGATTTGACCTCCACATCCTCTTCGATGACCTCGGGAATCTCCATTTCCAGCAAACGCACCACCAGGTTGGGGTGGGTGCGGGAGATGGACAGTTCCGGCCCGCGGTTGGTGTGCACCACTTTATCCAGGTATACTTTGATGCGTTTGCCGTTGTAGTATTTTTCGCCGGAGATCTGGTCTTTGGCAGACAGCAGGACGGTATGGTTTTCGATGTTGATATAGACACTGTCGCCCTCTACGCGCATCACCTGCGCGGACAGGAGTTCGTTTTCGCGGTTTTTGAACATCTCATACAGGGATTCGCGTTCCGCCTCCTGGATGCGCTGTAAGACGACCTGTTTGGCGGCCTGGGCCGCGATCCGGCCGTATTCCAGGGGGGTGACGTCGATCTTGATTTCATCGCCGACTTTCACGTTCTTCTTCATCTTCTGGGCTTCTTCCAGAGAGATCTCGATGTTGGGGTTTTCCACTTCTTCCACCACTTCTTTAATAAGGAGCACCGTGGCGAAATTCCCGCTTTCATTTAAAATGATTTCTACTTCTTCCTCTTTGTTGCCGAAATCTTTCCGGTAGGCGGTGGCCAGGGCGGCTTTCACCGCCTCCATCACGCTTTCAAATGAAATGTTTTTTTCGGCGCAGATCTGGTTCACGGCCGCGATGAATTGTTCCTTCATAATGTTTAGATTAAAGATTTAAGATTAAAGATTTAAGTCAGGATTAATCTATATTTAAAAAAACCAAATCCTAATTTTCATTAGGATCTGATTTGTAATTTGATTATACCCTCCGGCAGAACGGATGGCAAGAATTTTTAAACAGAACTCAGGAAACAGGACACACTGCTGGCTCCATGTTGTACGCGGAGCCAGAAATGCCCAATTATCACGGGCATTATTAGCTCCGGACAGAGGCTGGAGCTAACGGGAAGTTACAAATTACAAAAATCGGAGGGTTTTATAAATCACCGCGTCCTTAAATCCCCGGTTCCGCAAAAAATTCATCAGTTTCTGCTTCCGTTTGCGCGGGTCGGTTTCACGGACGGTCTTTTCTTTTTCCTCCAGCGCCTGCCGGCACATCGCTTCTTCATCGTATCCGGCGGCCATCAGGAGTGGTTCGATCAGGTCGTTATCCAGTCCCCGTTTTCTGAATTCCACCATGAACTTCAGGCGGCCGATAGGGCGCTGGAGCAGATGGTTTAAGAGCTGTTCCGCGTACCGCCGGTCATTTAAAAGCTCTACTCGTTCCATCTCGTCCAGGATTTTCAGGATATACCCTTCCTCTTCCGGGAATTTCCGAAGGAGTTTGCGCCTAAGGTCGGCCCGGCTTGTCATCCGGACCTGGATGGATTTGAGGGCGGATCCCCAGATTTTGTCATAGGTGGATTGCATATCTATTACAAAATTATAAGCACTCACTTCGTTCGCTATTAATTATTACAAGATTATTTGAATACATAAATACCAAATAATTTTGTAGTTTTGTAATTTTGTAATCTTGTAATAGTATAAGGATATGAACCGACCGCCCAAAAAGAAAAAAACGAGCGTGCAGTTTCAGCCCCTGAAAGGGGAGTTTTTTGATATCCGGCCGCCTGAAAAACCGGCCGCGGAGTCTGCCCCGGCGGAAACAAAAAAAACTCCTGCCCGCGGGTTTGGTCGTTTTTTCGCCATGGCGTTCATCATCTTCGCTGTCTTCACGGCCGTAGGTATCTTCATGAACGGCCGGCATTTTTTTAATGAGAACAGGAATCTGGCGTTTGCGGGGTACGACAGCCTGAAGGAAGGGGTGAGCTCTCTGAAAAGTCAGGATTTCAGCCAAGCGGAATTGTTTTTTACGGGGGCGGAGGCCGCGTTCAGCCAAATGGACCGGAACATGCGTTTTCTGACCAGCCAGGCCAACCATTATTTAAGAGCCGATCTGTACCTCGACGCTGCCCAGAAACTGCTGGAAAGCGGCATGGCGGTCTCACGTATCGGACAGGAGCTGACAGGCTTTTTAAACGAATCCCGCGAGATTCCGGCAGTCTTTGTCCGGCAGAACCTGCACGGCGATACTTCGGTCCGCCTGACCGACCTGGTGCGTACGCAGAAAGACCGCCTGGACCAGGTGATAGCTGAAACCCTTTTAATCCGCAAAAACCTTAACACTCTGAATGCCGGCGCGCTTCCCGGAGACCTGCAGGAGGCGCTGACGACCGCGCGGGGATATGTGGAGACTTTTCTGACCGCCCTGAGGGATGCGGACCGCAACTTCCAGACCGCCCTCACCCTGCTGGGCGATCCCATGCCCCATACCTATCTTGTCCTCCTGCAGAACAACCGCGAACTCCGGGCCACCGGAGGATTTATCGGCAGTTACGCGCTCATCAATGTGAATGACGGGGCCATTGTAAAGATGGAGGTGAAAGACGTGTACCAGACCGACGGCCAGCTGAAAGAAGTCATCCCGCCGCCTCCCGGCATCGATCAGGTGGCGGACCGGCTGTACATGCGCGACGCGAATTACAGTCCGGATTTTCCCACGGCCGCCAAAGAGATTATGTGGTTTTTAGAGCACAGCCGCGGCCCCACAGTGGACACGGTGGTTGCCATCGACCAGACCGTGGCCGAAGAACTGCTCGCCCTGACCGGCGAAGTGGTGGTGCCGGGCTTCCCGTTCGCCATCCGCGCGGACAATTTTAACGACCTCTTTTCCTACTATATCGAAGCAAAACTGTCAGGCACGAATACCCCCAAGCAGATGCTGATCGACTTCATCCCTGTATTTAAAGACCGCCTGCTGGCTCTGCAGGATTTCTCCCGGCTGGACGACGTCCTTTGCCACCTGATCGGCGGGCGGCACATCCAGGTATATTCCGATGATTCCGAGGTGCGGGATCTGGCCCGCCACTTTCACCTGGACGGGAGGATGGTCGCGGCCCGGCCGGATGTGGATTATTTATCGGTCATCACCACCGCCATCGGAGGAAACAAAAGCGACGCGTTCATCGACACCCGCCTGACCCACCATACCGAAGTCAGCCGGCAGGGCGAGGCGATAGACCATCTGAGCATTGAAAAGACCCACACCTGGCAGGAGGCGGATTTCGCGTACTGGGAAAAGCTGATGCGCCGGTACGGCACCGGGAAACTGCATGAAAAGACCCTCCGGTACATCCATGGAGAAGGGGACAACGTGGATTATATGCGCGTGTATGTGCCCAAAGGCAGCCGCCTGGTCTCACTGGAGGGAGTGGATATCGAAGAGGTGGAATCCTTTGAAGAGCTCGGTTACACCGTGTTTGCCTTTACCTTTGGCCCCCTCCCCGCGGGAGGGAAACAGACCGTCCGTTTAAGCTATAAACTGCCATTTAACCTGGATCCATACACCCCTAAAGGATTCGACGTGTATCGCTTCATCGCCCAGAAACAGGCCGGCGCCGATAACATCACGCTTTCAAAATCCCTGCAGACCTCTGATTATTTAAAAGTCCTCGACACGTATCCGCCTACCCCCATGACCGCGTTCACGCTTTACCCCGAATACGAAACGGTTTTCGATGAGAACAAAATATTCCTGTCAGCGGTGGCGGGGGATTAAGCTTTCCTCTGTTTCTTTTTCTGCAGGTTTTTGGTCAAAAACACATGGCCGGACTCATTACTGAAGCCGTTTTTTCTGAAGAAATCGATGGCGTGTTTATTGTCCGAATCCGTGTCGACCAGCATCATGCGCACCCCGTGCTTGATAAAAATATCCGTGAGCCGTTTTAAAAGCCGTCTGCCGACGCCTTTTCCCTTTAATTCCGGCCGGACCCCCAGCCAGACCACATAACCATAGACCCAGGCGTTTTTGCGTTTGGTGATCCTTGTCCCGAGGGCAAAACCGGCGATCTTGCCATCCAGTTCCGCCGCCAGTGAAAATTCGCCGTCCGACTCGAAAAAACCGACCAGTTCATATTCATCCCATGTGCGGTACAGACTGGGCCATTTTTCCGCGGTGAAAAGTTTTTCCCCCAGCGAAAAGACAGCTGGCAGGTCATCCAGTTCCATCTCACGGATGACCAGATCTGATAAATCGACGCCTTCCTCCGGTTGCGCTTTCATAAATTAAATTAATGTCACTAACAGTATACTCCTGCTGGTCAAGGGCTTTGGCGCTGCCTGACCTTACGTGGTTTGAGTAGTCGGCAGACAGTGGGTTGGTTCAGCTTGATGGGGATATTATCTGCCAGCCAGCCAGGGGCTTTAAAAGGGTGTTCTTCGGCCGCACGACACACAAGGTTTTTAATCTCGTGCGGGGCACAGCTCCATTATGATGATTTTTTGATCCGGTTTCCCCCTTTGTTGTTATTGGTAATCAGTTTCTGCCGGGACCATTTGACGATTTCCATATAAACCGATGTTGAAAAGGCCGCCAGTACGCAAATAACCCAATCCATTGGACTGAGCGCCACCAGGCCGAATATTTTTTGCGTGAACGGCACATACATCACAATCAGCATGATGATGGAAATGGTGAGGACGGCAAAATTGATCAGATGGTTGCTGAAGATTCCGATGCTCAGGCTGGGCAGCCGGATCGAACGGAAGTTGTAGGTATTGAAAATCACCATCCCCACAATCGTGGCAAAAACCATGGTCCGCGCCTTTTCAATATTATTTTCAGGCTCCTGAGTAATAAAAATGATAAAGGCGACCAGTGTCATAAAAGTGGCGAGGCTGAATACAATAAAGGTATTGTAGCGGTTCAGGATCGCTTCATCCGGCTCGCGGGGCGGAGTGCTCATGATGTCCCCGTGAGCTTGGTCGAGTCCCAGTGAAATAGCCGGCATCTCCTCGGCAAAGGCGTTGATTAAAAGGATCTGGAGGGCGAGGAGCGGGAGCAGGTCAAAATCAAAAAACAGGATGCCCAGAAAAATTAAAATCACCTCTGTAAAATTACGGGAGATGAGGTAGGTAGTGAATTTTTCAATGTTTTGGTAAATCCGCCGCCCTTCCTGCACTGCGGTGACAATGGTGGCAAAATTGTCGTCTTCCAGAATCATTTCCGCAGACTCTTTGGTCACATCTGTACCTTTAATGCCCATGGCGATGCCGATGTCAGCCTTTTTAAGCGCCGGCGCGTCATTGACCCCGTCGCCGGTCATGGCCACAATATGGCCCTGTTTTTTCAGCAGGCTGATAAGCCGCATTTTGTGTTCCGGATGGGTGCGTGCGAATACCCGGATGGATTTGAGACGCTTTGTCAGTTCTTTGTCGCTCAATTCATCCATCGTCCTCCCTGTGATGGCCTGGCTGGTATCGCCGGTTTCAACCATCCCGATCTGCCGGGCAATGGCAAAGGCGGTCTGCTCATGGTCGCCGGTAATCATATAGCTGGTGATACCGGCTTTGTTACAAGTTTTGATGGCCTCTTTCACTTCCGGCCGAGGCGGGTCTTTCATGCCGACAATGCCCAAAAGCACAAGATTTTTTTCTACATTTTTCTGGGGTATTTTTTTGCCTTTTGAAACTTTTTGGGCCACAGCCAGCACCCTGAGGGCTTTGCGGGCAAACTGGTGCGCAATTCTCTCAATCGCTTTTTTGTCATCCCCGGTCAGCTTTTTACGTTTACCATCCACCATCCAGTATTCGCAATGGTCCAGTATTTCTTCGGGAGCGCCTTTGCTGAAAACAAAATGCTGATTTTTATGCTTATGGATGGTTGTCATCATTTTGCGTTCAGAAGAGAATAGAATTTCTTCTTCGCGGCTGTATTTTTTTTCCAGTTCTTCTTTTGTGATGCCCGCCTTTGCCGCCAGTGTAAGGAGCGCCAGTTCGGTCGGTTCGCCGTTTTCTTCCCACTTGCGTGACTGGTGCGTGAGCTCCGCGTTGTTACAAAGCGCCGCGGCGCGCAGGAGATCTTCAAACTGATTAGACGGTTCATAGTCATCCCCATTGATATGGAACTCGCCTTTTGGTTTATACCCGACGCCCGTTACCCGTATGACCGGTCCGTTGAGATACACTTTCTGTACCGTCATTTCGTTTTGAGTGAGCGTACCGGTTTTATCGGAACAGATGGCCGTGGTAGAGCCAAGGGTTTCCACCGCCATCATCCGCCGTACCAGCGACTTTTTTTTGGCCATCCGATGCATACCAAAAGAAAGGGCAAGTGTCATGGTCAGTGGCAGGCCTTCCGGCACCGCGGCCACGGCCAGAGCCAGGGCCACGATCAGCATTTCCGTAATGGAAGCACCTTTTAAAATCCCTAAGCCCATAATAATAATTGAGGCGCCGAGTGCGATCATCGCCAGCCACTTGCCCAGCTGGTCAAGCCGCTCCTGAAGGGGGGTGGCCTCTTCTTTTTCCTGGATCATGGTGGCAATGCCGCCGATTTTCGTTTCCATGCCGGTTGTTTTCACGACCGCTTCACACCGGCCGTATACCACCCGCGTGCCGGAATAAATCATGTCCCCTTTCTTTTTTTCCACGATTTCACTTTCACCGGTCAGCATGGATTCATCCACTTTCAAATTGGTTTCTTCTGTAATTTCCGCGTCTGCGGGTATCCGGTCGCCCATTTCCAGCGAGAGTAAATCGTTGGGCACGATATATTTCGAAGCGATCTTTTTCTGGCGCCCGTTCCGGATGACAGTGCTTTTAGGCCGGGACATTTCTTTGAGCGCCTCCACCGCCCGTTCCGCTTTGTATTCCTGCAAAAAACCCATCAATACGACAAACGCGATGATAAAATTGATGGCCCAGAAATTGATTTTTTCCCCAATACCATAGGAAATAGCCGATGCCACGATCAGAATCCAGACAATAAAATCGGCGAACTGCCTTAAAAACACCCTGAGCCCCACATATTTCCGCTCTTCACGAAGCTCGTTCAGTCCGTGCTGGTCCAAAGCTTTTTCAGCCTCTTTGTCTGTCAGTCCCTTTTTTTGTTTTTCTTTCGTCATATTTATTTTGGTGATTATAAGACCACTATATCAGCCCTTCAGTCGACAGACAATTCAAGATGGTGCGTTAAACTTCTGATTGAAAAAATCTTTGATTTTTGACATAACGCCTGCGCCTAAATAAAGTTTACCAATTGTATAATATCAGGCTAACATGCAACTGGTACATTTGAACGAATCAGCTCCGACATACATCGGAGACACCTATTTGCTATAATCGCCTGGCTCTGCGGAGTCCAATTTTTAAGCAAACCGGAGGTCAGTTGCCGTTGGCGGTATGTAACAATAAATTACTCCTTATTTATAAAATTATTTTAAGGCTGTTTTGTTAATCCTGGGTATTTTCCTTGACTTCTGTTTTTTGGGAATTATAATATCAATCATAATTGATATACTTTTCTATGAAACCACTTTGCTGTACAGGAAAATGTAAGGTATCCGCGGATAAAGTCATCCGCTTTCTGAAAATCATTTCAGATGAGAACCGTTTGAGGACCATATGTTTACTGAATCGGGGCGAACGATGTGTGTGCGAGGTCTGGCAGGACCTTAAAATTCCGCAGAACCTGGCCTCTCACCACCTGAAAGTGCTGAAAGATTTCAAGCTCCTGGTATCTGAAAAAAAAGGGCTTAAAGTGATTTATAAGCTGAACAAAAAAGTTCTCAGCCAATATCAGGCGGCACTTGACCATTTTTTAAATCCTAATTCCTAAAAATATGCTTATCAAAATTCTGGGCACCGGCTGCCCCAGCTGTATACGGCTGGAAGAAAATGCCAAAGAGGCTGTAAAAGCTCTGAATATGACGGATGCCGCCGTCGAACATGTCACTGACATCGATAAGATCATCGAATACGGCGTTATGTCCACGCCCGCCATTGTGATCGATGAAGAAGTCAAAGCGTCCGGCAGAATACCCGATGCGGATGAAATCAAAGAATGGCTTAAATAATTCTTATATATTATGAAAAAAGAACTGAAAATATTTGTCGGTTTAATGGGCCTTTTTCTTGTTTTTTATTTCATGCCCATGGAATCGGCTTGGTTTACCGGCGCTATTTTGTCCGGTTTTAGCCTGCTGAATGAATACGCGCGCCAGCATGTTTTAACCTGCCTTCTGCCAGCTTTTTTTATTGCCGGGGCGATCTCGGTGTTCGTTAAAAAAGATTTTGTTCTGAAATATTTAGGTGGTCAGGCTAAAAAAGTTGTTTCTTATTCATTGGCTTCGGTGTCTGGTGCTATTTTAGCGGTTTGTTCCTGTACCATTTTGCCTCTATTTGCTTCAATCAGAAAAAGAGGAGCGGGTCTTGGGCCGGCTGTTACTTTTCTTTTTTCGGGCCCGGCGATTAATATTGCGGCCATGTTTTTGACCTTATCTGTTTTAGGCTTGAATATTGGTTTGGCCAGAATAATTTCCGCTATTATTTTATCTATTTTAGTTGGGTTGTCTATGCAACTAATATTTAAGGAAAAAGTCCATAAAGGAGGTTTGTTCATGGAAGAATACAAAGAAGTAAAAATCGGTAAAAAAGTTTTGATTGTCTTTTTTATCGCCATGATCGGCATTCTGATAGTTAACGGTCTGCAAATTGACAGATTAACAAAATTCTCCTTGACTGGATTATTTGTGTTGACTACTGCAGGAATTGCTATTTTTAAATTCCGTCAAGAAACCACTAAGGAATGGCTCAAGGAAACTTGGTCTTTTGCTAAGATGCTTTTACCGGTTCTTTTTGTTGGTGTTTTTATCGCTGGCTTTATTATGCCTTTTCTGCCCCAAGAGCTAATCGAAAAAATAGTTGGATCAAACTCAATTACGGGTAATTTAGTTGCTTCTATTTTCGGAGCGTTTATGTATTTTTCCACATTGACAGAAATTCCAATATTACAGGCCTTGATC
>CAZIDW010000003.1:0-35027 GCA_964538225.1 uncultured Candidatus Peribacteria bacterium
AAAGTTTTGTATGAACTTTTATCGGGAAAAAACACCTAAAAAGTTCCATTATGCCCAAATTTCTGATTTTATTTACACATTTAAAAATATCCCATTTCATTCTGAAATCTAAAATGTGAAAACTGAAATGAATTAGCCTCTCAGCTCCTTCATCATCTTCACCCGCCTCTGAATCAACTCTTGCGTCCCGATGTCTTTCCGGTAAAAAATGGATCCCTCCACACTTTCCACCCCCTGCTGAGCCAGTGCTTCCGCTTCTTCGATCGTATCCGCGATGCCGACAAACGCCACGGCGCGGGAACCGGTCATGACCAATTCACCATCTACCTCATTCACCGACGCGTAAAAGACCTTGAGCCCTTCCGGGAGCGGGCCGATTTTGATTCGTTCGCCTTTTACCGGGTTTACCGGATAGCCTTCCGGCACCGCGTATTTGCAGACGGTGGCTTTTTTAGAAAATTTGATGTCGAGTTCATCGAGCGTGCCGTTGATCATCGCCTGACAGACATCAACATAATCGGTTTCTAAAAGCGGCAAAGCGTTCATGGCTTCCGGGTCGCCCAGGCGGACATTGTATTCGATCAGGCGGACACCGTCTTTTACCGCGATAAACCCGCCATACAAAACCCCGACATAATTCTGGCCGGTTTCTTCTTTGATCGCTTTCACGGTCCCCATATTGATGGCATGCGCGTCTTTTAAATCCCGTTCATTGAGAAAAGGAAAATTTTCGGGGTAATTATACGTGCCCATTCCGCCGGTGTTGGGGCCGGTATCACCTTCATACGCGCGCTTGTGATCCTGAATGGGGGGCATGTCGACAACGTTTTTTCCATCCACAAAGCTCATCAAACTGAATTCCTGACCGACAAATTTTTCCTCGATCACCACCTTTCCGTCGCGCTCCACGCATTCTTTGGCATACAGCACGCCATCTTCCAGTTTTTCAAAATGGTCGCCCTGCACCTGGACCCCTTTTCCCCCTTGTAAACCATCCGCTTTCACGACAATCTGTCCAACTTTATTCGCGAATTCCATCATGCCGTCGATGGAGGTAAAGGTTTTGAATTTCGGGCCGCCGGGAACCTTGTGTTTGGCGAGTAATTCCCGCGTGAAGGATTTGGAACTTTCGATCCGGGCCAGTTCTTTAGCCGGTGACGCGGACGGAATACCGATGAGTTTCAGAACATCCACCACCCCCGCCGCCAGCGGGTTTTCCGGGCCGATAACCGCGAAATCCGGTTTATTTTCATTCGCAAATTCCTGGATGGCTTTCATATCTTTCAGATCCCCCGCATGATAAACGGATGCGAGATCCCGGATGCCGGGGTTTACAGCACTGGCGTATACCAATAATTCATTGCATTTAGAAGATTTTTTAAGGGCTTCGGCCATGGCGTGTTCACGGGCTCCGTTGCCAACTAATAAAATTTTCATAATGTCTGATATTTAAAAAATACTGCCCGCCTATTATAGCGTAGATTGGGGAAAAGTCGACCACCCCGCCCCGATTTTCATCGGGGCACCCCTCCTTAATTAAGGAGGGGATTTTTTTGATGTTTGTTTTTTATTTTTTTGATACAATATTGAACTTTATGAATCTAAAATAGAATAATGAGAATACACAATCGAATAATTGAATATGATTTAAGAAAAAAGCTAAGAAATAATATGACCGAGGCAGAGGTAATATTGTGGTCACAACTTAAGGGAAAACAATTACAAGGTCTAAAATTCAGAAGACAACATAGTATTGAATCTTATGTCTTAGATTTCTATTGCCCAGAATTAAAATTGGCTATTGAATTAGATGGCGAATATCATTTAAAAAAAGAGATTCAAGAATATGATCAGGAACGCCAAAGTTATATTGAAGATTTGGGAATTTCTTTTATTCGTTTTACAAACAAAGAAGTTTGTAAAAATGTAAATGAAGTTATTCAAAAAATCCTATCAGCAACCCCCTCATCGGATGAGGAGGGGTGCCCGTAGGGCGGGGTGGTCGACTATTCAAACTTCCGCTTCCTCGTATACCTCGTCAGCAATAATTCCTCCTGCTTGTGTTTGGGGAGTTTGGCGATGTAATTTTCGAAAAAATCGATGACCATCGGGTTTTGGTGGGCGGTTCGGATCTTCATCTTATCGTCTATGCTGTACAAAGCCTGGATCCGTTCCCAGATGATTGCTTCGGAATTCGGATACGGCTGGCCGCCGCCGCCGATACATCCGCCCGGACAGGCCATCATCTCGATGTAATCGTACGCCAACGGATTCTTTTTGATCTCTTCGATGAGAATACGGGAATTCTTTGGCATGTAAGCAACAGCCACATGAAGGGTGCGGCTGCCGAATTTAACCGTCGCCTTTTTAACCCCCTGCATCCCGCGGACTTCTTTGAATTCGACTTTTTTCAATTCCTTGCCGGTAATAAAATGATAGGCGGAGCGGAGCGCCGATTCCATCACGCCGCCACTCGCGCCGTAAATCGCGGCCGCGCCGGAATACGTACCGGGTGTATCCAGTTTTCCTTTTTTGAGTTTCGGCAGATCGATGCGATGTTTTTTAAGGAGCGCGCCGGTTTCACGCGTTGTCAGCACATGATCGACCGGGTACAGGCCGTTTATTTTTAATTTCTGAAAACCGGCTTCGTATTTTTTGGAGGTGCACGGCATAAAAGAAACGATGACGATTTTTTTCGGGTTTACACCGGCTTTTTTGGCCCACCACGTTTTGTATGCCCCGCCGGAATGGATCTGCGGAGAACGGGATCGGGTAAGGTGGGGTAGTATTTCCGGATGATAAAATTCCGCGTACTTTACCCACCCCGGACAGCATGACGTGATCATAGGAAGAGTACCGTTATTTAAAATCCGTTCCGCCAGTTCCGCGGCTTCCACGTAGGTGGTAATGTCGGCGCCCATATTCACGTCAAACACGTAATCAAATCCGAGCTTGCGGAGCGCCGTGACCATTTCGCCTTCCAGATTTTTACCGGGCGGCAAGCCAAATTCCTCGCCGATGCTGGCGCGGACGGACGGAGCCATCTGGGCGATGAGGATCTTACCTTTTTTATTCTTTAGTAATTTTTCAACGGGTGTTAGGTGATCCTGTTCGCGTACAGCTGCCACCGGACAATGGGCGGTACACTGGCCGCAATAAACACAATCCACTTTCGGGTCTTTATTATAAGCAAGATGGGTTTTGCTACCTTTACCTTCGAGCTTTAAAAAACCAATGCCAATCTTTTCACACATCTCCACGCATTTGTTACAGGCGATACAGGCCTGCGGGTCGAATTCCGCGGCCGCGCCCATTTTGTGAATCGGGGCTTTGATCTCATCACGGTGGTATTTGGTGCCGGTGACCTGATATTGTTTCATTTTTTGCGCGGTCCGGCAAAAATACCCCTGCCGGCACTTGGGGCAGATCTTTTTATGGTCCGCCAGCAGGAGCTCCAGGTTTTCATTGCGCAGTTTACGGACTTTAGGGGAATGGGTTTTTACTTTCAGCCCGGACTTGACGGTGAAGTCGCAGGACGTGGTCACATTGCCTTCCACTTCCACCAGGCATGTGCGGCAGCGGACGTCCGGCGGAAGGTCTTCGTGGTAACAGAAATGCGGAATATCGATACTGTTACGGATGGCGACCTGCAGAACGCTTTCGCCCTCGTTACATGCATACTTTTTGCCGTCGATGTGAATGGGAATTTTTTTCATTTATTTGGTTATCAGTTTTTCTGAAGATGCGATGACATCATCGTACTTTCAGAATTTTCGAAGGACATTTTTCATATAACTCTTCACCGGAATCAGAATCGACTTCCCCAGTGCGCAAAACGAGGTCTTGCCCATGGTCTCGACGATTTCCATCATCTTTTTCCAGGGCACCCGCTTATGGCGTTTGAGGAGTTTATATAATTGATACGACCCTTCCCGACAGGGCGTGCATTTGCCGCAGCTTTCTTTGGCGTAAAACTCAAACCAATGCAGGAGCAGTTCGCGGGGATCGGTTTCGGCTTTAAAAACCTGAATGGAACCCGCGCCGGTCATCTTCTGGGTTTCTATTTGTTTTTGATTGATGACCAGACCGCTCGCCCCGCCCCCGATCTGCGCGAAAAAATCATAACGGGGGTAGCGTTTGGTCTCTTTGAGGATTTTTTCAATCGTCCAGTCATCGGGCAGGTAGCAGACTCGGTTTCGTTTCAGCGGGCTGGACAGGGAATAAAAGCGCTTCGGCTCAAACTTATCTTCCGCCACCTGGGCGATGTTGAACAAAGTTTCCACATTGTGGATAAGGGTGGGTTTGCCGAACAGTCCTTCATCGCACGGGTAAGGGGGTTTTAGGCGCGGTTCAATACGCTTTCCTTCGATGGCGTTCAAAAGGGCGGTTTCTTCCCCGCCGATGTAGCTGGGCTTTTCTTCATACACGGTGAACCGGTATCCCCTGGCTTCATAGCGCTTTAAGATGGAATCGAGTTTTAGCACCACCCGCCGGTAATACTTTTTATTGAAATTAAAATAGGCCTGTTTGGTTCCTAAAAAATCCATCGCCAGCACCATGCCTTTCACCACATCTTCCGGATATTTTTTAAGAATGTGGATGTCTTTAAACACATCCAACTCCCCTTCGCTGGCGTTGCAGATAACATATTTCGGCCGGCCGGCCGCTTTTTTGACCATTTCCCATTTGCGCGCGACGGGAAAACCCGCGCCCCCCCGGCCCACCAGTTTCGCGGCTTTGATTTTGTCGAGAATATCCATGGATTTCTTATGGATTGCTAATGGATGTTAATCAGCTGTCAGGTGTCAGGTGTCAGATGTCAGCTGTCAGGTGTCAGGTGTCAGATGTCAGATGTCAGTTGTCAGATGTCAATCAGTTATATTTTTTAAAATAAGATACGCCACGCCTCCTCCGATCACCGCTGTAACAAACTGCGGCCAGCTCATCATCACGGCCAGTTTGGCAACGATTTCCTGCTTCAGCAGTTTGCTCATAATCAGCGTGACGGATTCATGGAGAAAGGCGAATTTAAGAAACGCGGCAATGCCGATTGCCAGTAAAAAATTTCTTTTATATAGGTAATAAAAGGTGGCGACCAGTACCGCGTTGCCGATCATAATAAACGGCACCATGAGTGCCAGAGGCAGCGGGAGCAAACCGGCGACAAGCGCGATGGTGCTGGGCATCAGACCGATGAGCACCGCCTCCATAGGACCAATGAGAACGGTGGTTATTATCAAAACCGCATTGACCATCGGGCCGGTGATCCACTGGATGTGGATAAAGGCGGGGACGATGATGGATAAACCGAACAATCCCGCAAAAAGAAGAATCTTAATACGGGTAGAATCAAGTGCCTGAGTCAGGTGTTTTTTATTCATGATCTTTGTTTCATATTGATAAATATTTTACCATACAAGGGGGGTAAATAAAAATTTTATAATGGATTTTAAGATGATTCGCCCCCTGCCGCCTGTATTTTACTGCTGTTTTATGGTAAAACTAATTTTGCCATTTAACCTTAAAATCATGTCCTTAGAAAAACCCAGAGACGATGAGCCTTCGGAAGCGGAAACCGAAAGCCGAAAAACCAGAAAACCGCTTAATCCGCATTACTTAGCGGTCGCCATGGGCCAGGCGAATATGACCCACGCGCGGGCTTTGGCTGCCATAATGGAAGATAAAAAAAATAATCCGGATGCCGATGAATAAACATCTGGTCCGTTTAAAAACATTGCAGATCATCGTGGACGGCCTGTTACTTCTGGCCGCGTTCGCGCTGGCTTATTTTCTGCGCATCGGCTTTTACTTTTCAACGGATTTTCCGTTTGATCAGTATATGATCATCGCCCTTATTACCACACCCGTTACGCTGGGATTCATGTTTTTCGCCCGCGCCTATAAACTGACCCAGCAGATCCGGAGCCTGCGGCACATGCAGAGGATCGCGTTTGTGGCGATCGAGAATGTGGCGGTGTTTATGGTGCTGTATTACTTCGCGTACCAGAATTTCTTTTCGCGCCTGATCCTGGTTTACATCTTTCTGCTGACGTTCCTGTTCGTGTATTTCTGGCACCGGATCTTTAAATGGATTTTGCAGAAAAGCGCGGAACGGGAAGTGGGCGTGTACCGCACGCTCATCATCGGCGCGAACCGGCCGGCGGAAGCAATTGTGAAACACCTGATCCAGACCAAATCTCACATCAAACCGGTGGCGATTATTGACGCGCAGGGAACGGGTAAAAGCGTGATCGCGGGGGTGCCGGTAGTGGGTAAGATGAATGTGTTTGAAAAAGCCATCGCCCAGCACGACGTCGACCATATTCTTCAGGCGGATCATCTGGAGCAAAGCTTAAACATCATCAATTACGCCCTCCAGAACAACCTTAAATTCATCATGCCGCCGGAACTTCTGGGAATCTTTCAGGGACATCAGCGGGTAGAGGAAATTGAAGGACAGCCGTTTTTGAAAGTTGTGAGGAAGAAACATTGGTGGGATAAAATCTGGTAAACCTTTTTAAAATAACAAATATCAAATTTTAAATATCAAATTTTAATTTAAGGTACCAAAAATTGTAATTTGTCATTTGTAATTTAAAATTTAAAATTTGTAATTAGTGAAGTGTATTATACTGGCCGGCGGTTTCGCGACACGGTTGTGGCCGCTGACGGAAAATAAGGCAAAACCCCTTCTGCACCTGAAGGATAAACCGATTATCTCGCATATTGCCGACGGCCTGCCGGAGGATATGGAAATCGTTATTTCGACCAACGCGGTTTTTGAAAATGAATTTAAAAAATGGGCGAAGGATTATAAAAACCGCCCGATTAAAATTTTTGTGGAGGATTCGTTTGACGATGAATTTAAAAAAGGGGCGTTGGGCGCCGCCGCCATGGTGATCGGGCACGAAAAGCTGGATGAGGATTTACTGCTGATCGCCGGCGATAATTATTTCGGATTTAAAATGAAGGATTTTATTGATTCTTACCAAAATAACCCCCTGTTGGCGGCGTACGATATCCGGAATCCGGATTTGGCGAAACGGTTTGGAGTCGTGGTTGAACAGGGCGGACGTGTGGTCGAATTCCAGGAGAAACCGCAGGAGCCGAAAAGCACTTTAGTGAGTACCGGCTGTTATATTTTTCCCAAAGAAAATCTGGACGATATTGTGGAATATGCCAAAGAAAAAAATGATGATTTGGGCGGCATTTTTGAACATCTGCTTAAAAAAGGAGTGCCTGTCAGCGTTTTTTCTTTCAGGGAAAAATGGTTTGATGTGGGGTCGTTTGAGGGTTATCTGGAAGCAAATCGGGAGCTTCTGGACGAACGGGTGATCGAAAACGGTCAGGTGGAAAAAGAAGGCTCACAATTTAAGGGCGGCGTTTATTTGGGTGACCACACAACAATCCAAAATTCGACTTTAGAAAACGCGGTGATTTTAAAAAACTGCAAAATCATCAACTGCGTGCTGAGAAACTGCATTGTGGATGAGGGATCTGAACTTAAAAACATCGACCTGAGCCACAAGATGATACGGCAGGGTAGTAAAATACAGAAATGATCAATTTTAAATGACAAATGACAAATTTTAATTTTGCATAAAGTAAACCGGCCAAAATTGTCATTTAAAATTTGTCATTTCACAGGGTTTCCGCTAAACTTATTCCGCCCGTTTTTATGACGAAATGACGTAATAATGAAATGACAGATAAATTAAGTTGTTTGCCACTCCGTCATATCGTTATCTCGTATTAATATTTAATTCTAAAACAAGATGTTTTCCCGTGTTTCCAAAGGACTTATCTTTATCATTATCGCCTCTATCCTGATGGGGGTGATAGCCCTGCCCTATTCCGTTAAATCCACCTGGCCGGACAACAAGCTGGTCAACTTTTTCGAAAACCCGAAAATCACCCTGGGGCTCGACCTGCAGGGCGGAACCCAGCTGGATTACCGCATCGATCTGAGGAACGCGCACGCGAAAAACGAAGACGATGACAAGGCCAACGATGTGCGCATCAAAGACATTGTCGAGGGCGTGCGCACTACCATCGAACGCCGGGTGAACCGTTTGGGGGTCTCCGAGCCGCAGATCTACCTTTCCAACGTGGCGGATGAACAGCACATCATCGTGGAGCTGGCCGGCATCAAGGATATCGAGGAGGCTAAGCGCGTAGTGGGCAAGACCATCCAGCTCGAATTCAAGGAAAAAAAGACGGAAATGGATCCGGATGAAAAGGAAAAGGTAAAAGCACAGGCCACAGCCACACTGGAAAAGGTGCTGGCGTCCGGTGCAGATTTCCGGGAAATCGCTTTAACCACCCAGACCAGCGATAAAAAAATCGATTTCCGGGAAAACCAGACCACATGGGAATCCGAACTGCCGGCAC
This sequence comes from uncultured Candidatus Peribacteria bacterium, assembly GCA_964538225.1. Lineage (GTDB taxonomy): Bacteria > Patescibacteriota > Gracilibacteria > UM-FILTER-43-11 > UM-FILTER-43-11 > JAFGCR01. The sequence continues at coordinate 8,392 of CAZIDW010000003.1, forward strand.
GCCATAAAGACTTACTGCCCGCGATGGAACCAGACACTGTCCATCCGGAACTCATTGAAGGAACGGATGGTTATGTGGTCGGTGAAAGCGGCCAACTGACCGAACAAAAAGGCCTTTACCTGCTGCAGTTCCTCGGCAAAGAAACAAAGGAACGCACCAAATCCGTCACCAAATCCTTCCGTGAGGTAACGGAAGCGTTCGATAAACTGCGCGACACGGAAAACTTTAAAAAACGTTCTGACTTTCCGGAACATGTGGCGGACATCCTGTGGGCGACGCCTGTTAATGAACTGACGAGCGTCATCGAAGTGGAAGATGAACTGAAAGTGTACGAAGTGCTGGCCAAAGACGAAGGAAAAGGCGAAGTGAAGGCCAGCCATATCCTGATCGCCTACCAGGGCGCAGAACGGGCTGCGGAAAATGTGACCCGCACGAAAGCGGAGGCGGAACAGGAAGTCAGCGACTTATTAAAACAAATCAATGACAATCCGAATCGCTTTGAAGAATTGGCCAAAAAGCATTCAGATTGCTCATCAGCAGCCAGTGGAGGGGATCTGGGCTTTTTCGGTACCGGGCAGATGACCCCGGCTTTTGAAGACGCGGCGTTCGCGCTGGACGTGGGCGAAGTTTCGGACGTGGTGGAAACGGAATTCGGTTATCACATCATCAAGACTGCTGACAAAAAAGGCGGGGATGAGACGGTTTCGGTAGCCGTTCTGACCCTGCCGGACACCGAGGCAAACCGCGCCAAACTGGAAGAAGAGCTGGCTCTCACGGAACCGCATGAGGTAACTGTTGAGGAAACCGAATACAATTATCACGAGCTATTTTTCGACCTGACACCTGACCCCTGGAAATCCACAGGACTGGATGGCGCGCATTTCAAGCATGCCACGGTGACGTACAACCAATTAGGCGCGCCCCAGGTGAGTATCGAGTTCGACAGCGAAGGATCGGACATGTTTGCCGACATCACTGATCGCCTGGTAGGAAAGCCACTGGCCATCTTTGTCGGCGGGGAACTGATTTCCGCGCCGAATGTGAATGAAAAGATCAGCGGAGGCGCGGCTGTGATCACAGGCAATTATTCCATCCGGGAAGCGCTCCAGCTGGCCACCGACTTAAACACCGGCGCCATTGACGCCCCGGTCATCCTGACCGGCCAGCACACCATCAGCGCCACTTTGGGGGAAAGCGCACTGCGCGTATCACTCCTGGCTGGCCTGATCGGCCTGATCGGCCTGGCGCTTTATATGATCCTCTGTTATCGGCTGATGGGTGTGTTCGCTGTCCTGGCGCTTATCATCTACTCTATTATCATCATCTTCATTCTGAAGGTTACCGGCATTGTGATGACACTGGCGGGCATCGCCGGCATCATCCTGTCTATCGGTATGGCGGTGGATGCGAACATCCTGATTTTCGAGCGCACCAAAGAAGAGCTTAATTCCGGCAAGGGTTTTCAGGCGGCTGTCATCACCGGTTTTGAACGCGCCTGGTCCTCTATTCGGGATTCCAATGTCTCTTCTCTTATCACCTGCGCCATCCTGTGGTTCTTTGGAAATTCCATCATCCGGGGATTTGCCCTGATGCTGGCTATCGGTATTCTGATTTCCATGTTCACGGCCATTACCGTGACGCGCCAGTTCCTGAAGACTCTGCCCGGCACCCGCTTGGCCAAAAACCGCTTCTTATTGGGAACGAAGGAAATCGAGTCCATTAACCGATAAAGCTGATTGGTAGCTGACATCTGACACCTGACAGCTGACATCTGATTGACATCTAATCAACAGCAGTACGCATGTGCGCACCTGTGTAGGCCTGAAAGGCCGCGCACTCGCGCACCATAAATAATCAAATAATCAGCAATCCATTAGCAAGTCGATTAGCAATCCATTAGAAGTCCATCAGTAATTATGAATCTCAGCAAAAGCCTCCAACAGCAACTCGACGAACACATCCCCAAGCGCGAACAGCCGGCCTTTATGGAATTGGCGATCAAGACCCAGCTCCGCAAACACCAGGCGGCAAACGCGGACAGCGTGGATGTGTATGTGGATGGCGGGGCGCGTGGCAATCCTGGTCCGGCCGGCGGAGGGTTCGCGGTTTTTCGGGGCGGGGAAAAACTGCTGGAAGGTTCCGAGTTTTACGGTGAAAAAACCAACAACCAGGCGGAATATCTGGCTTTACGGACAGCGCTCCGGGAGGTGTTCAACCGTTTTCCGGACTCATCCATCCACTGTTTTATGGACAGCCAGCTGGTGGTGGAGCAAATGAACGGCAATTATAAGGTAAAAAACGAAAACATCCGTCCGATTTTTGAAGAAGTCCAGCGGATTGCGGGGCAGTTTAAAAATTTCCGAATCAAACACGTCGAACGCGGACAGAATAAGCTGGCGGATAAACTGGCCAATCAGGCGATGAATCGCGGCGCTTAAATGCGCCTTAATTTTACATTTCTGATTTGTGATTTCTGATTGTATTTTTTTATTTGTACATTTAAAAATACCAAATGAATAAATACTGATTCAAATCAGAAATCTGAAATCTGAAATCTTAAATGAGCAATTTTTAGGAGTTTTTTTCTACCACTTCCATAAGCTGGTCTTTTTGGTGGACACCCACCATTTCATCGACCACTTCGCCGTTTTTAAAAACTTTGAGTGCAGGAATACTCATCACGCCGTACTGGGTGGCGAGCTCGGTATTTTCATCCACATTCACCTTAAAGACTTTCACCTTTCCCCCTTCTGAATCAACCAATTCATCCAGAATAGGCCCCTGTGTCTGGCACGGGCCGCACCAGGGCGCCCAGAAATCCACCAGGACCGGTGTGTCTTTAACATCTAAAACATCTGACTGGAACGTATCGCTACTCGTTTCTTGTGCTGGCATAATAAAACGTTTTAAAAATTAAAGTTATAAAGTTATATAAAGAGGATACAAAAAGTCTGCCAGTTTTTCAAGTTCACAGAACCTTCTTAATATCCCTTGATAACAAAACCCCCTCAGCCATATGGGCTATAGGGGGCCTTGTTTTTTGTTTTACTTAAAACGATTTAACGGATTCCGCCTGAGCGGATTAGCGGATTGCGTCTTTCAGGCTTTTGCCGGCCTTGAAAGCAGGGATCTTCATAGCGGGGATCTTGATCTTCTGGGAGGGGTTCCGGGGGTTTACACCCGTGCGGGCAGCGCGTTTGCTCACGCGGAACGTGCCGAAACCGGTAATGGTGACACTTTTGCCTTTTTTAAGTTCTTTGGTAATAGAGTCGACGATAGCGTCTAAAGCAATGCCAGCGGTTTTTTTGGTAACACCGGCGCTGGACGCGATCGCGGCAATAAGATCTTGTTTAGTCATAATAAAAAAAAATAAAAAAATAAAATCACTCGTTCGCCTGATTCTGAGGGCTTATACAGATACCGGCAGCCTATCGCGGGCGCTTACCGATACCCATCATACCTCTGATAAAAGCGAATAGTGCAAAGGCAGTATACTTAAGCGGGCCTGAGCCTGACAAGAGATTTTCCGCTTTATCTAGCGAAAAAGTCGGTTGATAAAATTTTGTATTCAGGTTTTATTCAGTATTTAAGCCAAAATCCGCGGATTTGACGAAAATGCAAAAAAATTAGCAGAATTAATGTTAATTTGGGCTTATTTAAACGGAAGATTAACAATCTTTTTTTGGTGGCTTTACCTTTTTTTAGACAGCCTGATCTGTACAATTGATTTGACAAGCCGCCCGCTTACCTGTAAATCTTTCAGTTGTTAATCACCCCGCCAAACTTATGAACCATGTTATTATTGTGGAATCCCCGGCCAAAGCCAGGACGCTGAAAAATTTTCTGGGCGCCAAATATAACATCAAAGCGTCCATGGGCCATGTGCGGGATCTTCCTAAAAAAGAAATGGGCATTGACATCAAAAACGGATTCAAGCCGAATTACATTATCAGCCCCGACAAGAAAAAAATCGTCAAGGAACTGAAAACGCTTGTCCATAAATATAAGAATACGATGGTATGGCTTGCCTCTGATGAGGATCGCGAAGGGGAAAGTATCGCTTGGCATCTGGCCCACGCGCTGGATCTGAAAAAAGACCATTACAAACGCATTGCGTTCCATGAGATCACCAAGCCGGCCATTCTGAACGCGCTGGACAATCCCCGGCCGATTGATTTTAACCTGGTGCACGCACAGCAGGCCCGCCGGATCCTGGACCGGCTGGTGGGGTACAAACTGTCCCCTTTGCTGTGGACCAAGGTCCGCGCCGGACTGAGCGCTGGCCGCGTTCAGAGCGTAGCGGTCCGCCTGGTAGTGGAGCGCGAACGGGAAATCGAAGATTTCAAACCCGATGAATACTGGAAAATCGACACGGATCTGAAAGCGAAAAAGGGCAAATTTAACGCGGAACTCAGCGCAATCAAAGGTAAAAAAGCCAGTGTTAAAAACAAAAAAGAGGCAGGCACTGTTTTAAAAGACCTGGCCAAGACCACTTACACAGTCAAAGACCTTGCCATTAAGGCGGCCAAACGCTATCCCGCGCCGCCATTCATCACCAGCACCCTCCAGCAGGAAGCCTCGCGCAAGCTCGGTTTTTCCGTAAAACAGACCATGGTCGTGGCTCAGCAGCTTTACGAAGGTATGGAGCACGGAAGACACCATACGGGTCTTATTACCTATATGAGGACCGATTCTTTTAACCTTTCCAATGAATTTTTAAAAGCGGTTCCGGGTGTCATCAAAAAAAGGTACGGTCAGGAATATGTCCTCAGCAAACCGCGCTTTTTTACCAAAAAGACCAAAGGCGCCCAGGAAGCCCATGAGGCCATTCGGCCGACTGACCCCGCTAAAACACCCGACCAGCTGAAAGCGCATTTGGACCCTAACCAATATAAATTATATAAATTGATCTGGGAGCGCACTATCGCCTCACAGATGCCGGAAGCCAAGTTGGATGTGACGACAGTGACGGTGGAAACAGGCAATGATTACACATTGACGGCCAAAGGCCAGGTTATCAAATCCCCCGGGTTCATGAAAGTATATGTGGAAGGGACCGACCATCCGGAAGAAGCGCTGGCAAACAAAGAGCGCATCCTGCCGCCCATTGAAAAAGGTGAGGTGTGTGGACTGATCAAAATCAATGACGAGCAGAAATTCACCCAGCCACCCGCGCGTTATACCGAAGCAACCTTGGTGAAGAAGATGGAATCCGAAGGCGTCGGCCGGCCATCCACTTACGCGCCGGTGATCTCCACCATCATCCAGCGGGGTTATGTGGAAAAACAAAAGGACAAAAAGCTGTACCCGCTGGAGATCGGTTTCATTGTGAACGATTTCCTGATGAAACATTTCAGGAACATCGTCAGCTATCATTTCACAGCCGATATGGAGAAAAAACTGGATGCCGTCGCTGAAGGCAACGTGAAATGGGAACCGGTCATCGAAGACTTTTACAAACCCTTTGAAAAGACACTGGAAGAAAAAAAGAAGACCATCAAAAAAACCGATGTGCTAAAAGAAAAGACCGATGAAAAATGTGATGTCTGCGGCGCGCCCATGATCATCAAACTGGGTCGTAACGGAAAATTCCTCAGCTGTTCCAAATATCCGGAATGCAAAAACGCCAAACCTCTTAAAGAAGACCGGAAAAGAGAAGAAGAGCTTCAAAAGGAATTCAAAGACGAGAAATGTGAAAAATGCGGATCGCCCATGGTGGTTAAAACCGGTAAATACGGGGATTTCCTGGCCTGCTCCGCGTATCCGAAATGCAAAACCACCCGCCCGCTGGCCCATGCTTTAAACGCGGAGTGCCCGAAATGCGGCGCTAAACTGGTTGAAAAACGCACCAAGCGGGGGAAAGTTTTTTACGGCTGTTCCAGTTACCCGAAATGCGATTTTGCCACCTGGCATAAACCCATCGACGACCCCTGCCCCGTTTGTAAAGGCCTTCAGGTACAGGCAAAAAAGAACCTCATCAAATGTGAAAAATGCGGAAAGGAAACGGAGATCTAATTTCAGATTTCTGATTTCAGATTTCAAATTTTTGTTGTATCGCCCGTTCTCCGTAGTATATGCTGGTGCGCACTATTTTGTTCATTGTAAATTAAGCGCAATACGCTATATACTAAAGAGGATGAATTATGTCGTCGTTTCGTTATATCGTTTAGTTCAATGAGTAAAAACCTTCTGCTGAAAAAATTACTGGAACGCAAAAAGACCAAAAGCGCGGTGCTGGACCGACTGCTTTTCGGAATCCTGGGGCTCGGCTTTCTGATGATGATCGCTTTTTTTATTTACCTGGTCTGGTTTACCCTCAGCAACCGGAGCGTTACCTATTTACTGCCCGCGGAAAAGACCGTGGCGTATTTTGAGCTGGAAGACCTGACCCTTCCCCCGCGCCTTGAACAGCAGACGGTCTTTGACCTTTTAGGGCTCAACGTGGTGCTTGAGCAGACATTCCAGCTGACCATGGAGGATCTGAAAGGGCAATTGTCTTACGGCCGGCTGGGGCTGGCGCTCATCCAGAACACTGACGCCAAAAATAACTTAGTCCTGTTTTTCCGCACGCGCGGCCACAAACAGGCCCTGGCCTTTTTCGAAAATCTTGGCCTGGAAGGCGAAGCGCTGATGATCAGCGGGGATGATGATCTGCCGATTTATTCGTATCCGCAAAGCAAACGCTTTGCCTTCAGTTTTATCGGCCCGTACCTTTTTATCGCTGAAAATCCTTCTACTCTGGAAAATATCCAGTCGGTGTATAACAATGAAGACCAGGACCTCAACGCGGATCCGGATTACCGGAAATCTCTGGCCAACCTTCCCCGGCAGGCATGGGGGCATGGTTATTTGGATGTGAAAGCGCTGCGCTTTGGCGATACCCATCCTCTGCGCCAGGTAACGGAACCCCTTCAGCACATCACGGACCATCTGGCGCTGAGCATCCAGAAGGAGTACAACGGGTTCCATTTCAACACACTCCTGTCGCTTGACCCTGAACTGCTCGCGCTGAAAAAAGGTTATACGGATTCGACCCGTTTCGCTTATAGTCTGGCGGATTTTTTGGGGGGTCAGCACACGGCTGTTTATATCGGCGGAGCAAACCTGAGTGATGAATGGCAGAACACGCTGGAGACCATCAGCCAGCTCAACCCGGCCTACGGCATCATCCTGGAAGGAATCATACGGGCGCAGGTAGGCCAAATCTTCGGGGAGGACGTCAGCCTGCGGAATGATATCTATCCGCTGTTCGGAGGGGAATACGCCCTGGCCTTTGAGCACCTGGAAGACGGCCTGACCGGTATCAAGCTCATCCTTAAGCACCATGACCGTTCATTCGCGAAAACCAAACTGCAAAAACTGCTGGAGGGTTTCCAGACTCTGGCCGCCCAATTCGCTCCGCGCCTTAAGGAATTCACCCTGCCGGACGGCACAGAAAGCCGGGAACTGGTGGCGGATCCGTCCCGTCTGCATGAGACAGAAGAGACGTATCAAAATTATGAGATTCACTGCCTGAATGTCCTGAATTCTGTTTATGGGTTCTGTTACACGGTGACCGATGAGCTCATCATCATGGCCAACCACCCAGAGTCGGTCAAAGAATCCATCGACCTGAGCATCTCTCCCCGCTTTGTCCTGTCACAATCCCAGTCCTTCCGCCAGGCGCTGAGCAACCTGAGCGCGGTGAGCGATGAGATCACATTCATCGAGTTCAGCAACCTGCATCCGCTGTTTAAAAACACGCTGGCGGGAATATACACCCAAAATCTGCTCAGCTCTTTCGAGGCGGTTGCCTGGATCAAACATTATTTCAATGACGGGGTGAGTACGGAAGGGTATCTTTTACTGAAGTAAAAAATCTCTGATTTTTTCTTCTCTTTTTTCCCTCTCGCCCCGGAATAAAAGAGTGTTACCTATAACAAACAAAAAATAATTGACTTAGTGTTCAAGATTGCTAGAATGACTTAGCACTCAATTATTTTAAGTGCTAGTTTTACCATTTAATCTCATTATATATGAACATCAAACCTTTAAATGGTTATGTGGTGATCAAGCCTCTTGAGCAGGAGGAGATGACCAAAAGCGGAATCGTGATCCCGGATACCGCGAATAAGGAGAAGCCCCAGGAAGGCGAAGTGGTGGCGGTAGCGGAAAAAAACATCAGCAGTAACGGCACGGACCTGCCTATCGAGATGAAGGTAGGCGATAAAGTGCTGTACGGCCGTTATTCCGGCGAAGATGTGAAAGTGGACGAAGTGGAATATAAGATCGTGGAGATGACATCGGTACGCGCTATTGTTGCGTAACTACAGGTTGTGGTTTTAGTTGTAGCGGCTGGTCCAGCAGCCACAACCATAACCAAACCTTTCTTTATCACTTAAATTAAATTTAAAAAATGGCTAAAGACATATTACACAGTGATAATGCCCGTCAAAAATTATTAGACGGCATTGAAAAACTCAATAACACGGTCCGTGTAACCATGGGGCCTAAAGGCCGGAACGTACTTTTAGAGAAAAAATACGGCGCGCCCACCATCACCAATGACGGAGTGACCATCGCCCGCGAAATCGAGCTCGAAGACGCCTTTGAGAACATGGGCGCCCAGCTGGTAAAAGAAGTGGCCAACAAAACCAATGATGTGGCCGGCGACGGCACGACTACCGCGACCGTAATGGCCCACGCCATCATTAAAGAAGGCATGCACCACATCACCACCAATAAGGTAAACCCCATGCTCCTGAAAAAAGGGATCGAGGAGGCGGTTAAAGTGGTGCTGGGTGAACTGGATAAGATGAAAAAAGACATCAAATCCAAAGAAGAAATGGAGCAGGTCGCCACGATCTCCGCTCAGAATTCCGATGTCGGCAAGCTGATCGCCGAGGTTTTTGAAAAAGTAGGTGAAAACGGCGTGGTGCAGGTGGAAGAGGGGCAGACTCTCGGCCTTTCCATTGATACGGTGGAAGGCATGCAGTTTGACAACGGCTACATCTCCCCGTACATGATCACGGACACCGCGCGGATGGAAGCCGTGTTTGAAGACGCGCATATCCTGCTGACGGATGAGAAGATCTCCAGCATCAAAGACATCCTTCCGTTACTGGAAGGGATGGCCCAGGCAGGCAAAAAAAACCTAGTCATCATCGCTGAAGATATCGAAGGCGAAGCGCTGGCGACCCTGGTGGTCAACAAACTTCGCGGCACCTTCAACGCCCTGGCGGTAAAGGCGCCCGGTTTCGGCGACCGCCGTAAAGCCATGCTCCATGATATCGCTGTTCTGACCGGCGGGCGCGTGATCAGCAGTGAAGTGGGCCTGAAACTGGAAAACGCCACCATGGAAGACCTTGGGAAGGCGCGGAAAGTGGTCTCCACCAAAGACGACACCACCATTGTCGAAGGCCGGGGCCGCAGTGAAGCGATCAAAGAGCGCGTGGTCCAGATCAAAACGGAACTGGATAACTCCACGTCGGATTTCGATAAGGACAAACTTCAGGAGCGCCTTGCTAAACTGGCCGGCGGCGTCGCGGTGATCAAAGTGGGCGCGGCCACAGAGGTAGAGCTGAAAGAAAAAAAGCACCGCATCGAGGACGCCCTGTCCGCGACCCGCGCGGCTGTTGAAGAAGGTGTTGTTATTGGCGGCGGAGCGGCATTGCTTCAGGCCAGCTTAAAGATCGATCCGAAAAAATTCGACCATGAGGAAGAACAGCTGGGCGCGGAAATCGTGAAAACCGCCCTCAATTATCCGGTCAGTCAGATCGCGGAAAACGCGGGCGTGGACGGTACAATCATACAGAACAAACTGGTAGATGCCTGTAAAAAGGATAAACACATCGGCTACGACGCCACCTCTTCTATTAAAGACCCTAAACTGGTGGATATGTTCAAAGCGGGGATCATCGACCCGAAAAAAGTGACCCGTTCCGCTTTGGAAAACGCGTCATCCGTCGCGGCCATGTTCCTGACGACAGAAAGCGCGGTAACCGAAATACCGAAAGAAGAGCCGGCTATGCCCGCAGGCGGCGGAGGCATGCCGGGAATGGGGGGAATGGGAGGAATGATGTAAAAATGGTATAAAGCAAAACGGCTCTGCATTGCGGAGCCGTTTTGCTAACTAAAATCTATCATGCGTATTATAATAGGATTAGCTTCACTGAGCCTGTTAGCTTTAAGCATCATCGCTATTATGACCCAAAAACCAACGTCCGGACCGTCTGATTTTTCTACTGCCACTTTTGCCGGCGGGTGCTTCTGGTGCATGGAACCGGCTTTCCAGGAAGCGGACGGAGTCCTCGACACGGTGACGGGGTACGCGGGCGGTACAAAAGAAAATCCGACTTATGAAGAAGTGCGCACCGGAACCACCGGCCACCGCGAAGCCGTGCAGGTGACATATGACCCGGCCAAAATTTCTTATGAACAGTTACTGGACATTTTCTGGCGCCGGATCGACCCGACCGATGCGGGCGGGCAGTTCGCTGACCGGGGAACGCAGTACCAGACAGCCATTTTTTACCACGATAATGAGCAGAAACAGCTGGCTGAACAATCCAAAAAAGAACTGGGTGAATCAGATAAATTCGATAAACCGATCGTAACGGACATCCTGCCGTTCACGAATTTTTATGAGGCTGAAGCCTATCATCAGGATTACTACCAAAAGCAGGCTGACCGATACAAACAGTATAAAAAAGCGTCCGGTCGGCAGGAGTTTATTGACAGTATGTGGGGGAAAGAAGATTTAAAAAGCCGGCTGACTTCCCTGCAGTACGAGGTCACACAGGAATGCGGCACGGAACCCCCTTTTAAAAACGAGTACTGGGATGAAAAACGCGACGGCATTTATGTGGATATCATTTCGGGGGAGCCTCTGTTCAGCTCCAAAGACAAATTCGAATCCGGCACCGGGTGGCCGAGCTTCACCAAACCATTGATGCAGGAAAATATTGTGGAAAAAGAGGATACGACACTTGGTATGACGCGCACGGAAGTGAAGAGCAAAGAGGCAGGGTCGCATTTAGGACATGTGTTTGACGACGGCCCCGACCCGACCGGCCAGCGCTACTGCATCAATTCGGCTTCACTTCGTTTTATTCCGAAAGAAGATCTGGAGAAGGAAGGGTATCCGGAATATTTGAAAATTTTTGAATAATGTTTAAACGGCTCATTGCCTTTTTGATTTTTTTCGCCTTTTCATTACGCGGAATTTATATGAGCGTTAAAACCATCTGCGATGGGTATCAGGTGCGTTTTGGAGGCGAAAACTGTGTTCAGTCGCTGATGGTTTCCATCGAGTCAATCGAAACTGCTGTTCAGAAAAAAAATAACGCGCTATGGGCGCTCAGCCAGCTGGAACGGGAAGCATCCCTGCCGTTTTTATATGAACTTAAAGAGCAGAAAAACAATGGCTCAGGCACATATCGTTTGCTGTTTATACGAAGATGGTCAGTGTTATAATATCCCCTGAGCGAAACGAAGTGAAACCGAATGGGGGCAACACTGGCAATTTTGGGTGGAGCGTTGCCTCGTAGGTAGTGGCAACGGAACCGTATAAACAGCTGTTGTGGGATGTAGTGTAAAAATCTTTCTCTAATCCTAAATAGAGTCATTGTTGTATCATCCTGAAAACTTCCTGCCCGGAGGCAGGGCTATCAAACGTTAGCGGAAGTGCTAGTGTTTAATTATTGATAAATAAGCCATTTTTTGGTATAATAATAAGATACCTAAAAAGCAAAAATGAAATATCAAGACAAATGGCCAAATGAACTTTGGTGTGGTGATAATATGGAAGTACTCAAAAACATTCCTGATGAAAGTGTAGATTTGATATATATCGATCCACCTTTTTTTAGCAATAGACATTACGAAGTCATTTGGGGCAATGGCGCTGAGCTTAGATCATTTGGTGATCGCTGGAAAGGAGGAATTAATCACTATGTTTCTTGGATGAGAGAAAGAATTGAAGAATTGCATAGAATACTTAAACCAACTGGCTTCATCTTTGTCCATCTTGATTGGCATGCTAGTCATTACATCAAGGTTGAAATGGATGATATTTTCGAGATTGAAAATTTTCGAAATGAAATAATTTGGTCCTACAACGGAAAGGGTTTGTCAAATGTGAAGAAGAATTTTGTTAAATATCATGCGAACATTCTCTTTTATTCTAAAAGTGATGACTTTGAATTAAATAACAGAATACCGATTGTAACTGATTCAGTTCAAAAAAGATGGGGCAGATATTTAAATGAGGACAATAAGATTACTTTTGGCGCCCTAAAGGCTGGCAATGAACATTCTGAGCTCCGAAAGGCAACAAAAAGCTTTATAAGAAACAATGGGTGTGAACCAAATGATAATGATATAGCAGTAGATTATGGGAAAGGAGCTTATTTAAAAGATATTTGGGACGATATTCCGATTGTTAGGGAGAATAAAAAATATGATGAATATATTGGATATCCAACACAAAAACCATTAAAGCTCTTAGAGCGTATAATAAAGGCAACAACCAAGAAAGGAGATGTCGTACTGGATGCCTTTTGTGGATGTGGAACTACACTTGTTGCAGCCGAAAATCTAGGCAGAAAGTGGATTGGTATTGATGTCTCACCGATTGCTGTCCAAGTAATGGAAGAAAGATTAAAGGACAATGATATTAATAATTTTATAACTTATGGTTTGCCACAGAATACAATTGCCACATTGAGAGAGATGGATGGTTTTGAGTTTGAAGATTGGATTATTCAACAAATTGACGGTAAGCCTTCAGCTCGACAAGTCCATGATTATGGCATAGATGGCTATACAAAAGACAATTTACCTGTGCAGGTTAAAAATTGGGGTCATAACGTTGGTAGAAATGTAATCGATAATTTCCAATCAGCTATTAGAAGGGATAATAAGAAGGGTGGTGAAATATATTCTTTTGGATTTGTAAAAAACGCCGTTGAAGAAGTGGCAAGTATTGAAAAAAAACACGGCCTAGAAATTAGACTTATTGAAATTGAGAAATTCCTGATTGCGAAATACGGCGATCATACACATCGAAAATAGGTTGCTCATTTTTTACTAATTCGTAAGCGCCCTTAATATATTCTGCAAGGTTATCTTGTTTGTGAAATTTTAAATAATTTGTCCTTACGCCCATACGTCTAAATTTATCCACATGCGATTCATGCCACTCCAGTAAAGCGAGCATTTGAGTAGGTGTTAGTTCGACGAGATACTTGCATTCTTTTTGCATGACAAAAAATTAATTATAGGGAGAAAGCTTAGTACGATTAGGGTATTTAGTCAATGGAATGGTAAAATAATTATGTTTTCAAATTTATGCAAATATGTTTTTTACAAAAGATGACGAAGAAAATAGCATAAAGAAGCAAGCTGTTATTTATGTCAAACAACATAAGCAGAAAATATTGGCGAGATTTGCTAATGATCAAATTTGCGAACAGCAAGATGAACCTATTTCCATTTTTATGGCAGGCTCACCAGGTGCGGGGAAAACCGAATTTTCAAAAAATTTATTAAAAAAGGCAGGTTTTAATGCTGTGCGCATAGACGCAGATGAAATTAAAGAAATTATTCCTCAATACAATGGAGAAAATTCCACACAAGTTCAAGGCGCCTCTGCATTAGGAGTTCAGTATTTATTTGATTATGTTTTGCAGAAGCAAAAGAGTCTAATATTGGATGGTACATTTGCTGATTTTGATATTTCATGTAAGAATATTGAACGGTCGATTAAAAGAGGGAGGCCGACTGAAATATATTACATTTATCAAGACCCTCTAATCGCATGGCAGTTTACAAAGGTAAGAGAGGTTCTTGAGGGACGTTTTGTGCCAAAAGTACTCTTTGTTAATTCTCTATTTCAAGCTAAGGAGAATGTAAATAGGATAAAGAAAATTTTTGGAGAAAAGGTTAAGATCCATGTCGTAATAAAAGACTTTGAACACAAGTTGCAAAAATTCCATTTAAATGTCGGAAATATTGACAATCATTTAAAAATAAGCTATAATAAAGAATCCCTATATAAAAAATTATGAACGCTTCAAACTTCACTTCATTGCCGGCAAGAGAAAAAAAGAAGATTGTTAAATCGGCGATTCAAGGTGCCAACAGAGATCAGCGAGCTTTAATGGAGCGATTTGAGAAAACTGTTGGTTCTAAGGTATTTAAAAAAAATTCAAAGTAATCTTGGGGATTAGAATATTTTCGATGTAGGTTTTTAATTTATTCAAAATTGATACAACAATGATTCCCTCTAAATAAAGGAGAGAAATTTTTACACTATGTACCACATCTCTCTGATATACTACTGAATCGCGTCATCCGATTTTTAAAGGGGTGGACGCTGACCAAATGGATGTATAAAGACCTGTAATATGCGACTCAAATATAACCTGTCCGGCTGTGAATCCCTGGAATCTAAACCGCTGGACAGCGGTGAAATACTTCATATCGTAAAATTTAAAGACCGGAACGCCCATCCGCCGCGTGAAGTCTTCCAGTTGTGCTGTGCGGGGGAAGGAGGAAGTTTTCGGATGCCTTTTCCGGACAACGCCCGCCATTACCGACTGTGTGAGATCGTAGAGATGTACCGGGCCATCCATACCCGTGAGGATGTGATGGCAACCCTCCGCCAAATACAGGGGAAATGCAGACGCAGTCAGGATTAAGCTGGTCGTTTGAGAGGTTTTTTGATATGGTTTTCGAGGACTTTATTTTTACCTAGTCCTTAGTTCTTAGTCCTTAGTCCTATGATAACAAGAATTGCAGACGCCAAAAATCATGTTGATAAACAAGCCACCATCCAGGGCTGGATGTACAACAAACGGGAAGCCGGGGGCGGCAGTTTGTTTTTTCTGCAATTGCGGGATGGCAGTGGGTTCATGCAGGGGGTGGTAAGCCAGAATGACGTCAGCGAGGAAGCTTTTAAAAAAGCGCAGAATATCCAGATGGAATCCACGTGCCGAGTCACTGGCACTATTACCCAGCACCCAAAAAAAGAAGATGTGTTTGAACTGCAGGTAACGGATATCGAGACTCTCCACCACCCCCCGGAGGAATACCCCATCAGCAAAAAGGAACACGGGCCGGATTTCCTGCTGGACAATCGGCACCTGTGGCTCAGGAGCAATAAACAATGGGCCATCCAGCGCGTGCGCAATACCATCATCAACGCGACATATGAATACCTGAATAACGAAGGGTTCATTAAAATCGATTCCCCTATTCTAACGCCCAGCGCGTGCGAGGGAACGACGGAACTTTTTGAAGTGCCCTATTTTGAAGAAGGCAGCGCGTATCTCACGCAATCCGGCCAGCTGTATCTGGAGGCGGCCATCATGAGCCACGGGCGGGTGTTTGATTTCGGTCCGGTCTTCCGCGCGGAAAAAAGCAAGACCCGGCGGCACCTGACTGAATTCTGGATGATGGACGCGGAAGCCGCGTTCTGCGACCACGAGGAAAACCTGAAAATACAGGAAGAACTCATCTGCCATATCCTTAAAAAGGTGCTTGAGCTTAACCGGAAAGAACTGGCAATCCTGGAGCGGGACACGGAACCGCTGGAAAAAATCCAGGCGCCGTTCATCCGTAAAACCCATGCCGAGGCAGTGGAAGAACTGCGGAAAATGGGGTCCGACATCCAGCCCGACCATGACCTGGGCGCGGATGATGAAACGATCCTGACTGAAAAATACGACCAGCCCATCTTTGTGGAAAAGTATCCGGCGGAAGTGAAGGCGTTTTACATGAAACGCGACCCGGAAGACGACAGCCGGGCCCTGTGCGCCGACCTGCTGGCACCGGAAGGGTATGGCGAGATCATCGGCGGCAGTCAGCGCGAAGACGATTACGATGAACTGTTAAAACGGATCAAAGAACACAAACTCGACCCCACGGTGTTCAACTGGTATCTGGATCTGCGAAAATACGGCACGGTCCCTCACAGCGGGTTCGGTTACGGGCTGGAGCGCATCACCGGTTGGATCACGGGTGTTCACCATATCCGCGAGACGATTCCTTTCCCACGGCTGATTAACCGGCTAAAGCCTTAATTAGCGTGGTTTGCGGGTGGGGATGCCTGTGACTCTTATCATATCTTCATCGGAAGGCCTTTTTCTATCTACAGTGCCTTCTTCTTCATTTCCTGTAATTATATTGCCTCCTTCTAAATCCGTATCGCTGAAATCTGCGACAGAAATAGGGATTTCACTATCCACCTCACCCATCGTGTGCATCCAAGCTTCTCCATCCTCCATATCTCTGCCTTCGGCACGATGCCTTTCAATATAGTTTTTAATCGCCTGATCTGTTACATCAGTCCATCCTGTATTAAGAATTTCCGGATGCACAATGGCTAAAGTGCTGTTTAACATAAACTCTTCATAAGGACTCAAACCTAATCTTTCCGGTTTTTTTTCGTCTTCTTCGGAGAGATCTAAGGGGTCGAAAGGTCCCATTTTTTCTGCCTCTCCAGCGTCAGCCATCCGTACACCCCCCTCCCTTTCTTTCGGCACCAGAGGAGCTGTAGGGATGAAATTTTCATGTTTATCCACATAGGCTTCGCTGAAATAAGGCTGTTCTTTTGATGGGGTCGTCAGGAGCTTATGGACCTTATCCCATGTCTCCGGTTCGCGGATATTTAATTTTTTATCGGCTAAAATCTGTTTGATTTTCGGAGATATTTTTGGATCATAAGCGCTTTCAAAGGCCAATAAAGCTTCACCTTTAAGCCCGTTTTCCACCAGTTTTTTCCTCAATTTTACTTTTTTTCTTTCAACTTCTTTTGTTTCTTCAACTTTGCTTTTCTGTTTAGCTAATTTTGTCTGCGTTTGCATTCTAGCGCCATGTGTTTCTTCACGTGGAATAGCTAAGTCGGCCCTTTTTGCTTTTTCTTTTGCTGCTTTTCGTGTTTTCTGACTCATTTCAGCTACTTTTTCCGCGGCTGATTTGTTGTCTGTTTTTTCAATGGGCTCTCCCTGCCTTTCTTTTTTAGCAGGAGGGCTGGGTTTGTGGTTTGGTGTTTCAAGCATGATATTAATTTTTTATTTATATATCTTAAAATTATACCATATTTAAAAATTAATGGCAATACTTCGACTTCGCTCAGTATGACAATTTGTTTTATTTGATCCACACCTCTCTTTCCCTTGGCCCGTCAAAATCGCAGAAATATATGGTCTGCCATTCACCCAATTTCAATTTTCCTTCTTCTACAAATACCTGAACCGACGAACCAATGAGGGAAGATTTGATGTGCGCGTCTGAATTTCCTTCCTGATGATCATACTCTAAGTCGAGTGGAACTAAGTCGTTCAGCCGCCGAAGGATGTCGCGCTGGACCGCCGGATCATCGCTTTCGTTGATCAGAATGCCTGCCGTGGTATGCGGGCAGTAAACGGTAACAATTCCGTCTTCCAGTCGCATATCCGCGACGGCTTTTTGGACGTCGTCTGTGATGTTATTTATTACGGTTCTGCCTTTGGTGGAGATTGTGAGGGTTTTCATGGTTATTTGATTAGTTAATTTTCTTTTCTTTTGTTTATTTTTCTTTTCTTCCCCTTATAATCCTGACCCCCCAACCCTTTTTTGCTCCCCTTATTAGGGGAATTAAGGGGTTGGGCCCCAGGTGAGTATATACACGCCCCTTCATTCTGGGGTTAGAGGGGAAAGAGAAGAAGGACAAAAGAAAGTAAATAAAGAAAAGAGAAGAAAGAAAAACTTGCTCTTGACTTTTAATACAACATTACTATAAAGTGATTTTCCTGATTTGTATATAAGTATCTAATCGAATTTTTTGTATCCTAACTGAATTTTATGTATCAAAAGAAACTGAGTTTTATTCACAAATTCCTCCTAAAGCATTGCCCGACCGTGGCTATGCGGCTTTTTGCAAAAAACATAGGCATTAAAAATATTATTTTCGACAAAGCCCATGAGGCTCTTTTTAATACGGAGCGGATTGATTTTTTCCCGACAATCGGCGGCCGGGGCCTTATTATGGTCATCGATTGCAAGACAGCGCTTTTTTTCTATCAGAAAGGCGACCATTTTCTATATGACGGCTATGAAATGGGGCCATATAACAAGGGAGATGTGAGGATTTTTGATAATATCAAAAAAGACGCACCGATGTACCCATGTGACAATTAATTATTTAATCTATAACCAATATGGCTATGGCTAAAAGAGGTTTAAAAAAAGATGATGGGTATCATGATGACTGCCCTATCTGTCAGACCATGAAGAAAATGGGCATCAGACAAAAGGCTGTTGATATTGATGGTCCTACCTATATCACCCCTGTCCATCCTAAACAGGCAGAAGCATTAAAAGCCGCCTTTAAAAAAGCGAAAGAACAAGGAGGAATAGTCGGAGGGCCATTCTTTGCACCTTAAATACTTATCTATCATGACAAGAGATGAAATAATTAAAAAACTCAAACAAGATTATGATTTTATGCCACCAGAGTGGTGGGAATGCCAGTGGAAAAGGATTCCCTGCAATAGTCCTGAGTGTATGTTGTGCGGAAAGATGTTAAAACAGCGTTTTAAGCATGAGATGAAAGGTGAAAATCCTGACAGTATGGAATCTGCCCTTCAGGACGTCGGGGATTCATTTGCCGAAATAAAATTTATGATAGAAGAAATGACAAAAGAAAAAGAGGTTGATCTGGACGCTATTGATGAATCTGAAATCAAACAGCCTCCTGACCATTGGGAACATCCCTTGTTCAAAAAAACTTACGAATGGGTAAAAAAATTACATCAATTTGCTGATCGGAACGCCCATGGATGGCATCACACAGAAGCTGGTCAGGATCTAATGTGGTATGCAAACTTAATCCCCGCCAAAACCGGGCGCAATCTGAATAATCGATGGTTAATCGAAAATGATGATCCGGATTATGGGATCGATTATGATTATCAGCATTACATTTTATCCAGCTGTATATCTATTGTCCAAAGTTCATTTGAAGAAATAATCTCCATGCATCTCCCATATAAAAATGAGCTTATTGAACTTTACAATGAACTTATAGCATTTAAAGACGACGTGCTTTCTATTTGACATTTTTTAGCACGCATTAATATAATTGTAATACAAATTATTACTTATTATTACAAACAAATGCGTCAAATACTAAACATATCACTACCTATGAGCATGGTAAAAACGATAAAAAAAGAGGTTAAGAAAGGGGGATTCGCTTCTGTAAGCGAATTTATCCGGCATTTGATCCGTCTTTATAATACGGAAAAACTGGTTAAAGAATTAGAGGAATCACGTAAAGCATTCCAGCGAGGTGAAGGAAAAATTCTAAAATCTTTTAAAGATTTGGATAAAAATTAGCAAATTGGTTTTCTGGGGATATTAAATAGTTTATGGAAATATTTTTTGTAACGAAATTTAAGAGGCAATACAAAAAATTGCCAAAGCATATTAAAAAATCGTTAGCTGAAAAGGAGGCTGTCTTCCGCAAAAATCCTTTTCATCCATCATTAAAAACACATAAGCTTCATGGAAGATTTAGTGGTTTCTGGGCTTTTTCTGCAGACTGTGAAACAAGAATAATTTTTGAATTTAAGACTAAAGAGATCATTTGGGTCCATACTGTTGGCAAGCATGATATTTACGAATAATACTACCTTAATTTCTTATAAACCCGATACACCCAATACCAAACCGGCCGCACGACCATTTCTTTGGCCTGCGGGTAATCAACCGTGTGGCCGCCGAATTTCTTTTTAAAACTAGTCACCCCCGCCCACGCGTGCCCCTCGGCGCCTTCAGGTGCGATGCCCAGAAAATCGTAATGTTTACAGCCGCGTCTTTTGGCTTCTTTTATCGCCTCCCATTGGATAAGGTAGGGCGCCATCACATTCCGATAGGTTTCCGCTGACGCGCCATAATAATAAATCCCCCACTCGTCCAGATATACAAAAAAGCCACCCGCAATCACCTCTCCATTACAGGCCGCCAGTAACAATTGCGCGTTTTCAGGCATGGCCTGTAACATTTTTCGGTAATAGGATTTTGGATGGATACCGAATTTGTCACGAAACCCTGTTGTGGAGAGTAAATGATAAAATGTATCGACATCCACACTCGGCTTCACGGTGACTTCATGCTTTTGAGCGACCTTGATGTTATAACGGCCTTTGGGTTTCATCTGCTTCAGAATGTCTTCTTCGCTTTGATCCAGGTCGAGGATGAGGCTGGTTTGGGGCTGATGATCATATTGCGAATCTCTTAGTCCGTAGTCTTTAGTCTTTAATCCTTCAAAGGGGGACAAACGGACGAAAATCGCCTTCTGTTTTTTGGCGGTTTCCCGGATTTCAATCAGGATCTGTAACAAACCTTTTTTATCCTTAAAAAGCGGGCCGCGCGGACATTCCAGCCAGCAGAAACCAAGAGGCAGTTCATGTTTTACAAGCAAGGCCGAGGCGCCATCCGCTTCCAGTAAAAAGACTTTCCGTTGAACAGCGCTCTGAAACGCCGCCCACAAGGGGTGCTGCCATAAGTTACGCCGTTTGTTTGTTTTCCAGAATTCCAGCATTATTTTAAATATTTAAACAGACTGAACATCAATAGCCAGAAAATCTGGCAGTAAATAATGAATATAACTTCCTGGGGGCCAAAATAACTTTGAGCCAAAACAATACCCAAGCCGACATTTAAAAATAATAAGTTGCTTTGTGCGCTGATTTTATCTTTTTTCCCTTTGATATAAATCACCATTAGCTTGGCAAAAAAATATAAAATCAAATGTGCCACAAGAACAGCCAGCCATAAGGTCTGATTTAACAGATTTGCAACCAATTCCTTATTGTAAGGAGCTAAGGCGCCAAAAAATAATAAAAATAAAATCAGCAAACTGATCAATTTGTATGATTTTTTAGTTTTTTCAATGGTCTTTTTGGCAAAATATTGGGCTGACAGGCTTAAAATAAACGGCACTGCCATCAAAACCAATAATTGCCATAAAATGGTATATAAGCTTACCTCCACTTTTTTACTGGCAAAAAAGGCCAAAAGAATTGTTATTGTAAACGGGCTAAGTAAATTGGAAAAAACTGTATTGGTTGTGGTAAGAGCCACATTCCCTTTATATATCCTGGCCACAGCTGGCGCGGAAACCGCTGACGGCAAAAGCATGAACAAAAGGGCGCCCAATAAAAATTGAGGGAAAAAATGCCCCATGATCGGAATGCTGACCAAAGGAGCAACGACCAAAATCACCATAACCATAAAAATCTGATCCATTGGTTCTTTTAATTCATTTAACAATTTTTTCGGGTCAAGTCCCAAAAATGCCACAAGCAAAAGGCCGCCCAAAAGCCAAGTCGTAAACGGAGAAAATAATCTGCCGATCTGAGGCAGAGCCAGTGCGGCCGGAATGGCCAATAGGGGGATTAGATTAATGGCTTGTGTTTTTACTTTCATAATATTCGTACTTGATTATTATCGATTTTAATTTTCCCGTCCGCGAACATCTGGACGACTTTGGGGTACCATTCCTTTTCCAATGCCTGCACTTTGTCTTTTAAGGTCTCCGGTGTGTTAGACGGCTCCACGGGGCAGGCTTTCTGGAGGACGATGGGGCCGGTGTCCACGCCTTCGTCGAGCAGATGGATGGTCATGCCGGTTTCTTTTTCGCCCGCGTCGATAACAGCCTGATGCACGGATACATCCATTCCGCCGCCATGCTTAGGAAGTAAGCTTGGGTGGATATTGATGATGCGGTTTTTATATTTGTTCACCATTTCCGGTCCGATGATCCGCATGTAACCGCCAAGGACCAAAAGGTCGGGCTGATATTCATCTAAAATTTTCATTACCTTTTTATCAAATTCCTTCCGGCTTTTGCCGGCCTGGTCGACCATGTGGTGCGGGATGCCGGCGGCTTTGGCTTTCTCAACCGCTCCGCATTCCTTATTGGTGATGAGACAGCACAGTTCGACGTTATCTTTCAGTATTCCGGACTTTTGAGCGTCAAGAAGGGACTGAAAATTGGTGCCGTTGGTGGAAGCGAGGACAGCGACTTTGTACATAGTGACGAAATAACGAAATAACGACATAATTCATCCTCTTTAGTATATAGCGTATTGCGCTTAATTTACAATGAACAAAATAGTGCGCACCAGCATATACTACAGAGAACGGACGATACAGCAATTTTATGGAATTTTAAATTTTAAATTACAAATAACAAATGATAATTTTTGATATCTTCAATTAAAATTTGTCATTTAAAATTTGATATTTGTTATTTTTATTTAGGTTTGACTTACCGGATTTTACGAATAAAATGTTATCGGTCTGTTTTTGGACTCTTGCTCACCGAATTCGGTGTGGCTGATCTTTAGACCACGGGAGCATCGCAAACCGCAAACCTGTAAGTGCAGAACTGAAAACCTACCTCAAGGAGGGGTCCATGGCACAGAAAGGCTGCTTTTCCACATTACATCCGAAAGACCGGCGCAGGCTGGCAACCCTTGCCAAGAAACGGCAGGACAATATCGACCATTTTCCGACGGAGATCATCCTCAAGGCTCCATCGGTTCGGAGGGGGACGGTGCGCATCCGCGCCTGCATCACTGAAGACGGTGTGCAGGACGCACGCACCGGATATCAGATCCTCTGATTACCTGAACTAGCAATTCGACTTGGTTTGCATGCACCCATTCGGGGCGTTCCGCAAGGGCGCCCCGTTTTTTTATATATTTAAAAGCTTTTGGCTGTAAAACTTTTTATAAATACACTTTTTCGGATGAATAAAATAATCTTTCTCTGAAAACTTTTTATCCGACCATCTGACGTCCAGCCCGCGCGTGATGACAAAAGGGATGGAGGCATCCGTCTCGCCCATCAGCAGATTGGCGGCTGATGCCAGATCGTCCGCGACCGCAATCTGTGTGTAGGCCATCTTTTTTCCGAACAGATCTTTCTTCCCCCGCTCATCCTGAACACCCATAAACCCCGCCCACCCGATGGCGATGCCCGAGGTGCCCGTACGAAGGGCCTGGCAATGGGAATCGCTGATGACCACTCCCAGTTTTTTGAGCCGGTATTTTTTCATCAGTTCGCGACGGAGGGTGTGGGCCGTTTGGAACGGTTTTTCCGGCCATAGAACGACGATATTTTTCGGTGTGTTGCTGTTGTCGATGCCGGCATTGGGGATGAGGATACGGTTTTTCAGCGTGATGACCATCTCCCCGTCATCGAGAACTTTGTCCGCTTCTTTCTCAATCAGCTGTCTGAATGCTTTTTTACTTTTAACAGAAACCAGACGGTCCTGACTGTACGCCACAGCTTTGGAAGCGACTACGATAATATCTCCCTCTTTAAGCCTTTCTTTTCCGAGGGCTTTTCTGAGCGCGGCGGGCAGGTCGTCGTTTGACTTTAAGAGCCGGCTTTTTAACGGTATGAGTTCCATGTTTTTGTAAGATTAAAATGCTGGCAATAATGAGCCAAAAGATCATGGCCAGATCGTTTTTCCAGAATGGCATATCGAACAAACCGTGGATCAGTATGCCCCACAGGGCGATGAGCGGATAGGTAAATGAGGTGTGGCATAAAATAATGAGGGCTAAAAAGGCAATAAGGCCGATCAGGCCAGCGTTGAGCCAAAAGCCGATAAAAATGTTATGGGAATGAGGCATGTTCCATTCCAGCGGGGCGCGCCCCAGCACGTTTGGGGCGCTGATCTGATAATTGGGCTGAAAAAGCCCCGGCCCCGCGCCGAACTGCCAATTGTCTGTGACTAACCGGTAAGAGGTCTGGTAGATCTCCAGACGGACGGTGGTGCTGGAGCGGTTTTTGAAATCCAGGAACTGCCTGAATTTGGGGGTATTCAGCTGACTCACAATGATCACCGCAAACGTTGCCCCCAGCACCAGTAACGCCAGCCCGATCTTTTTACGCTGTTTCGGATTTTTAAACAAAAAGTAAAGCGCGTACAGCCCCAGCGCGCCAAACACCGCGATTACCCCCGCGTACGACTGGGTGAAAAACAGGCTGTACATCAGCACCACCAGGGTGGATAAGTCGATATGGTCCCGGTGGGAGGGCAGAGCCGTGCCGCGCCGGAGAAGGAAATAGATGTTGATGAGGATGGCCGGTACGATGTAAAGCGCCAGGTAATTGGCGGATTCATAAAATCCCCTCAAGCGGAAATCAATGGTCACGCCGGCGCCGAAGAGCCCGAACCCATAGGACAGCAGGCAGACCAGCGTGGCGGAGTAAACGAAATAACGGAGGACCTTTTCAGCGTGTTTGTCGGTTTTCAGCGCCTGGGTCAGGACCGCGAAATACAGCACCGGCGCGATGATCCAGCCTTTCCATACGCCCCAAGCGGCGCGTTTGGCGTTCAGGACTTCGCCGCTCGGCAGAGACAGGAAATCCGGGGCGGCCAGCGTGCCGAGCGTAGCGCCTACCACGATAAAAAAGACCGTGTACCAGTACCGGCGGGTTTTTTTAGTCCACACTAGCTCCCGATGCGCCCTGAACAGGCTCATCAGCCATAGGGCGAACAACAGATAAATAAAAACCTCCAGCGCGGTGAACGGGATGCCGATGATCTGGAAACGCACAAAATACGCCGGAAACAGAAACGGCGAAACGAACAAAAGTTTCCGGACGAAATGTGAGAGGGGTGGTTTCATAAAAGGACACAGGACCCAGAACTCAGGACACAGCTGTTTTCTGTGTTCTGTTTTCTGTGTTCTGAAAATTAGTCGTTATCCATTTTCGGCTCGACGATGCCGTAATACCCATCGTGCCGTTTGTACACCACGCTGAAACGGCCGGTATCCATGTTATTGAAAAGGAAAAAATCGTGGCCGATAAGCTCCATCCGCTCGATGGCTTCTTCTTCTTTCATGGGCGCGCTGGCGGAAAAGCGTTTCCGCCTTAGGATCTGGGGAATCTCGAATTCATCGGACGGTTTTTCCGGCACTTCTTCGATTTTAGCGCCCAAACCCTTTTTGTCGGACCGGTGCATTTTGGCTTTATAGCGTTCAATGGGCTTATGGATTTTATCCATGCAGTCATCGACCGCGCTTTCCACATTCTCCCCCCTGGATTCGGCCCGGAGGACCGCGTTCGGGGCAAAGATCGTGAGCTGGCAGACGTACGCGTCTTCGGTTTTGCGGGCTTTTTCGTGTTTCACTTCCACCCTGAATTCCGTGGACTCATCATCCAGACGGTCTGCCAGGTTTTTCAGTTTTTCGACTTTGGATTCAATCAGGTCTTGCTGGTTGTCGCTAAGGTTAAGTTGTTGGGATTTGATCTTGATCTGCATAAACTTCAGATTACAAATTAAAGATTTAAGATGTCAGTTAGTGCTAAAGCACTACAGGGCCAGAGCACTAAATCTTACTTCAATTATTGCGAACCCGTCGATTAAAATCAAGGCAACTATCATTCGCCGGCTCTCTTGAATCAGTGGGGAAAACGTGATAGGCTTACATTCAGAAAGAATGAGGGAGCCATCTAACCAAAATAAAAATGTTTTTTAAACTCATTGCCGACACCTTTTCGGTCGCACGTGATTCCGATCACTTTATTCAGGTTAAAACCCTCAAACAGCCGAATGTGGAAGACCAGATCTGGCTGGCGATCGAGATCGTGGGCGACAGCAAATACGCCCGTTCTACCGCCCAGAGCATCATCGACACCATCGAAGAGGTCTATTTCGACCAGTTTGAACTCAGCGCGTATGAGCGTTTTGAACAGGCGCTGAAAGAGGTGAACCTCATCGTCAACAACCTTAAAGAAAAGCGTAAAAAATCTTTTGGGAAGATCAACGCCATCCTGGCGACCTTTACGGGGCAGGAACTCCATCTGACCCAGGCGGGCGACAGCGAAGCGTACCTCATCCGCAACAACAAGTTCTCTATGATCAGCGAAGGATTGGGCAGTAAGGCCAAAGACCTGTTCGTGAACATCGCGAGCGGGGAGCTGAAAACCGACGACAAACTCATTTTTTCCACCGGCCGCCTGCTCCGGCTGGCCACCCATTCCCAGATCGTCCAGCTGTTCACAGACGGCGTGGCCGAAGCCATTGAGGCCACCCGCGAACTCACTATGAACGACGAGGAGCTGAGTATCGGGGTCATCTGCATGCACATCAAACTCCTTCATAAAGAAACGGACGACTCCAACAAACGTTCTTCCGGCCAGTTATGGGCGCCGATTAAAAAAGCCCTGCAATCCATTCAAGGGTTCTTTGCGGAAAAGGCCGGCAAAAAATCTTTCGTGAGCAAACGCAATGTCCTGTTTATCCTGCTGGCCGTTATCGTCGTCCTGACAGTCAGCGTTTCCCTGCTCATCGGCAGTCGGCGCGACAATGCTATCCGGGAGGAATACAAGACCAAGATCGACCAGCTCAACCAGGACATTCACGTGGCCAACACCAAAGGCTATGCCAACGACAAAGAAACTGCAAACGCCATTCTGGAAAAAGTAGAAAAAGAATCCCGCGAAATCCTGGAAGCCGGCTACTTCCGCGCTGAGACCCTGGCGCTTCTCGGTAAAATCCAGGACACCCGGGATAATATCAACAACACCGACCGCCTGGAAGAGCTGGTTGTCATCCCCGACCCCGGTCGCGACCAGGCGGA
>CAZIDW010000003.1:35037-40216 GCA_964538225.1 uncultured Candidatus Peribacteria bacterium
GGAAGAGCTGGTGCCGTATGTGGACCTGTCGGAAAAAGCTGAAAATGTGAAGGCGCTGGGCCTGATGGAACTGGACGACAATTTCTTTATCTACGAATACAACCGCCTGTATGAGGTCATCCTGGACCAGGTGCTCGACCCCCGCCAAATCGACGACACGGAAGTGGTCATCGCGGGCACGGCCATGCAGGACCAGGACGCGCTTGTTTTCCTAACTCAGTCCGGGCGGGTGATGGAGTACGCGGACGGGCTCATCAGCTTTGCCAACACCGAGGACCAGGCCTGGAAATCCGGCGTAGACCTCGCGGCGTACAGCAAGTATGTCTATATCCTGAACCCCGAAGAAAACCAGATTTACAAATACGCCCGCATGCGCAACAAATATTCAAGCCGTACTGATTATAACAGCGACGCAGACCTGAGCGGCGCCATCTCACTGACCATCGACGGGGACATTTATGTACTGAAAGACGGGGGGCGCATCGTGCGCATCTACAAATCCAAACAACAGCCGTTCAAAATCCAGGACCTGGCTGTGGACATCTCTAAATGCACCCAGATCTTCACCCGGCCTGAGCTCGACAACCTGTACCTGCTTGACCCGGTAAACAAGCGGGTGGTGATGGTGGCGAAAAGCGAAAGCGGAAACGCCCGTTATTACGGCCAGCTCGTGTTTGAGAAGCTCGACAACATCCAGCAGATCTATGTGGAAAAAAATGAAAACGTCCTTCATGTACTGACGGATAAGGAGGTTTATAAAATTGAAATTTAATTACAGGATTCAGCTGACATTCGGCTGTTTTCTGTGTCCTGTTTCCTGTTTTCTTGTTTTGAGCTACAATACATACCACTAAAATAATGTAATGAATACCATCCAATCCGCACTCAAAGACCTGCAGGCCGGCAAAATGATCATCGTGACCGATGATGAGGACCGGGAGAATGAAGGGGACCTGATCGCCGCGGCCGACACCATTACCCCCCAGACCATCAACTTTATGGCTAAAGAAGGGCGGGGGCTTGTTTGTGTCGCCATGGAACAGGAAACGGCCTACCGGCTCAACTTCCACCCCATGGTGGCGAATCCGGACGGGAATTGTAACTTTACGGTTTCGGTTGATGCTAAAAAAGGCATCACGACCGGCATTTCCGCGGCCGACCGGGCCCATACCGTAAAGACCATGCTCGACCCGAAATCCTCCGCTCAGGACTTCATCCGTCCCGGCCACATGTTTCCCCTTATTGCCAAACCCGGCGGCGTACTGGTACGGGCGGGGCATACGGAAGCCGCGGTGGATCTGATGCGGCTGGCGGATCTGACGCCCGCGGGGGTGATCTGCGAAGTGATGAAAGATGACGGCACCATGGCGCGTCTGCCGGACCTTGAACAATTCGCTGAAAAACACGGCCTTAAGATCATCACCATCCGCGACCTCATCCGCTACCGGAACCAGCACGAGAAACTCATCAGCCAATCCGCGGAAAGCGACCTGCTCACGGATTACGGCCGATTCCGTGTGTATGTGTATCAGAGCAAAATCGACCTCAGGGAACACGTGGCACTGGTGATGGGCGACGTAAAAAAAGCCAAGAACACCCTCGTGCGCGTGCATTCCGAATGCCTGACCGGCGACCTGTTCCACTCCAAACACTGCGATTGCGGCCAGCAGCTCGACCAGTCGCTTAAGCTCATCAGCCAGCGGGGGCGCGGAGTGCTTTTGTACATGCGCCAGGAAGGCCGCGGCATCGGGCTGGCAAATAAGATCAAAGCCTACGAATTGCAAAAAAAAGGCTTAGACACCGTGGAAGCCAACCACCAGCTCGGCTTTAAATCCGACCTCCGTGATTACGGCATCGGCGCGCAGATATTAGCGGACCTGGGCCTAAAAGAAATCGAAATTCTGACGAATAATCCGAAAAAATTAGTGGGGCTGGAAGGTTACGGTTTAAAAATCACCAAACGCATCCCCATTGAGGTGAGACCGAATGATTTCAACATCAAATATCTGAAGACGAAGAAGATGAAAATGGGGCATCTCTTCAAGAATTTATAAATTTTCAATTTTAAATTTTTATTTCTAAAAACAGTTCCGATAATTTGTCGGCAAACATTTTGTATAAACACTAGTTAGTGTAAATAGTGTAAAATCTCTCTCTTAAAATGGGATGAGTCATTGTTGTATCTATTTATTATTTAAACATAAAAGAGCTTACTGTCATCTCGTATCTTTTGACCAGTGCACACCACTGTAATAAGCTGACATACCAACCTTAATTTCATGAAAATTACGGCTAAAATGACAGCGCAGGGGCTTGAGCGAACGATTGACTTTCGGGGTGCAAAACTCCCTGATGGTCGAGCAATTGAAGCTGTCTTGAATGAAAATGAAAGTTTAAAACAGGCTGTGAAAAAATTAGAAAAAGCTTCTTCGATACTTTCAAAAATTATCCCCTGGAAAGGAGTTCGCGATATCGCTGAAGTCATTTTACTAGCTTTCGGTATTATTGGTGCTATAGCACTCCTCATCTAACAGATTCACCATGAAAATGACACGGAGACAAGAAACTGGACTATGGAAAGAGCTGGGCGAAAGTCTTAAGCTGAGACAATCAAAATACTACCTTTTCATTGGTGACTGCCCATTTTGCCAGGCAACAGAAGGTTTTTGTATTAACATTCATAAATCCTTTGCAGGGTGCATATTTTGCAATCGCCGTTTCTATTCTCTGGTCAACTTACTTAACTCCCTTATCACTTTAACCTCCCCTCGACTAACGCGCTGAGCAACCTCTCGCTCTGAAAACCCTTCCAGAATCGCGTCCCGTTCAACCTGACTTTTACTTAACCATAGTTTTTCCAGTTCCTTTTGAGTCAAACTTATTCTCTCTGCTTGAAATTTCAAATAGAGCATTTCCGCCACCCCCTCCCCCTCGATATCTTCAATATCCCGCGACGCTAAGTCATAAACTTCATATAGAATGCCATCAATCTTTTTCCGCATATCCTTAACTTCCTCAATCTGCTCGTCAGGGTCCAAGCCAACCTCATCAATACGTAGAATTTTATCCACAATACCAATTAACGCTTGCTTAATTTGAGGATTAATGGCTGGAATTGGCAACTTGTTGATCATATCAGTGGTAAATGAAGTGCCAGTATTGTAAGTTGCTGCTGGGTATCTTTCTTTTATATAAAACAGCGCCAATTTGCTGTTCAAAATTGATGCCAGTAATTTCAAATCCTCAATGCTATCATCACTAATAATAAGTGTGGACTTACCCGGTATCACATCGCCATCCACATCTAAACACGCATCCAGGCGAGTTAACCCTTTAATAATTAGCTTGCGCTTTAAAGCTTTTTCAGCATATGTATTTTGAAACTCTGACAAAAACTTTCTTTTTTGAACAACTGGCCGTAGGTATTCATCATGCAAGTAGGTCATGGGCTTTTCACCCCATTTTGCTGTATATTGACCAATTGTACCAGTATTAATTACTCTCAAGTACCTTGCCTCATCAGGCTTTTTGCGTCCAGAATCTTTAATAAGGTCTTTCAACTTGTAAGCATCCGAAGTTGCGCATGCATTCTCACATTCACCTAAATCTATTAGTCTACCAGACAATTGCCCAACTTTGTCGAGTAGTTTCAAATGTTTTGAAAAGAGGAAATCAAAAGCATACGGTGGTTTGAGCAAAGCCTTATCAAATGAACCCATTAATTCAACTCGATCATCCGTTATGTCAAAGATCTTCATCTTTTTAGTCTTTCGCTTACTCATAAAAGTAACTACCGCATCAACTCCCTTCTCCGGAAAAGCAGTCCGCCCAATGCGACAAACACGTATAATGTTATCAATATATTTTTCGCGAAATGCATCACCAAACGGCTTCGCAATCCACTTATCAGGTGTAATAAAGGCAAGTTGACCTGTCGGATTTAGAAGTTTCATCCCTAACTCTAAGAACGCGATGTAGATGTCCCAATTACCCTGCGTACACTCATAAAAGTCACTTGCTACAATAAAATCACGCACATCAGACTGGTGCTTAGTCATTGCTTCTGAATCAATATAAGGTGGGTTAGCAATTAGTACATCAAAACCGCCCTTTTGGAAGACCTCGCAAAATTCGAGTTTATAATCAATGGGCTTCTTTTCTTTCACGCTCTGAAAGTGAATCTCAAATTGTTCGTAATAATTCTCTTGTTCTAATTTTTCAATTTTAACAATTGAATCCTTGTACTTTTTGTTATCAGTCATATGGAATTTCTCTTTCAAATTCTGTAATTGCTTCTGGACTGCCTTGCCCTCCCCGTATTCAGCAGTTATCAAAGAATTCGCACAACGAATGTTAAAAGATAAATCCGGCATTACATGTTGCCTATCCTTAAGCTCTTTAAATTGCCCCTTCTCTAAGGCCTTGATCATTAGATTTAGCTGGGCGACCTGAACAGCGCGAGGGTCAAGATCAATGCCATAGAGATTCTTAGTCAGAATTTCGCGAGCAATATCAAATGAATTCTTTCTACCACCATACATACTGCGATACTTTTGGTAAAAACTCTCGAAAGCCCCCAGCAACATACTGCCGCTACCACAAGCAGGGTCAAGCAACCTAAGTGAGCGCAATTCCTGCAACCCTTTAACTTTAGCAAGTCTCGCACCTAGTGAATTATCAATCATATATTTGACCACTCTCTGGGGCGTATAGACAATGCCTTGATTTTCCTTCTCTTCGTCACTTAAGCCACTTTCCTCATCAAACATCTCATGCAAATACTTCTCGTAGACTTCACCGATGATATGTGCATTTAGCTTAGCGAAGTTAATTCGGTATAATTCTTTGATAACTCGACTAATAATTTTGTTATCAATCTGAATATTGTCTGCAACATCATGAAAGAACAGATTTGAATCAAATCGCTTGTCTAGTTCTTTGAACTCTCGCTTTAAATCAGAATATTTATGCTTGCTGAAATGCAAAATATACGAGAGTCGATCCTGGTCATCAATTCTACGGTCTAAACAGACTTTCATAAATATCAATCGATCCAATATCAATTGAGTTTCAAAATTTGCCTGGTTAATGCCAGTAATTCTTGGATTATTCTTGATATGATTTCCACTGCTGTCCAAAGAAACTCAAAATAAGCTGAGCTGAGGATCACCTCTGTTTT
>CAZIDW010000004.1:0-8416 GCA_964538225.1 uncultured Candidatus Peribacteria bacterium
CGTGCCGCCCCCGAGGTCAAACACGGCCACTTTCAGGTTCTTTTCTTTTTTATCCAGCCCATACGCGAGCGCGGCCGCGGTGGGTTCGTTGATGATGCGTTTCACGTCGAACCCCGCGATCTTGCCCGCGTCTTTGGTGGCCTGGCGCTGGCTGTCGTTGAAATAGGCCGGCACGGTGATGACCGCTTCTTTAACCGACTGGCCCAGGTAGGCCTCGGCGTCCGCTTTCATCTTCTGGAGGACGCGCGCCGAGATCTCGGCCGGGCGGTACCATTTGTCGCCCATCTTGATCTCCACTTCTTCATTCTTGCCCGCCTTGGTCTCAAAGGGCATGGCCTTTACCTCTTTTTCCACCTCGCTTAATTTGTGGCCGATAAACCGTTTGGCGGAGAAGATAGTGTTTTGGGGATTGGTCACGGACTGCCGTTTGGCGGTCACGCCGGTAAGCCTTTCGCCCTCTTTTTCCGCCACCACAGAGGGGGTGGTTCGGTTGCCTTCGGCGTTCGGGATGACGGTGGCTTCCCCGCCTTCCATCACGGCCATGCAGCTGTTAGTGGTTCCGAGGTCTATACCTATAATCTTACTCATAATTTTATTTATTTAATTATTAAATGATTTCTGATTTCCGTTGCCCGATTTTCGTAACGGTAATCGTGAATCGGCAATCGGAAAATAGGAGAGTGCGTTAGCACTCAACATTTTAGAGTGCTAAGATGATTTGTCAAATGTTTTTTGGATGAGGAGGTTAAGGGGGTGGGAGGAAGGTGGCCCCTCTTAAGATTAAGAGGGGAGGAAGGGGTGTTATGATTCACTATATTTTTCATTCATCTAACCTCTCTTCTTCTCCCCTTGATCCAAGGGGAGCCACCGTTTTCCTTCCCTTGCAACTGACAATCATATCACCCAAGACAACACATTACTTTTTATTCCCATCCCCCACCTTCACTTTCGCCGGTTTCAGGACCTCGTCGTGGTAGGTATACCCCGGATCCATCTCTTCTAAAATCACATCCTTTTCGCCGGGGGCGGACAGCATGGCTTCATGGCGGGTGGGGTCGAGCGTCTGGCCCACTGTGGGGATGCGTTTGACCCCCAGCTTGATCAGGGTCTTCAGCAGTTCGTCATGCGTCTGCCGGATACCCTTCACCCAGGGCTCCTCCTGCAGGTGTTCCGGAGTCTGCTGGTAGGCGCGTTCGTAATGATCGATGACGGGGAGGAGCATTTTAAGCATCTCCGCGTTCGCGAATTTCACGAACCGCGACCGGTCCTCCTCGGCGCGGCGTTTAAAATTCTGCAGGTCGGCCATACAGCGGGCCAGCTGGTCTTTTAATTGGCCGACTTCATCGGTTTTGTCTGCCTCCCTGGCTTCTTCAGACTGTTTGGCCTCATCTTCAGCCTTTGCTTTATCGACTTTTTTCTGCAGATCGTCGTCTTTTGGCATGATAATTAATTTAAAGAAAACAGGGCTAAGGACTCAGGACACAGCCGAGATTTAGCTGAGTTCTGTGTCCTGGATATTTTAGCAGAGAAGGTTTTATCTATCAATTTTTGTAACAAAAATCCTCTTTTTGCGTTATCGTATATACTGGCAAATAACCTTAAAAAGCATGGAATGGCTTACGTTTGACGCTCCGCTGGCCCAGTACCTCTGGCTCCCGTTGTTTATCTTCATCGCTAAGGTCTTTGAAGTCACGGTCGGCACCCTGCGCCTCATCCTGCTGGCGCGTAAGGAAAAACAGGTCGTCCCGTACGTGGCGTTCATCGAGGTGCTGATCTGGATCATCACCATTGGCATCATCTTTGCCAACTTAAACAATATCCTGGCTTACGTGGCCTACGCCCTGGGGTTCGCGGTGGGCAACCGCCTGGGAATGAGTATCGAGGAGCGCATGGCCATCGGCAATTCCATGATCCGTGTGATCACGCGGAAACGCGCCCGCAAACTCATCCGTTATCTGAAAAAGGAAAAATACCCCATCACCACCATCGAGGCCAAAAGCAACCGCGGGAACGTGAACCTCATCTACATCATGCTCCGGCGGAAAAACCTGCGTCCTCTTACCGCCAAAATCCGGCGCACCAACCCCCGCGCGTTCTTTTCCGTGGAAGACGTGAGCGTGGTCAACGAAGGCATGATGTCTTTCCGTGCCCCGGTCATCCACAAAGCCCCGCTGTCAAAACGGCTGTGGGGAAAGAGTAAGTAGCGAGAAAAGCCGTTCCGCAGCGTAAGAAGTCCTCCGTAGCCATAGGCGAAGGGGGACGACTGAAGCAAGGATGAGAAGGTGAAAATCTGCGAATCGGACGAAGCTTTAGCAAAGTCTGAGCAGAAGATTTTTACATTCTCAAGGTTTTTCCCTACTGAAGTAAGTAGCGAGAGAAACGGTGCGAACGGAGAAAAGGCCAAAGGCCGCTCCTCAGACAGAGAAATCACTTTACAACCCGTTTCCATTGTCATACAATCCCTTCCTTTATATCTTTTTTGCCATGACCACGGAAACACGGAAGGAGCAGGTTTTAAGCATCCTGAAAGAAGGCCGGGAGACAGCCGGAAGACTGCCGGACAGCGACTTAAAAGAGCGCTTGTTAGACCACTTTACAGCGCTGGAGGATTGCATGGAAAAAGAGGATGACTGCGTGGAAGTCGAGATGCTGGCCAGAGAGCTGGTCATCGGCGTAAAAGAAGCATTATCGTTTAAAGACATGGATATCCTCGCGGAAGTGGAGGTGAATGTGTGGAACGACATCAGTGATCTGAAAAAATAGCATCTATTTTTATCTCCTGAACCATTTTATCAGTCCGACAAAACCAATAATAAATGCTATAAGACCTATCATCTGTCCTCCGGAACTGTCGTCGATTTCACCGTACACAAACATAAAGCCCCTATCAGGATTGCAAGAATATAATATGGTATGTTGCGTTTCTCCATGCTCTAACGCTAGTGCCTATTGAATAGGTAAAAATGGAGGTACCGGTGGGATTTGAACCCACGAATAACTGTTTTGCAAACAGCCGTGTTAGACCACTTCACCACGGTACCTTACATAGTTTAGTCGGCTCATTTTTTTTATCAGATTTTCGTCACAAAAGCAAATCAAATGGATGGTCTCTGGATTTTTCTGACCGAAAACGATATAGTGGCACCTGAAAACGTAATCCAAACACCATGAAACGCACCAAAAAGCACATTAAAAAACATACGAAAAAAGGAGGCCGGAAACTCGTCATCTTCCTCCGCGGGCTGGTCGGCCTGCTGGGGGTGGGCGCCATCGCGCTGTTTGTGGCAACGGCGGAAAAACCCACGATCAACTGGGGTTTTCTTTTAAAAGGCGGCCATGAGGTGGTGTCCGTGGACGACGGTCTGGCTATCGGCGAAGCCGTGATGGTAAAGCTGGATGAGGAAGGCGAGCCGATTTTTATGCGGGATAAAGCCAACCCGGTTTTCAGCCGGGGGGAGCAGGTAATCTTCGCCTTTCTGGATACCGGCCCGTTTGAAAAGGGCGAGGACGGCAAGTACTGGTTTGAGATGGACATCGAAGTCACCGGCCCGGACGGAGAGGTGGTGATGGATAAAAAAGAATCACTGGGTGGCGCCGGCCATATGGAACTGGAGGACGGGTACGCGGCTGAACCCAACGGGGTGTTTATCGGCAGTCCGTATTCTGAAATCGGGGATTACAATTTCAAACTCACCGTTTACGACAAAGTCGGTACGGGCCGCGCGGTCCGCACCGCCCCGTTTTTTCTGCAGTAGACAGGGCTGAAATGGATTTTGTTGCCCAAAAACCGCTATGCTGAAGGCAGTTTTTTAAATCTAAGAACTATAAAAAGCGTAATAAAATCAAGCTGGAATCCAGGATAAGCATTTTTTTAAGTAATTAAGCGGATTTTCAAAGATTTTTCGGTGACAGAAACGAATGTTGAATTCTGCCACGATTTCAGAGGCGTTTTTAGTCCGGATATGATGATGTATTAAAAATTCTGACATAGCTTTTATCCGGTCTGCCCGGCGGAACCCAAAGAAGCGGTTTTCCGCTTTCCAGAGCACCCATAACACCCGCCCGACTGCATTTAGGCGTGGAGCCATTGAGTCAGCACGTTTATACTGTCAGCCTTCAGCTACTTCAGCTGGAAACTCGTCACCGCCGCCCCCACCAGCTCGCGGATGGGTTTCGGGGTGTCGGGGAGCATGCCGCCGGAAACGATGTAACCGTTCGTACCCTGGGTCGCGTACAGCTGGACGAATTTAATCAGTTTTTCGGTTGGGTTCAGGCGCGCCTGGAAGATATGCAGAAGCGCCTTTCTGCCGCCCCCCACATCGATCTGCGCTTCCTGGATCTTCTGGTAATCCGTCAGGTTCTGGGCGGAGAGGTTGATGTTCGCCCGTCCGTAATCGACAGAGGAGACTTCCTGTTTCAGGTCCTCCCGGACGATGTTCACATTGATGAAAAATCCGTTGTACGCCTCGGGGGTGGTAAAGGCCACCACGGTCTCCCGGGGGATCTCTGAATAAAAGTCCGACTGGTTGATGATCTTCCAGGTTGGGTCAATCTGGATGAAAAAATCCCCGCCGTCATACAGTTCCAGGTTCTGGGTCACGGTGTCCTCGGCGCCGCAGCCCGCCAAAAAACCGGCAAACAGCAGGACGATAAAGGCCAGGCAGGTTTTTTTGATAAGATTTCTCATTGAGTCTTTTTACTTTTAATTTATTTTACCAAAACCATATTCCCGAAGCAAATTTTCCTATGGCGGCTCATACTGTTGACAGTACACATTCTATAATTTGGAGCCACCATTTTGACCCGCTATTGGAAATTATCAAATTTTTTAATACAATGAAATAAATAAATCCAACCACCATGCAATTCTTCCACCAATATCCCATCGCCATCCCGTTCATCGCCATTTTGCTGGCTGAAATGGTAAAGGCGGTCATCGATCTCATCCAGCGGCGGGGTAAGATCCGCTTCATCAATCCCGGGGGGATGCCCAGCGGCCATTCCGCGTTTGTGGCGGCCCTGGTGGTGGTTGTGGCGAACCGCGAAGGGGTCGGGAGCACGCTTTTTATGGTGAGCGCCGTGGTCGCGCTCATTGTGATGTACGACGCGGTCACCCTGCGGAACGAAGCCGGCTTGCATGCCAAAACCCTTAATAAGCTCAAAAGCGGAACTAAGCTGGAAGAATCGTTGGGCCATACGGTGTGGGAAGTAATCGCAGGGGCGGTGTTCGGCGCCATCGTAGCCTTTATTTTATTGAATATCTAAGCGGCCAGCGACCAGTTCTGGCCTCTGGGATACTGGTTTCTGGTCACTGATTTCCCCCTTGTTTCAGAGGGGGTTTTTGTGTTATAATATAATGATTGTAATTTGTCCCGCTTCGCGGAACGTGACTTGTAATTCGTAATTGGTAATTTTAAACCGATTTCGCTGAAAAATTACAAATGACGCGACTCCGCCCTGCGGAGGAGCAAATTACAAGTTACAAATTACAAAAATGCTAAGAAGTGTTAAATCACAAATCGTTCTGGGAACGTCGCTGGTCATCATTGCGATCCTTGCCGCGTCTACGTATTTTATCATCGACCAGAAGACCAAAGAGATCAGCCTGGACATTTTCCACAACGCTGTGAGCTACGCGGAGCTGACCCATGAACGGGTGATCGATAATTACGAATCCAATTATATCCAGCAGGCATTTGCCCACTTTGACCGGGAGATGGCCGATATTTACAGTCTGAACGAGGACATCGCGGGCATCAGTATTTTTAATTACCGCGGGGAAGTCCTGTACCGGCCCAACGATGAGGCGTTCGATAAGCTGACACAGGAAGGCATGGACCGCATTCAGGCGGTCATGCCGTCAGTGAAAACCGAAAACGGCCGGGTGGTGTATCTGGATAAAGTGGAAGGCGAGATTCTGTACACGAATTTCAACGGACGGCCGGTGGAACCCATCAGCGCCTCGGAGCGGGTGGTGGATATCGTGTATCCGTTCCGGGACCCGAATAACGCCCTCCGCTCCTTTTCCGTGCGTTACCGCGTCAGTTACGACGCCCTGGTGGACAGGGTGAGTGCAACGCGCAATAATATGCTGATCATGGCCGCCTTCGGTATCGTGATCGCCCTGTTCATCGGGGGCATCATCGCCGGCAAGATCACCTCACCCATCAAGACGCTGAGTAAAGGCGCGGAGCAAATCGGTAAAGGCGACCTGACTACGCGCATCAGCGTGACAAGCAGAAGTGAGATCGGCCGGCTGGCGGACACGTTCAACCAGATGGCTCAGGATTTGGAAAAAAGCACGCAGGAAATGGTAGAAAAGGAGAAGATGACCCGCGAGCTGGAACTGGCCGGACAGATCCAGAAAGAACTCCTGCCCGCTGAACTGCCGCAGATCGAGAACCTGGACATCGCGGCCAGCCTGGATTCCGCGGATGAAGTCGGCGGAGACTGTTATGATTTCCTGCGCCTGCCGGACGGCAATATGATTTTCTACATCGGCGATGTGACCGGCCACGGGGTGCCCGCGGGCCTGGTGTCCGCTATTAACAACGCGCTGGTGCCCGCGTTCATGGACCATTACAAGACTACCGAGGAGCTCATCATCCACCTGAACCGACTGATGAAGATGAAGACGCGCCCCAACGTGTTCATGACCATGGTAATGGCGCATTGGCATATCGCGGAAGGCGAGCTCGGTTTTACGCAGGCCGGGCACGACCCCATCCTGCATTACAGCGCGCAGACGAAAATCGTCAACGAATCCGCCACTGGCGGGATGGCGCTCGGGATGATCGGCGACATCTCGAAAGTGGTGAAAAGCGACCAGATACCCATGGCCGTGGGGGATGTGGCTGTACTGTACACGGACGGCATTCCGGAAGCCTGGAAAAACGAAAAAGAGAATTACGGTATGGACCGCTTCAAGGAATCTGTGACCCGGCATTCAGCGCTCTCCACCGCCCAGGAAGTCCATGACGGGATCATTAAAGACGTCCGCGAGTTCATGGGCGATTACCCGCAGGCGGATGATATTACTCTGATTGTGGTGAAGCGGACCGCATAGGGAGAGAAGGGCCAAAATCTCAAATCACAAATCAGAAATCTCAAATCTCAAATAAATTCCCCCATCTCTCGGGGTAAGAGGGTCAGAATCAATGAAGGGAAAAGAGAAAATTTAAAAAGAGAAAGCTATTTCAGCATTTTGGCCAAATACTGCCCTGTGTAGCTCTTTTTGGCTTTCGCCACGTCTTCCGGAGTGCCGGTGCAAATCACCTCGCCGCCTTCACTCCCGCCTCCCGGTCCCAGGTCGATGATATGATCCACGGATTTGATGACGTCCAGGTTGTGTTCGATGATGAGCACGGTGTTGCCTTTGTCCACCAGCGCCTGCAAAACGCCCAGAAGCTTTTTTACGTCATCAAAATGCAGGCCGGTCGTGGGTTCGTCCAGTACGTAGATGGTCTTGCCGGTAGACCGTTTGGCCAGTTCGGTGGCCAGTTTAACACGCTGGGCTTCCCCGCCGGAAAGCGTGATGGCGCTTTGCCCCAGATGGATGTAGCCGAGCCCCACGTCCGCGAGGGTGGTGAGCTTGTTTTTGATCTGCGGGATGGCGCTGAAGAATTCCAGGGCCTCGTTCACAGTCATCTCCAGCACATCCGCGATGTTTTTACCGTGCCAGGTGATTTCCAGAGCTTCGGCATTGTAGCGCTTGCCTTTGCAGACTTCACACGGTACGTACACGTCCGGCAGAAAGTGCATCTCGATCTTCACGATCCCATCCCCTTTACACGATTCACAGCGGCCGCCTTTAACATTAAAACTGAACCGGCCTTCTTTATAACCCCGCAATTTGGCTTCTGTGGTGCTGGCATACAATTCCCGTATATCTGTGAATACCCCGGTATAAGTGGCCGGGTTGGAACGGGGCGTCCGGCCGATGGGGGACTGGTCGATATTGATGATTTTATCCAGGTGCTCGACGCCTTTAATCGTCTTATGCGCTCCGCCACGCTGTTTGGCGCGGTTGAGTTTGGTGGAAAGCACGGGGCACAGGATATAGTTGATGAGGGATGACTTCCCCGACCCGGACACGCCGGTAACGCCGATGAAGGTTTTTAAAGGCAGTTGTACGTTGACGTTTTTAAGGTTGTGTTCGCTGGCGCCGATGATTTCCAGATGCTTTCCGCTCCCTGGGCGGCGTATTGCCGGCACAGGGATTTTTTTGCGACCGGACAGATAATCGCCGGTGAGGGATTTTTTATTTTTTTTAATCGCCTCCCCTGTGCCGAACGCGATGACCTTTCCGCCGTGTTTGCCCGCGGCGGGCCCCACATCCAGCACATAATCCGCGGATTCGATGGTCTCCTGGTCATGTTCCACCACCAGCACCGTGTTGCCCAGGTCGCGCAGATTT
>CAZIDW010000004.1:8426-39276 GCA_964538225.1 uncultured Candidatus Peribacteria bacterium
GGACGGCTCGTCCAGTACATACAGCACCCCCTGGAGCGACGAACCGATTTGGGTAGCCAGACGGATGCGCTGGGCTTCCCCGCCGGACAGGGTATTGGCGGAGCGGCTGATTGTGAGGTAAGAAAGCCCCACATTGTGCAGGAATCCCAGCCGGCTGATGACTTCCTGGATGATGAGCCGGGCGATGGCGTATTCGGATTGGGTGAGGATTTTTTTCTTATTCTCCGGCAGCATGGTTTTAAAAAAGGCTTTGGCCTCCTCGATAGACATCTCCGTCACGTCGAAAATGGATTGGTCCGCGACGGTGATGGCCAGGACCTCAGGCCGGAGCCGCTTGCCCCCACAGGTCTCGCACGTCAGCTCTTCCATGAACCGTTCGATGTTTTTGCGCACATAATCCGAATCCGATTCATGATACCGGCGTTCCAGGTTCGGAATCACTCCCTCATAAGTGGTCTTTGTCTCATAATTGGAATTCTGGCTGGTGTAGGTGGCCGCGAATTTATCCTTTCCTGCCCCGTACAGGATGACCTCGGCCTGT
This sequence comes from uncultured Candidatus Peribacteria bacterium, assembly GCA_964538225.1. GTDB lineage: Bacteria > Patescibacteriota > Gracilibacteria > UM-FILTER-43-11 > UM-FILTER-43-11 > JAFGCR01. Next base: position 8,968 of record CAZIDW010000004.1, read on the forward strand.
TTAGGTGTCAGTTTGCCGACCGGGGTGTGAATGTCGAATCCGTATTTTTTGCCCACGGAACGCAAAAGCTGGGTATACCAGCCCAGGCGCATGGACGAGGTGGACCAGGGGATGATGGCTCCTTCGGCAATGGTCAGACGGGGATTGGGCATCATTAGGTCCGGGTTGATTTTGAGTTTAGAGCCAAGCCCATGGCAGTCCGGGCAGGCGCCATGCGGGGAATTAAAGGAAAATGAGCGGGGCTGGATCTCGGGGATGGAGACCCCGCACTCATCGCAGGCGAAATTTTCAGAAAACACCTCTTCTTTTTTGGTGTCCGGATCCAGGACTTTGACCACTCCTTCTCCGAATTTCAGGGCGGTTTCCAGGGAATCGGCCAGCCGGGAACGATCCTCGTTTTTTATTTCGATTTCCTGGCCGGATTTGAGCTTTTTTACCTTTTTCTTCAGATTGCGTACCACCAGCCGGTCTACCACGATCTCGATGGTGTGCTTTTTATTGGGATCCAGGTCTGCGGCCTCATTGATGCTGTAAATATCCCCGTCCAGCCGGAAGCGCACAAATCCTTCTTTTTTGATTTTTTCAAAGACTTTCTGGTGCTCCCCTTTGCGATCGCGGACCATGGGCGCCAGGATCATGATGCGTTTTTCTTCCGGCATGTCCGCGATGATATCCACGATCTGGCTGACCGACTGTTTGCTGATCTTTTTGCCGCATTGCGGGCAGTGGGGCCGCCCGATCTTGGCGAACAGCAGGCGCAGGTAATCGTAGATCTCGGTGACCGTCCCCACCGTGGAGCGGGGATTGCGGGAGGCTGTCTTTTGGTCGATGGAAATGGCCGGCGACAGGCCGTCGATGCTGTCCACATCCGGTTTTTCCATCAATTGCAGAAATTGCCGGGCGTAGGTACTCAGGCTTTCCACATATCGGCGCTGGCCTTCAGCGTAAATGGTATCAAAAGCCAGCGAGGATTTTCCCGACCCGGACGGGCCGGTGATCACCACCATCTTATCGCGGGGAATAGCCACATCGATGTTTTTTAAATTGTGCACGCGGGCACCTTTAACGACGATTTTTTTCATAGTTTTGGAGGGTTAGGAAAACGCTTTGAGTAAGCAATTTTAAATCGTTTCATATTTTCTTAAAAAAGTCAAGGCTTTGGCGGTGGATTTATAAACCATCACGCGTCCGCGCCCCTTTATTCACTCTTAACTGGGCCCGCCTGTACCAGTACGGGCAGGTAAGAGGGCAGAATAATAGAAGGGAGAAAGAAAAAATAAATTAAAAAGAAAGAATTGAACTCCCTCCAGCCTGTTGCTATACTCATGTCAGTAAAATTTCCATTCTCCATAGCAATTTATTTAAAAATTTTTCGCAGAGGCAAGGAGAATGGAAAAACAAGTGTATAAGACCTGCTGCGAAGGATGAATAAAAACAAATCTCATGATCGATATCCTTAAAAAAATTCCATTCTTCAGGGAACTGAGCGATGAAGATCTTCAGCAGATTGCTGACAACATCAAGCTGGAGTATTTTCCCGCGAACCATGTCATCTTTGAACAGGGTGACCCCGGAGACATGATGTATATCATCAAGCGGGGCAAGGTTCAGGTCATCCGTGATGATGCGGTATTAGCAGTATTGGAAGACAATGCTTTTTTCGGAGAGATGGCGCTGGTGTCCGATGAACCCCGAAATGCACGCATTGTAACCGTTACGGATGTGGAAGCGCTCACGCTGAATAAAGATGATTTTAAACGCCTGCTTGAAACCAATAGTTCTATCGCCTCGATCGTCAGTTACGAGGTGGTCAAACGGGCCAATGCCATTTTTTAAAAATCCATGCACGTCATCTCTTATCTTTTCCTCACACATTTTTTAGCGGATTACCCGTTGCAGCCGGGGGTGTTGGTGGCATATAAAAAACGGTCGTTTTTAGGAGTGGTTCTGCACAGCGGAATCCACTTGCTGTTCGCGGCCCTTATTCTGTTTCCGTTCTGGGGCCGATGGGAGATGTGGCTGTCTGCCGGGATTATTTTTGTGACCCACATCATCATCGACCAGGCCAAAGTCACCCTGGAAAAACACAATCCTTCCTCCTCTTATTTCACGATCTATCTCCTGGACCAGCTCACCCATCTGGCGGTAATCAGCTTGGTATCGCTCACGCTGATGAGAGATTTGGTGTTTCCGTCCGCCGGGGCGTTTATGCAGGTTCTCAGCGACAAGACGATTATCCATTTTGCCCTGGTCCTGGTGTTGGTGACCTATGTGTATGACATCACCGTCTGGATGTACCGGAACAGCAAAAAACCACAATCGTATAAACGCAATTACAGTATGATGGCACGGAACGCCTTGATCGTGGTGGTCGCGTTTGTAGTTTACTGGATAAGCCAATAGCCCCCGCGCGTGGCCCGCCCGAACGTACCGTATCGGTACGGGCGGGGCCCCAATTCAATTGGGGGGTCAGTTTATAAGGGGCAAAAGAAAAACTAAAGCAAAAAGAAAAAAATACACAAAAAAGAAAAGCGGAAAAAATTCCTTAAGGTTCACACTTAAGACTATTTCTCCGTAAACGTATACACCCCGTCCCACGTGGCCGGCGGAGGACTTTCAATGAATGCCTGACACCGTTTTACAAAGGCTTTTGATGGAGGATCGCTTTCGTTTTCCGCGAATTTTTTCATCGCGTCGGTAAAGCTGAGCCGACGGTAAAGGGCAAGCGCTTCTTCAAAGGTCTTGATGATCTTCAGTTTTTCCGGCGGGACGTTTTCTTTTTCTCCGATGAGCTCATAAATACGCACCGGCTGTTCTTTGCCTTTTACGCGGATCAGATCCAGCTCACGGCAGGCAAAATCGTCTTTTATCTGCTCATAGGTAAATTCTGAAACAATGATTTCGGTTCCATATTGCTTGTTAACCCCCTCCAGGCGGGAACCTAAATTAACCGTATCACCCATTACCGTGTAATCGAAACGCTTTTCCGACCCCATATTACCGGCGATCACGTCACCGGTGTTGAGGCCGATGCGGATACGGATAGGCGGAAGGCCTTGTTTTTGACATTCTTCCCGGAAATCCCTTAATTTTTCCTGGTTTTTCAGGGCAGCCAGGCAGGCGTTTTTGGCGTGTGCTTCCATGGAAATGGGCGCTCCCCAGAACGCCATGATGGCATCCCCTTCATATTTATCCAGCGTTCCATGATGTTCCAGAATAATGGCAGTCATGTCATCCAGATAACGGTTCAGGAAGTTCACCAGTTCACCGGGTTCCATTTTTTCCGAAATGGACGTGAAACCGGCAATGTCTGAAAAGAAGACTGTTACCGTGCGTTTGGCTCCCCCCAGTTCCAGTTTTGTCGGGTCTCTGATGATCTGCTCCACCACGGATTTGTTCACATAATGCCCGAAAGCCCCCTCAATAAACTGCCGTTTTTTGTGCTCCAGGATGTAGCGGAGCAGAAATGCGCCGATAAATGTTAAAACCACGGCCATCAGCGGATGGACCACATCCATAAAGACGCGCGAATGTTCGTAAACGGCAATGCCAGCCACGAAAAGCAAAAAGATTTCCGCCAGAAGAACGGGAATGGCGTAACGCACCCGGAGCCGTGCGAACAGAAATAAGTTTAAGGCGATCAGCCCGAAAAGCGTCAGCCATAGGCTGAGCCGTGATTGATCCCGCAGGAATTTTCCGGAAATAATCGTCTGTATGCTATTGGCATGGATCTCGACTCCCTGCATCCGGATGCCTTCTTTACTGATCGGGGAAAGAAAATCATCTTTCAGGTCAGTCGCTGTCGGACCGATCAGCACGATTTTGTCTTCAAAATCCATTTGATTACCATTTGCATGTGACCATTTTTTATTCAGAAGGTCTGACATGGAAAGATGAGTGTAGCCGCCGGGCTCCGCAAAATAATTTATATACATGTGATACACGGTTTCATTCTTTTCAGTGTCTTTTCTGACCATGATAGGAATGCGCCGCTGGTTGGAAAATTCATACCAGGATCCATCAATTGGCTCAGATGCAGGCTTTTCATTCAAATACAGGCGAGCAGTGACCAGCGAAAAAGCTTCGGAAGTTTTATTGCTAATGGTGCTGATGACGGGCAGTTCACGGACATAACCATCCTCATCGTGATGAACATTGATCCAGCCCAGATGCGGGTCGGCTGTCATCAGTGAATCGTTTGGCCAGGCAATTTTCGTTTGGCCGTTTTCAAAATGATAATGGGCGGCAAGCACCACATTATGATTGTTTTTAAGGGCTTCTGCGAAGACAGGATCCCCGGTTTTAGAGTCGGGAAAAGTAACATCGATTCCGATGACGGCAGCCCCTTCTTTATTCAGGATTTCAATAGCTTTCGCGTAGTTCTCGCGTGAAAAATCCGACCACGCTCCCAGATTTTCAGGACGGAGGCTTTTTTCATCGATGGTAACAATAATAATTTCAGAACTGGCGGAATTGAAGTCATAGAATCGGTTTTGGAGCCGCTTTTGCTGGCCCATTAAAAAATCCTTTTGCACCAAAAAAGTCATCAGCAGGGCGAGGGCTACACCCAGTCCGGCGAAATAGAGGATTTTTTTAAGCATGGATTATTGGATCTAAAGATCATGCCCCTCGATGAAGCGGTCTTCGATCAGGGAGCCGATCAGGTAGCCGATAAATAGGAGGCCGAACCATTTGATTAATTTTTTAAACATAATTTAATGAGTAATTGATAACTTGTAATTTGTTCCTCCGCAGAGCGGAGCCGCGTCATTTGTAATTTTTCAGCGAAATCGGTTTAAAATTACCAATTACGAATTGAATTACAAGTTACGTTCCGCGAAGCAGGACAAATTACAATCATTATATTATACCAAAATTTTGCCTTTTTTTCAACTTTGTTATTCAGAGAAAACTTGACTTATCTATAGGAACTTATACAATAGAAATGTATTAGCCCTCTCCAAAATGCAAAAATATATTTTTACATGGATTCTGGTCATTAAACCTCATATCTGAGGCGCCTGATTTTATGTAAAAATAAGAAGACGAGAGAGGGCCTCAGATATGAATGAGGTTCTTTTTTAACAAGGGATAAAGATATATTGACAAAATATTAAAATATGTTATAATTTAAAACCAAAATAGTCCATTACCCTCCGCCTCGCCATGTTTAAATTCAAGAAAAATTTTCCCACCTTAGGCGACAACCTCGAAGCAGGGACCCTGTTCCCTGTCCAGCTGCCTTTGAAAGACAAAGAATATGTCGAGTATTTAAAGAATGAACACCCCGAGCAGTACGAGATGATGTGGGAGATCCGGGACCAGATTCTGGAAGTGACTCAGGCAGAAAGTCTTGAAGACCTCAATGGTGCTTCCATGGACCGCGGATGGGTCGCGGCGACCAATGAGCGGATTTTAAAACAATTATTCGGTGACGGGATGACCATGGAGAAGATGCAGGACCGCATCACGGCTTACGGTAATCTGGCGGACCAGGTAGTGGAAGAAGTCGCTGACAGGACCATGCCCGGCTATGGATTGGTAACCGCCATGCGCAACGAGGTGATTGCCACCAACAATCTGGGCAAACTGCTTTTAATGGCCTGCGATGAAAAGAAACGGCCTGACCGGCAGGTCCGCTATGAGGCGAAACGGAAACTGGAGATGATCCTAAAACTGGCGGAGATCGACAAAAGCCTGGAGCCCCGCCGGAAAGATATGGAATTCTTAATCGATTTATGGGAAGACAGGGGGTTATTTTCAGGAGGGATTGAAAAAAAATGGCTCCTGAGCAGTCATGATATGCAGGAGGATAATCGCTGCACTTCCTGCGAATTTCTGGATAACTCCCCCGAAGCACTGGCGGACAACCAGCTGATCGAACCCATGGACTGCCGTTTGATGAAAGTAAAACGGAAAGACGGGTCTGAATTCGACGCGTACGCCATGTTCCATTTGCGCGTCAAGCCGCTCAAGGCTGTTTTGCTCAAATCGATGCGGCAGCCGGACCGCCCCTTAGAAGATCTGGCGCGCGACCATTCGGGCGTCCGCATGATTCCGGTCAACCCCCACTCGGGCGACCATGAGCGGATCCGCCAGCATTTGATCGATGTGACCAGCGCGCCCCATCCGGAAACCGAACAGCATATCGAAACCCGGATTGATAAAGTGAAAAATGGCGCGGGAGGAAATGATGGTGACAATCCGTCGTTACGATTCCATAAATTCAATATGGTTATCAGCGGAGATGGGCTGGAAGGGGAAAAAGATTATGAATTCCAGTGCTTCGGGGATAAACAATATGTCGATTATTACGTGCGCCTTCCGGATGCCTGGCCGGTTTACGAAATCGTCCGGCTCCATCGATCCAGCATCTCTGAGACCATGCATCCCCATGCCCATTACGAAGGCATCCCCCGCCGCAGGAATGTCAAGGTGTCGATCGCTGACGGTTATAACCACTATATCCGGTCGCGCCGCACCGTCCCGTCCCCGGAACCGGAAGAGGAAAGGGATATAACCGACGAAGAAATCATGAAGGCCTGTAAGATGAAGGCTTTCCCCAAAGTTAATAATGGGAATGGAATTCATTAATCTTTAACAAAACAAAAAATGTCTCTTGCTTTAGAAAACACCGATATCTTTCCTCTACAAGGGCTGGACCCCAGGGAAAAAGCTTTGCTGGATCTGCGTAAAGTGCTCCAGGGGCTTATCGAGGATTTCGGTTCGATCCTTATCGGAACGGCGCTCCACCCCATGGTCGAAAGCCAGCGGGACCGTTGTCTGCGGCTGGGCATCCCGAACCTTCAGGTTAAGGATACGATTGATGAATACCGCCGCCGTTAAGCCGGGTTGCCTTTAAGGATTTGTTTTGCTTTTCCGCGGACAAGTTTTAGGTGCTCCGCGGATGGCAATGCCTTTTCCGCGGCTTCCGGCGGAGCCGGAAGTTCCGGTTCGTCCGGCGGAGCGGTGAGTTCAGGAGTATTGGTTTTTTTAGGGTCTGCCATGGCGATAATTTATTTTTATAATTACATTATAACATATTAATTAATATTTAGCAAATTGACAAATTTAAAAAGATAATTAAAATAAACCTCCATTTAACCTAATGAAATATGACCTTATCCGAAAACGCCCATGTTTGCCTTAACGCCATCGGTGCTGATCCAAAGCCTTTTAGGCAGGAGACGCTAAAAAAGTACCGCACTGTTCCGGGTTGCGAAGAATTTTTGGTGGAACGCGAAGAGGGGGGTCCAGTGCCAACTGCGGAAGGCCTGCAGGTGATTCTCAGCAGGATCGCGGAAGATGCCCGCGCCAGAAAAGAACGGGAGCGGTTAATGACGGTGCTTCAGGGTGGCCAGGCCGATACAGCCCGCCAGAAACATGGCAAAACTGAATAGCTGACCAAGGGTAAAAAACTGCCAGATCAGCCCGATCTGAGGGTCCGGCGCGCGCCAGTATTCTGTGATCGTCCGGAACAGGCCGTACAGCATTAGATAACTGAAAAGCAGGGCGCCTCTTTTTGGCTTATGGCTGAAGATAAAAAGCAGTATCAGGAACAGGATGAGCGCGGAAGCGGACTGGAACAATTGGGAGGGATACCGCAGGATCCCGTCGCCGAAATCCACCCCCAGCCAGTTCCAGTCGGCGTTTTTAATGGGCCGACCGACCAGTTCATGGTTGATGAAGTTGGCCAGTCGGGTGAACAGTAATGCCAGCGCCCCCGGGATGACCGCCAGGTCCGCCACATCCGGGAAACGGATTTTTTGTTTTTTGCAGAAAAAATAACCCACGATCAGCGAGGCGATCAGCCCGCCATGGAAACTCATGCCCCCGTCCCACACCGCCGGAACCTTGGCCGGATGGGCCAGGTAATAAGGCAGGTTGTAAAACAGCACATACCCCAGCCGGCCTCCCGCAATCACCCCCAGCAGAAAGACCCAGAATGCGAAATCAAAAAGCTGATTGCTGTCTTTGAACACGTGCTGTTTTTTATTCAGCGCCGTCAGGATCCATACGCCGATGAGCAGGGCGGCCCCGTAACTGATACCATACCAGCGGACGGACAGCGGACCGATGGTGAAGGCAACAGGGTTTATCAATTTACAATTTTCAATTTACAATTTTCAATTTTCAATTTTCAATTTACAATCAAAGACGTCCTTGTACAAGATAAAGCATGAATATTTTAGGAATCGAAACATCGTGCGATGAGACCGCGGCCGCGGTGGTTGAAGACGGCGTAAAAGTACTCAGCAATATAATCGCCTCATCCGTTGACCTGCACGCCAAAACCGGCGGAGTGGTTCCCGAAGTGGCGGCACGCGAACACATCCGTCAGATCACCCCGGTCATCGACCAGGCGATGGAAGAAGCCGACGTCGGCTGGGATAGCATCGACGCTGTCGCCGTGACTCACGCGCCGGGGCTAATCGCCTCGCTTTTAGTGGGCATTAATACAGCGCAGGCTTTATCCTATATATACAAAAAACCGCTCATCCCCATTCATCATATCGTCGCTCATATTTATGCCAATTTTCTGGAGCGCAGGGATAGTTCTCAGTTTCCTATACTCGTTTTGACTGTATCAGGAGGGCATAATGAACTGGTTTTGATGAAAGGCCATTATCAGTTTGAGGTCATCGGAGAGACACTGGATGACGCGGCGGGTGAAGCGTTTGATAAAGTGGCGCGCCTGCTCGGCCTCGGTTTTCCGGGGGGTCCGGCGGTTGCCGAAGCCGCGAAAAAAGGCGATCCAAAAGCCATCGCTTTCCCCCGCCCGATGCTGAGCAGAGAAAACCGTTTCAATTTTTCATTCTCCGGCCTGAAAACCGCTGTTAGACAAGCGGTTGAAAAATCACAAATCTCAAAGTCGCCACAAGGGCGAGAAGATCACAAATCTCAAATCATCGAAGATGTAGCCGCCAGTTTTCAGGCCGCTGTGACTGATGTTTTGTCGGAAAAACTGGTTGCCGCAGCTGAGGAATTTGACGTGAAAGAAGTCCATTTAGCCGGCGGGGTGTCCGCCAATCAGTGCCTCCGCCAGACCGTGTCGGATAAATTGAAGGGAAAAATCCCCCTTATTTATCCGGAAAAACTGGTTTACTGCACCGATAACGCCGCCATGGTGGCCGGCGCCGCGTATTTCTGTCCGCAAAAAGAGGGGGATTTCAGGAAGGTGGAAGCGCATTCCCAATTACCATTATCCTGATTGGCCTCTGATTGATTGCCAATTGATTGCTTATGAATATCAATCAGCTGTCAGCTGTCAGGCGTCAGATGTCAGATGTCAGGTGTCAGTTGTCAGGCGTCAGGCGTCAGCTGTCAGGTAACAGCTGTTCATTTGTTAATAAGTACTGACTCTTGCTATAATACATCCGCATGAAAAAAACCGATTACCTCATCATCGGCGCCGGAGTCGCCGGCCTGACCACCGCCTATCACCTGAAAGATGCAGGGCACGTCACAGTGCTTACCAAAGGCAAGCTCAAACAATCCAACACCTATTGGGCGCAGGGGGGCATCGCGGCGGTGATGACCAAGGAAGACCGGTTTAAAAAACACATCGACGACACCATGAAGGCCGGCGCGCACCACAACGACCGCGACGCAGTGCGCCATTTGGTAGAAGGTGCCCCGAAAGCTATCCGGTTTCTGGAGAAGCTGGGAGTAAAGTTTAAAAAAGAGCCTGCCATGGAAGGCGGACATTCAGTGGCCCGCATCTGGCGGACCAGTGATTTCACCGGCCAGGACGTGCTGGACCATCTGGTGAAAGCGGTGCAGAAATCCAAAAACATCTCCGTGGAAGAAGACGCGGAAGCCGTGGAACTCATCACCCACCAGAACAGCTGCCGCGGCGTGTTTATACGCAAAAAAGAAAGTGACACCATAGAACCTTTTCTGGCAAAACACACGGTTCTGGCAACGGGCGGGCTGGGCCAGTTGTTTGCCAAGACCAGTAATACCCGGGCATCGGCCGGGGACGGGCTGGCACTGGCCGTCAATGCGGGGTTGGAATTGGAAGACCTGGAATTTGTCCAGTTCCATCCTACGGCATTTGCCGAACCTGATAACGGCCGGCATTTTTTATTATCTGAGACCCTGCGCGGGTTCGGGGCAAGGGTGGTGGGCCATGAGGGGAAAGCTTTCCTGGATGAATACGACCCGCAGGCGGAGCTGGCTCCGCGGGATATCGTGACCCGCGCTATCCATTTTGAGATGATGAACGGACCGGTGTATCTGGATATGCGTTATCTGGATAAAAAAGAATTTAAACAGAATTTCCCCAACATCCTCAAACGTCTGAAACAATACGGTTATAATCCATTCAAACAGCGCATTCCTATTACGCCAGTCGCACATTTTTCCTGCGGCGGTATTCCGGTCGATCTGCATGGCGCCACAGAGTTGCCGGGGCTTTTTGCCGTCGGCGAAGTGGCCTGCAGTCATGTGCACGGCGCTAACCGCCTGGCCAGTAACGCGCTTTTGGAAGGACTGGTATTCGGCCGCGCCATTGCCGAGGCAATCGAAAAAAGCAAGCCTCTCGATGACAAAAAACCAATCGATGAAACCATTCCCCTCACGCCTCCCAAAATCGCCAGGGAGCCGATGGCCCAGATAAAAGCCTACGCCAAACGCATTGGCCAGGTCATGTGGGAGCGGGTGGGAATCGTGCGGACGCCGGAGGGGCTAAAGACCGCCCTGAGGGAGATCACAGAGATCCCGGCACGGGATTACCGCATCCAGCATCGCCAGGTGGTCTGTTACAAAATGATCCAGGTCGCCCTGGCGCGCGACACCAGCTTAGGATGCCATTATATCGCCAAGACCGCGCTTTGAACTTTCTTTTTTACGGAAAATTTAGTATAAACAAATACTGATCATTTTTATCATGAAGTATTCCGCATTAGGCGAAGATTATCCGGATTCCAAAAAACCTTTTGATTTTCGTCCCCCCAACAGGCTTACCAGGTCTACCCTGGATCGTTTGAGCGGTCATATCGTCAAAGGATTGAAAATTGAAACAGAGCAGGGTATTGAACTGGCTACCGTATTGCGGGATCGGCTGGAAGAAGCGTGCAGCAGGGTCGCACGGTATCCAGAGGAGCAGGAAAAGGAGTTAAACAGCCTGCCTGAATGCATACGCCAAGACGCTATCTGTCTGATCAATGCCATACGCAGGCAGTTAGAAGTGTTTAAAGAAACTCCCGAATACTCTGACAATGGCCTGTGTGATGATGAGGGCCATATAGGGCCTTGGTGATTTATATTTCTGTTGTATAATAGGGGCAATTTAAAAACCAAATGGAATTTTTAAAACCGACCATCATCTTCCTGCTTGCCATTATCCCCGCGCTTCTTTGGCTGTATTTGTTTTTGCGCAGGCATCATGAAAATAAATGGCTGGTTGCCCTGACGTTTATCGGGGGTATGCTGGCCGCGCGTCTGATTCTGATCTACCAAGGCTACTGGGACCAGACCATCAACCTGATTTTTTTCCACGTTCAGCCCACCGATTTTGCTGAAAACATCAAGACCCTGCTCAGCCATCGGCCTGTGCTGGCGCTTTTTCTCAGTTTCGTGGGGGTGGGAGTAATTGAAGAGTACGGTAAGTTCTGGATTATGCGGCTTATCAACCACCGTTTTTTCAAATCCATCGACGATGTCATCGAACTGGCGATTATCAGCGCATTGGGATTCGCTTTTTTAGAGAACATGATGTATTTCAGTCAGCACTGGGGGCAGATCAGCGCGGGCAATTTTTTCACTTTTGCCGTGATGCGCGTCACGATCGTGACCATGGTCCACATACTATGTTCCGGCCTGCTGGGCTATTATTACGGCATGGCCTTTTTTGCTTCCCCCATGCTTAAGATCCAGCATATGAAACAAAAGCGCCATCCTGTCCTTCAGTTTTTTAAAAAAGTCCTGCATTTGAAAAGATCGCATGTGTACCACGATGAGATGATCGGCATCGGCCTGGTGCTTTCCATGGGCATCCACGCGTTTTATGATTTTTTCCTCACTATCGACCTGAAGCTGTTCGGCATCCCGCTGGTAGTGCCCATCATGCTACTTTATTTTTTCGGCGGGTTCTGGCTCCTCAATCGTCTGCTGAAAAAGAAAGAGCACAACCTAAAACTCGGCCTTGTCGGCACCTCTGTTATGCCCAAAGAGGATTTTGTGAAACTGCTGAATGAAATTCAGAAAATAAAGGGAAAGATGAGGAGCGAGATACCTGAATCATCCGAATAGCCATCCCCATTGAGGGCCCAATGGAAGGCCCAATCGACTGAATATCAGATATACAATCAACTGGGTCCTCAACGGGCCTTCAATTGGAAATTATGAAAAATTCTAAAAAAAAGAAGGACTTCACCAAGCTCGACATCAAAGAACAGATCAAACAAATCCACAACGCGCTGGAAAAAGACGTTTTACCTATGCTTGAATCCCACGGCGGCGGCATCGAGATCACGGATGTTGAAAAAAACAAGGTGTTTATCCGTTACTACGGCGCGTGCCAGGGCTGCCCCATGGCGATGACCGGCACTCTGCAGGCTATTAAATACATGTTGCAAAAAAAAATCGATGAGCGGATCGAAGTCATTTCTGTTTGAATTCGCAAATCGCAAATCAGAAATCACAAATCACAAATGATATCCTTATTTGCTAATTTTAAAATTGTGATATTTTTCACAATTCCCTTTCCTTTAACACGGATATAATTATCCGTCAGCCCTTCATCTTCTTTTTCCCATAAAACTGATACTTTTCTGCCTAACTGATTTTCAATAAAATCACGGCGCTGTTTATCGGCCAGATTCTGGAGGGTCTTAGCCCGCTTCTTTTTCACAGCATCCGGCACTTGTTTCATGGCGGCCGCCAGTGTGTCCGGGCGGATGGAATAGGGGAATACATGCGCTTTAGCCAAGGGGTTTCGTTTAACAAAATCCATCGTTTCTTTGAACTCGGCATCCGTTTCTTCGGGGAAACCGACGATGATATCGGTGGTAATGGCGATTCCCGGAATATCTTTTTTTAAACGTCTGATAATTTTTTCAATATCCGCAACTGTATAATGGCGATTCATCCGCTCAAGCACCGTGTCCGAACCGGACTGGATGGACAGGTGGATGTGCCGGCAGATTCGGGGATTTTTAAGCACAGCAAAAAGTTTTTCATTCAAGTATTGGGGCCCGAGTGAGCTTAAGCGGATGCGCTGGATATCTGTTTTATTCAGAATATCCGTCAGCAGTTCAGCGAACCGGCTTTCTTCCGGCTTGGTCGTTCGGCTGGCCCCGTACGCCCCGATGTTGATGCCGGTGAGTATTACCTCATTAAATCCGCTTTCAATGTGCCGGCCGATTTCGTCAATGATCTCATCAGCCGGCCGGTTCCTGGACCGCCCCCGTGCCCGCGCGATGATGCAGTAGGCGCAGAAATTTTCACACCCGTCCTGTATTTGTACAAGTGCGCGGGAACGTATTCCCGAAGGCGGACAAGCGTTTGTGTGCCTTCGGGAATTAACCGTTTTTATCTTTTTATCCAACAATGCCAAAACCTTCTTGAAATCCGGTACCAGATAATCAACCTCTTTGATTTTTGAAAAAGTTTCCTTCTGCATTCGCGCCGCGCACCCGAAAACAATGGTTTTCAGCACCGGATTGGCGTGCTTGGTTTTGCGTATGAGCTGGCGGGATTTTTTATCCGCTACATGGGTAACGGTGCAGGTGTTGATCACACAAAAATCCGCTTCCCGGTCATCGGTGGTGAGTTCCACGCTGTTTTGCGCGCACCACAAAATCACCTGATCCAGTTCGTATCGGTTGTTCTTACACCCCGTCATTCTTAAACTGATCTTCATAAAATTAAATAACGAAATAACGAAGTGACGAAATGACAAAATAAGCTAATAAAAAAGTCATATCGTTATTTCGTCATCTCGTTATAGAAGCGTCAATTGATCCTCATCCGGCGTTTCATACGGAGTGCGCTGTTGTTCCACCCGTTTCAGAACCTCTTCCGTGATCTTACCGGCCGGATACTCACCGCCCATGCAGGCCCAGCAGAATTTTTTAATCTTCGGATTCCCCACATGCGCGGCCCGTTCCAGGTCCTCGTATTTTTGGTAATAAAGTTTGTCCGCGTCGATCATTTTGCGGATTTCGTCGTATTTCAGTTTATTGGCGATAAAATCCTTCCGGGACGGCATATCGATGCCGTACACACAGGGATTGATGAGCGGCGGCGCGGCTGAGGCAAAATAGACTTTTTTCGCACCCGCCTCCCGCACCATCTCAACGATTTGCTTTGAAGTGTTCCCGCGCACGATGCTGTCGTCCACCAGCAGCACATTTTTGTTCCGGAATTCCAGGTGGATAGGATTGAGTTTGTAGCGGATGGATTTTTTACGCACGGCCTGGTTGGGCATGATAAAGGTGCGTCCGATGTAGCGGTTTTTCATAAAGCCTTCACGGTATTTCACCTTCAGTTCAGAAGCCAGCGTAATGGCAATATGGCGCGAGGTCTCCGGCACCGGGATGACCACATCGATGTCCAGTTTGTCTTTTTTGATCTGTTTGGCCAGATACTGGCCCATCCTCAGTCGGGTCTTGTACACGCTGATGCCGTCGATCATGCTGTCCGGCCGGGCCAGGTACACATGCTCAAAAATACAGGGCCGAGGAACGGCTTTCATGCATTGTTTGGTGTGGAGTGTATGGTTTTTGTCGATATAAACGGCCTCCCCCGGCGTGACATCCCTTAATATCTTAAAGCCAAGTGTCTGGACAGCCACGCTTTCGGACGCGATGGCGTACTCGGTCTTCCCTCCGTTCTGCCGGGTGCCGATGACCAGCGGACGGATGCCGTTTGGGTCGCGGAATGCCACGATTCCATGGTCCACAATCAGGGAAACAACGCTGTAACCGCCTTCTGCCCGCTTAAAAACCCGTTTCATGGCGCTGAAAACCTGGCTGGGCTTGAGTTCACATCGTTTTTTGACTTCCTGGCTGAGCTCAAACGCCAGGATATTTAAGAGCACTTCCGAATCCGACGTGGTGTTTAAGTGGCGCATGTTGTTTTCATGCACCTCTTTTTTGAGTTTTTCGTAATTGGTCAGGTTCCCGTTGTGCGCCAGGGCGATGCCGAATGGAGCGTTCACGTAAAAGGGCTGGGCTTCTTCGGCGCTGCTGCATCCGGCCGTGGGATAACGCACGTGCCCGATGCCCATCGTCCCTTTAAGGCGCAGGATGTTTTTGGTGCGGAAGACATCCCGTACCAGTCCGTTCCCTTTTTTCAGATGGATCTGCTGGCCATTGAACGTGGCGATGCCCGCGGCGTCCTGGCCGCGATGCTGAAGAACGATCAGACCGTCGTAAAGGTCTTGGATAGCCGGGGTGTTTCGGACAATTCCGAGGATTCCGCACATATTAAAATTTTTATGGGATAAAAATTTTTACAATTGACAGGTGTCAGATGTCAGCTGTCACTTTGGCGTTTGGCGGCATGAACGGTATTGAGTATCAGGGCAGCTACAGTCATCGGGCCGACACCGCCGGGAACCGGGGTGATGTAACTGGCTTTTTTGCTCACATTCTTGAAATCTACATCCCCGCACAGCTTACCGTCATCCGTCCGGTTGATACCTACGTCCACCACCACCACGCCGTCTTGCACCATGTCCGCGGTAATCAGCCCTGCCTTGCCCACTGCTACGATGAGAATATCCGCTCGCCGGGTGTGGCTTTTAAGGTCTTTGGTGTGGATGTGGCAGGTGGTAACGGTGGCATTGCGGTTTAAAAGCATGGTGCTGATCGGTTTGCCCACATGGTTGCTATGCCCCACCACCACCACTTCCTGTCCGCGGATGGGGATGTCGTAATGGTCCAGCAGTTTCATGATTCCTGAAGGAGTGGCGGGCGGAAGGTCTTCGAATTCAGGGCTTAAAAACATCTTTCCCAGATTATAGGCGTGAAAGCCATCCACGTCTTTTTGGGGGTCGATTGCCCGGATGATAAGCGGTACCTCGATGTGGTTCGGGAGCGGAAGCTGGACGATGAGGCCGTTAATTTCATCGTCTGAATTGATTTTTTCGATTTCTTCGATCAGCTGGTCCTGGGTGATGGTGTCGGGGAAACGGCGCTCCTCATAGGCAACTCCCGCCCGTTCACAGGCCTTTTTTTTGTTTTTTATATATACCAAAGACGCGGGGTCATCGCCGACCAGGATCACCGCCAGCTTGGGTTTCCACTTCGCCGCCTCATCAGCCACGGAATCTGTCAGCTCCTCGGACAATGCTTTGCCGTCCAGGATTTTCATAGGGGAGGGAAAATAAAAAACAGCCCGCTAAGGCGATGGTATTATATCCTCTGAAAAAAGAACCGGCAAGCTATTATTCATTTTGCATTTCGTATTTTTAATCCGGTATTTGAATGAGGATTAGAAAATAGTATTCGTTTTATTATTCTTCTAGCTGATTTAGGATATCGATCATTTCCCCATAATCCGCACACTGAAATTCACAGGTGGAGCTGGATTCATTGAAATGCCATTGGCCGATGCAGTCCGGGAATCCGGGGCGGGGACCGATGGAAAGTTCGTTTTTTAAATTATAATCACAGCATTGGTCCGGATTGCTGTGCGTACTGCAGGCCTGGCTGACAAAATCCGTGAACTGCTCTTCCTCCGCATCGAAATAGTCCTCCAATTCTTCTTCATTCAGACATTCGTAAGAACAGCCGTTTACCGTATTATCATAGACCCAGTTCCCGATACAGGGCGGGGTCGTGTCGTAATGATGCTCGTCCGCACAGCACTGGTCCCGCTGTTCCTGGGTTCCCTGATTGCAGGGATGGAAACAATGGTAATAACACAGGCGTGAATGGTAATTAAAAAGCCAGTAACCGGTGTATGCGCAGTCCGGATGCGGCTCATCCGCGAACACAGCCTGACAGCAGTCGTTCCGATCCTCCTGTTTTAACCGGATAGTGCAATGGGTATAAGACTCCTCCGGCTCATCAGGCGTGTATTCGAACGAGTCAGGCTCATTCGGGCCTTCTTCATCACCCCCCTCGTATCCCCCTTCGCTTTCTTCTTCGCCTTCTCCTTCACCTTCTCCATCCGCGGGGGGCAACGGGGGAGGGGCCGGGTCGGAGGCAGTATCCGGCTCGCCGCCTCCGTCATCGGTGGCGCCTCCGGCATCATTTTCATCTGTGGGCGCGGGGGATGGAGGCGTGCTGCCGCCGGAGCCGGTCACCATCACCTCTTCATCATCAATCGTGATGGAAGACCCGCCGCCCACACGTATCGGGTCAGAAGGTTTCTGGCTATCCGGTTCATCGCCGTTTGTCTCATCCAGATTTACCCAAGTCCCTTCCGGCACAGTGATGGTTCCGCTCACATTCTTCCAGTCTTCCGAGACCTCTATTTCCGTATCACTTCCCACCCGGAAAAAACGGACTTTTCTCAATTCGTTTTCCGGCCCCTTAAGATCCATGGTGATTTTGCTGGTCCGCCCGGGGACGATGCGGAGGTTGGAATGATGCAGGTCTTTGATCTTGACCACGCCGTTTCCGGCCGGTACAGACTGGGTGACGTGCGTCTCTGGATCAGGCATTAAAAAAACCACGGTCCCCAGAATAAGCGCTCCTCCCAAAACAACGATGACGGCAATGATTTTTTTCATTTGATTTTTGTCTAGTAAACAGGAATATTTTAGCGTCTTTTAAGACCCGGCGCAATTTTTATGATTAAAAAATTGAAAAAACTGAAAAAATTGCAGAAAAATTTAATTGCTGTTTGTAAGGCGATGTATGAGAATCGCTTAACGCATTAATTTTTTAATTTTTCAATTGCCTCTACTGTCCTCAGACGGCACCTGTACATCACTAATGGCATTACTTTTTAACTTTCTGCGAGACGAAAAGTCTTGAATTTTCAGAGATAACATGCTATAATATTCAGATTGCAAAAAAATAAAAGCAAAAAGCATGAACACACAATTCACTAAAATTTTAGATCTGGCCGTCAACCGAAACGCATCGGACATCCATTTCCAGACAGGAAAAAAACCGGTTTTACGCGTGTCCGGCAGTCTGTTTCTGGTGGAAGACGCCGAACCGTTCCAGCTGAAGGAAGAGACGGCGGAATTCAAGCAGTACATGAATGAAAACCAGTATGAATATTACCTGAAGCACGGGAATACGGATTTTGCCTTCGGTTATGGGAACGATTATCGCTTCCGCGGCAATGTCTACCGCCAGCAAGGGGGGCTTTCTATGAGCCTGCGCCTGATCCGCAACCGGATCCTTAGCTTTGAACAGCTGGGTCTGCCATCGGTTTTCCGGGAAATCGCGGAAGATTACCGGCAGGGATTTTTTCTGGTCGTGGGGCCGACCGGTCATGGCAAATCCACCAGCCTGGCCGCCATCCTTAACCACATCAACCAGAACCGTGAAAATCATGTCATCACGATTGAAGATCCCATCGAGTACATCATCCGGAACGACAAGTCCGTTATTGAACAGCGCGAGATCGGCACACATGCGTCTTCTTTCGAAAACGCCCTGCGCGCTTCCATGCGTCAGGATCCGGATGTGATCCTTATCGGGGAGATGCGCGACCATGAGACCATCCAGGCGGCGATCACTTTGGCCGAGACCGGCCATCTGGTCCTTTCCACCTTGCATACGAACAATTCCGTCCAGACCATCGACCGCATCATCGATGTGTTTCCGGAAGAAAAACAGAAACAGATCCGCATTCAGCTGTCCAGCACTTTAACCGGCGTGGTGTCTCAGCGTCTGGTGCCCGGCGAGGACGGCGAGCTGAAATTCGCCTACGAACAGATGATGGTGACCGACGCGGTGCGGAACATCATTCGGAGCGAAAAAAGCGAACAGATCTACAACGCGTTGCAGACCGGGGAAGACACAGGGGTCATCCGGCTGGAGCAGTGTCTGGCCAGTCTCGTGAAGGACAAACAGATTTCTAAAGAAAACGCCATGGCCTTTGCGACCAATCGTGAACTCATCGACGTGTTTATGGAATATTAATTTAGTTGAAAATCCATCGTTCTGGATTTTCAACTTTCAACTCTCAACTTTTAACTCAAATGGAAAAAGTAAAAACCACCTCAAAACAACGGACTGTTCTGCTGGTCGACAGCGACAAAACACTTATCCATGATATAAAAGATTATCTGGAACATCATGAGATCAGGGAAAACTACGGGTTGGAATTCGTGTTCGCTCAGAATGCTAAAGAGGCGCTTAAAAAATTAGCGGAAAAAAAGATCGATTTGGTGGTCCTGGAAGTCATTTTACCGATTATCAACGGTTATTATGTGCTGAGCGCACTCAAAAAGGAATACAGCAATATCCCGGTCATCATCTATTCCCGCCTGAAAGGCCCTCAGGATCTGGCGAAGATGGCCTCGTATAAAGTCGATAATATTTTTCTGAAACAGCTGATGAAGATGGAGGACCTGATCCAGATGATCGTCAGCCATTCCGGCCACAAAGCGGAGCTCGATAAGGTCCTGATGGAACTTCAGAGCCAGGTGAAATCCCTGTCTTCCGCGGAATCACAGGCCAGCCAAAAAGTCATCCAGTGTCCGCGTTGTCATGCAATCCTCCCACAGGGGTCGCATTTCTGCAATAACTGCGGACAGAAGATTTTTAGGGCGACTAAACAGACCGGATTAAAAAAAGCCACAGAATCTCCGAGCCAAGAACAGGCCTCCTTGTCACCGTCCGATACTTCTGCATCGGAAGAGGAGGCAAACAAAGAAACAAAAAAAGAAAAAACAAACGTTTAATAGATTCTTAAAAATCAAACGAGATCCTATGAAGATCGATTCCCAAAAACTCATCGAAGGGCTTAAAGCCAAAAAGGTCGATAAATCCGCAATCGAAGCGCTGAATGAAGAGGCTAAAGCAAGCGATGTCCCGCTGTACGATTTGGTGGCACGGAAACACGTCCTGTCAGATGAGGAACTCGGCCGGCTGGTCGCCGATATCATCGGGTATCCCTATATCAATCTGTCAAAAGTCCAGATTCCCAATGAGGTCTTAGAAATCGTCCCGGAAAACATCGCCTTAAAGCAGGGCATTATCACGTTCGGGATCGATGAACACGAGAACAAGATCAAAATCGCCACGGTCAATCCTTTTGACCTGGAAATGATCCATGATCTTGAAAAAAAGACCGGGCGGGAGGCCGAGGTCTATTACACGACCTTTTCCAGCATCAAAAACATCATCGGGAAATACAACCGGGAGCTTAAGAATATCTTTTTAAACATGCTGCCGGCTGACCTGCGCTATGTAAAACCCGGCGAAGATGAAAAAGAGATCGAAAGCGAGACATTTGAAGAGGAGATTCCCATTGTCGAGATCTTCGAGGCAATCCTGACACACGCCCACCGTCACCACGCATCGGATATCCATATCGAAGCGACCAAGACCCATACGGTCGTCCGTTACCGCATCGACGGAGTACTGCACAAGGTCGTCAGTTTTCCCAAGATCATCCATGAGCCGCTGGTCACGCGCTGTAAGATATTAGCAGGGCTCCGCATCGATGAAACCCGGGCGGCGCAGGACGGCCGCATTTCCCTGGATCTGGATGACGATGTTGTGGCATTCCGCGTATCCATTTTACCCACGCATTTCGGGGAAAAGATCGTAATGCGTATTCTGGTCGAACTGGAGGAATCCGTCAATCTGATCGATTCCGGACTGAACGAGGAGGATTATAAAAAAGTCATCCTGAATTCCACCAAGCCTTACGGCATGATGATCGTCACCGGGCCGACCGGCAGCGGGAAGACCACCACGCTGTATAATATTATCAAACTGATGAATTCCGAGGAGATCAATATCGCGACCATCGAAGACCCTATAGAATACGGCATCGAAGGCATCAACCAGGTGCAGGTGAACCATGCCACCAACCTGACGTTTGCCAATGGACTGCGCTCCCTGCTTCGTCAGGATCCTGACAGTATATTAGTAGGAGAGATCCGTGACCAGGAGACCGCGCAGATCGCCGTCGAATCCGCCATGACCGGTCATATGGTGTTTTCCACCCTGCATGCGAATAGTGCGGCCATAGGCATTCCGCGACTTGTAGAAATGGGTGTTGAACCTTTTCTTTTGACAGCCGCAATAAATTCTTTGATCGCCCAGCGCCTGGTGCGCCAGCTCTGCCCGCATTGCCTTCAGGGCCATGTATATTCCGCAGAAACACTGGGATTGGTGTATAACACCAAAAATCTGGTGGAGATCGTTAAAAAAATCGCCTCCAAACATTATTCCCCTGAAGAAATCGAACAGCTTGAATTCAAAGATGAATTTGTTTTTTATAAAGGGCAGGGATGTCCGGCCTGCGGTCATACGGGCTATAAGGGCCGGATCGGCCTGTATGAAGTGCTGGAAATGACGGAGGATATCAAAAAGGCCATCCTTCAGGAAGGCAGTGCGGACGAAATCGAAGACGCCGCCATCCGGAACGGCATGACCACCATGCTGGAAAACGGCATCGAAAAAGCCCTCTCCGGTATCACCTCGCTCGAAGAAGTGATTCGTGTGATTAAAACCTAATGCCTAATTGACAGCTGACATCTGACAGCTGACATCTGACACCTGACACCTGACATCTGACAGCTGACATCTGACATCTGACACCTGACATCTGATTGATATCTAATCAACAGCAGTACGCATGTGCGCAATGTACGCATGTGCGCAATGTACGCAATGTACGCATGTGCGCACCTGCGTAGGCCCGATAGGGCCGCGTACACGCGTACTAACGCGCACTAAAAATAATCAGCAATCCATTAGCAGTCCATAAGAAATCCATTAGCAATTTATGCCCACCATTTCCCTGAAAGAAACACAGGAAACGCAGGAGACCAAAAAGCAGGAAGACAAATTCGCCTCTTCCGTCGTTGCCCAGGCCGATACAGCGGAAGGGGCGACGCCGGCGTCAGCCCTGCCTGCCGACCAGGCAGATCCGCCTGCCGGACAGGCAGATTTAACAGACAGATCCCAGGAACTGTCTCAGGCTCCGGCCGCGGAAAAAACGCCGGAAACGGAAACCAAAACCTCCTCGATGATGGATTTTTTCAGGAAAGGATCGTCTTCGGGAAAACCGACCGGCAAAAAAAAGAAGGACGACAAAAAATCAAAGAAGCGAAAAAAAAGCCTGCTCGAGCGCCTGAGCGCGATCGGCACGGTGTCGTCTAAAGAAGTGGTGGAATTCACGCGGCATCTGGCAGTGATGCTGGGCGCCGGCGTCACGATCTTCGAGGCCATCCTGTTTTTAAAGGATCAGACCCGGAACAAAGTCTTCCGAAACCGCCTGGAAAGCGTCATCGAGAGCCTGAACAACGGCCAGTCGCTTTCCAATGCCATGAGGCGCTTCCCTAAAATATTCCCTCCTATATACACCAATATCATACAGGTCGGTGAAAAATCCGGAACGCTCGCGCAGACCATGGTGGATCTGGCCGACCATCTGGAAGACAGCGAGGAGTTCCGCCGGAAGGTAAAAGGCGCCCTGATCTACCCGAAGATCATCCTGGGGGTCATGCTCACCTTTATCATCATCCTGGTGCTGTTTGTGATGCCCCGGATCCTGACCATTTTCAACAGCCTGGGCGCGGATATTCCGCTGGCCACGCAGATCACGATCAGTGTCACGAATTTTATCAATAACCATCTGCTGATCATCGCTGGCGCGATTTTCGGCATCGGGGCTTTAATCTATGTCCTGTTCCGGAATCCGGCGGTTCAGAAATGGCGCGACAGAATCTACATAAAAGCCCCGTTGGTCGGCTATATTGTGCGGAACTACAATACGGCGCAGGTCAGCCAGCATTTCGGCACTCTGTTCGCGAGCGGCATCACCATTGTCCGCTGTCTGGAGATCACCTCGACCGTCATCAAAAACAAAGTCTTCCGCAGTGACATCGATTACATGATTGAAAAGATCAAGAAAGGCGCCGCGCTTTCCCAGAGCTTTCCGGAAGACTCTTATTTCCCTCCCATGTTCGTTAAGCTTTTCCGGGTAGGGGAGCGCACCGGCAAATTGCCGCACGTGATTGACTATATGAAAAAATACTATAAGGGCCTGGTGGACAATGACGTTAAAAACATCACTACCATCATTGAACCCGTAATCATGGTGCTGCTGGGCCTGATGGTCGCCGGTCTGGTCGTGACGGTCATCGGCCCGATCTATCAGCTTATCTCTAATGTCGGTCAGTAAAACAAGCGGAGTAAAATGTTTTTAACGTTTTGATTTTTTTAAAGTTGTATTAGAATAGTCATAGTCTAAAAACAAAAATCAGTGATTCAAAAAACAAAAAACGCAGGATTTTCTTTTACAGAAGTGATGCTCACCATGGCGATTTTCCTCCTGCTCGCCGGGGTCGGGGTAGGGGCTTATTTTAAGTACTACCAGTTTTCTCTTATCAATATCGATGTTTCCAATGCCATGACCCATATGAAACAGGCCCGGTTCCGGGCTCTGAAAAACCCGGATCAGTCCGATTACGGCGTGCGCCTGGATGTGCCGACCGGACGTCTGATCACTTTTAAAAACACCTATACACCGGGGGATCCGGGAAATATCGTCCTGGAACTCCGCCAGATCGGTATCACAGATCTGAATTTGGCTCCCAATATCGGTACGACTAATGATATAATATTTAAGAACCAGACTGGTAAAACCGATAATGTCGGAAGTTTTACCGTCGGAAACGACATTTACAGTTATACGTTTACCATTAATTCCCAGGGGGTTGTCGATTAAAAATAAAAATACAGTCCATCATCGTCTTAAAGATCAGAAAGGCCTGAGCATGGTAGAGCTCATTATCGTCACAGTCTTGTTTCTGATTCTGATTCCCACATCTTTGGCGATTTTTGTGGGCGCCCGCAAGATCACAGGGCAGTCTTACATCCAGCACCAGGCCGCGGTCACCTCCAGTGAAAGCGCGGACATCCTTCGGTATATGCGGAACCTGGAATTTGATTGGCTGGTGAACGGGACGTTTTTCCTGATCCGTAATCCCGGTACCGGCTCGTGGCTGGTAAAAAGCGACCTTTCAGACATGGATATTTTTGAACGGCGTGTCGTGGTCTCTGACGCCAAACGCCATACGGATACCGATGACTTGTATTTTGACGGGGATACGGGCGCGTTTTATGAAGATCCGTATACTAAACGGATCGATATGAGTGTGGTATGGGCTCCGGATTACCTTCCGCTGGACCTTCTGACCCACACGCTTTATGTGAGCAATTGGCAACGGGTCTTCACCTATTGATCCAGGGGGAGATTCAGGCAGTTATTTAACCTTTAAAAAAAGAACCATGATGACTTATTTTAAAAATTATTTAAAAGATCGGAGGGGGGCGACGTTTATTGAACTCCTCCTTTATATCGCGGTGTTTTTGGTTTTAACACCGGTGTTGCTGGCCGTGTCCGTCAACGCCATCCGTTCCGACCAGCGGCATCAAAGCGAACTGCAGGCGAATGTGGACAGCCAGTTTGTTGTCGAGCGGATCTATGACCTGATCGCCGGCGCCAAAAAAGTCGATACCGCCAATTCTGCTCTGAACAACGCGGAAGGCAAACTGACACTGGTCATGCCGGACGATTCCGTGGCGGTGATCGAAGCGAATTTAGAGGACCAGTCCGTGGACATCACGGAGGACGGGGTAAAATCATCCCTGTCCTCGGATGATCTGCATGTGGAAAGCCTTTACTTCCAGCGCATCACCGATAACCTCAATGACCCCGAAATCATCCTGGGAACCACTGCGCACATGACTGTCACCGGTACGGAACAATACAGCGCCCCGCAGGAATACATCATGTCCGCCAACCTGGAAAACGGGGATTTTGATGATGACGGGTGCCCGGACTATAAAGACAAATACCCCCGCCATCCCCAGTGCTGCGGCGACGCGGACCTGGATGGCATCTGCGATGAGATGGATAACTGTGTATTGGTCTATAATCCTTTCCAGGAAGATTACGACGGCGACGGCATCGGCGATGAATGCGACGGGGACATCTTTTTTGAAGGGCCAGGCAGTGAACCGGAACTGCCGGCCGGGGAAGATGAAGATGACGATGGAGTCGACAATGAACTGGATAACTGCCCGGATGTGGAAAATCCCGACCAGCTGGACAGCGACGGCGACGGCATCGGCGATGCCTGTGATCTGGATGAAGATGAAGGGGGCGGCGCGGAAGGCACCGGCGGGGGTTTAGGCGCGTTCAACTGCATCACCCAGGATTATCTGATCGCCCTGATCAACCACGATCCGCCGTTGCCGCCCGGCATTCTGAAAAACATCCTGATGAGCGCTACCCCGCTGGCGCCGGGAGTGCTGGATGCGGTTATTATGCGTGACCCCGCTTTACTGGCAGGCATTATCCAGATTATCTTCACCGCGAATGTAAAATTGTATGACGAGCAGTATGACGCGGTGATGAACATGGGCCTTCCGCAGGGGACAAAGAATGTCATTGCCAATGCTCAGGCAGACGCCACCGAATACGCCTGGCAGGGTGAAGGCCCGCAGACCGTCACGTATCAGGTGGAAGTTTCGGAAGACGGCGACTGGATCCGCTTTTATGACGCGGACAGTCTTTTAGGGGAAAACGGCCGGAAGAACACCGATGTGTTCATCGTCACCGCTACCGATGCCACAGAATCCGTGGATGTGACCCTGGAAGCGGGAGGTGATTCCCACACATACGCCTTAAGCGGCGCAGGTGAAAGTTATGTGAGTCCCTCGGGTTTTGGGGTTGTACTGGAAAACATTTCCGGCGACAATTACGGTTTTACCGTCAGCAGTTACACCAATACCGATCCGCTGACCAGTGTGATGTTTGATTTCGGCAACGACGACAAAGGCATCACCAATCCCACTCCCCCTACTTATACCACCAACCGTTACACGTATTATTGTCCGGGTGGCTGTGCGGATGACTGCGGGGATGTCGGCACGGGTATTGTAACGGGTGATATTTTTACTGATATGTGTTACCGGGCCGAAGACGGTTCCCTGCCGGAATGGTGCTCCCGCTGGAAGACGTTCCTGGATGACGATTCAGAGAATCCCGCTTACATGGGCGGCACCCAGGAAGGGGAAGAGGATCTGTATTGGGAAAAATCATTCAAAACACTTCTGTCACCCAATCAAAAAGCCGAACTCGACAGCATTACAATCGGCGGAGAGATCGCGTACCAAAGCGTTACCCAGTTCTTTTGCGATACACTGGCTGCCAACTGCCCCATGAACGGCAATCTGCTCGGTTCACAGGAGGTGGAATTGTACAACTGGGACACAGGCAGCTGGGAGATCATCGGCGCCCTGGGGCTGGACGGTTCCATAAGCGACCAGCAGAAATTTGAAGTGAAATATGATGGTGCCGATCCGCAGAAATTTTTTGGCGGCCATCAGAACCGCATCATCAAAGCCCGTATGCAGTTCAACTGGAACGGCGTACCGCCAATGGAAGAGACCAACGCGCCCGCCTTCATGGTCATCGATTACTTCACGGCGCATCTGAAATGGTAATTTTTATTCACTGGAACACCAGTGATCCAGTGCTCCAGTGAAAGGTGATCCAGTGAAAGGTGATCCAGTGATCCAGTGAAAAATAAATGAAAAATATCCCAAAAAAACCACAGGGTTTCATCGCCATCGTCAGCCTGCTGATCGTGGCGACCATTGCCATGTTTTTTGCCATCGGCATGCTGCTCGACGGGGTGGATAACGCGTCACTGTCACTCAGCAGTATTCATTATGAGTCCGCGCGCATCAACGCCAACACCTGCCTGGAAGATATGCTGATCCGCATCCGGCAGGAAGAAAAATTCGAACGGGATTTGGATTATACCATTCTGGACGACGAAACCTGCCAGACCGCGATCGAATGGTTCGCGCCCCAAATGGTCGCGCAGGGAATCGTAGAACGGCTGGTTAGCCTGACTGTGACCGGCGTGAGCCATGGGTTTACCCGTACGTTTGAATACGACCTGAAGATCTCCCGCCATGATGTGTATTATGACGACGGATCATTTGAATATTACAATGTGATTGACATTGTGGATATGGATGAACTGACTACCTGATTTTATTTATGGAACCGCTTCCGGAAAACACCATCGGGCTGGATATCCGCAACAACGCGCTCACCGCGGTGGAGCTGGCAAAGACAAAAGACAGTTTTAAAGTCGTCAATTACGCCCGCCTGGAACTGGATCCCGGCATCGTGGACGAAGACGCTATTCTGCTGAACCCGGACCTGTTTAAAGAAGCGGTCCTGAAACTGCTCGCCGACGGCCGTGAAGGGGCGATCAAGTCGCGGAACGTCGTCATCTCGATTCCCGAGGAAAAGACCTTTTCTCATTATCTGGACCTGCCGGGAGAAAATCCTGAGGATTATGAGACAGTGATTGAACACGCCAAAGACCTGATTCCCATTGAGCTGGAGGAAGCGGCCGTGGACTACAAGCGTTTGGATGAGGACAGCAAAGATAAAAAGCCGTCGGATTTTAATTTTGTGGCCGTCCAGAAAAGCATCATCCAACCACTGATCACCAGCCTGCAGGAGGTCGGTTTGCAGGTAGTGGCGATCGATGTGGATAAAAACAGCCTGATGCGCGTGTGTGAGGCCTGCGCGGCAACCACCGGCAGTACGGTACTGGTCGAGGTGAATTACGACCGCTCCCTGCTGACCGTAAAATATCAGGGAGGGCGGTCGCATGCCCTGACGCTGAGTATGGGGGAAAAACGTTTTCTGGAAACCGTCAGCAGGGAACTGAAACTCAATTCGGCCGCAAAAGCGCGGGAGCTGACACAGAACGCCCTGAAAAGCCAGGATCCGTCCGCCCAGACAGTTAAAAAACATTTAAAGGGGTTTTATGACACGCTGGTCCGTAAGATCAAAGAACTGCACACGCTGGCGAAAAAAGAAAACGCCCCCGAGATCGAAACATTTTTTATCGTGGAGCTCGGCCTGAAATGGCCGGGGCTCAAAGAGGTCCTTAAAAAAACGTTCCCCGAAGTAAAACTCATCAATCAGTTCAGCTGTATCCAGGTGGGGAATGAAGATCAGCGGCTTTATTTTAATGCCATCGGCCTGGCCCTGAGGGCGGTTCTGCCGGAGGCGCATGAAAAGGACATCAATCTGCTTCCTTACAACCGGAAAGAGGAACTGCATGCCTCTAAAGTAAGGCCGAAACTGCGGTGGGGGTTTTTGCTCGTTTTTTTACTGATCAGCGGAGTTTTGTTTTATTCAGGAATGATCGCTGCCCGCACTTATTTTGATTATCTGGTAAGCAAAAAAGACCTGGCAGCCTCTATACAGGAATTGAATAACCCTTATTTGACGCAGGCGGCGCAGGCAAACCAGCAGAAAGCCCAGCTGGAAGGCCAGGTAAAAAGTATTCTGGAAGATAACCTGCCGGCCGCCTTTGTCATGCGGAAAATAGATGCGTATAACCAAAACGGGATCAGCCTGGTGAATGTCCGGTATAGGCTGAATACAGACAGGACGATGGCCCTGCACATCCGCGCCAAGACCGCCTCGCGCGAGGATACAGAAAGATTTATCACTACATTGGAAAGGGACGATTATTTCGCGGAAGTCAATTCCCCCCTTTCAAATCTCGTGGGGAAAGGCGAACGGTTTATCCAGCTGGATCTGGCATTGGACCGGGACGTCCTGATGACTGAAAAAGGAAAAAAAGATGATTCCGCGTCCGGCTCCGGCGCCACGGATGATATGCCTGCGGAAACGGATCAGCCACCCCGGGATGAAACATCTGGTTCCGAGGATACAGCGGAGGCCGAAGGCGACGCTGTAGAGACGGTTCAAGGACCGTCTCAGGAGGAAGAAGAACCCGAAACCGACACCGACACCACCCCTTAACCCTTATTGCCGAGTGAGAACCACCAAAAAATCCAGAATCTGGCCCATCATCAAAACCAGCAAGATCCTGCGCTCTTTAAATCTGCTCATCGCGCTTTTGATCATCCTCATCGCGGTGTCGGCCGCCTTCACACTGTCTTACCGCAACAAATATCAGGCGAATCAGGAAGAGATCCTGGAAAATGAACAGGCGTACGAAAACCTCCAGAAGGTCGCCCGGGCGGATATCCGGGCATTTGAGGAAGATGACGTGTTCTTAAAAAAATCGTTCGCGGATTATGAAGAAGTCGTCCCTTTCATCGCTTTCCTGGAAAGCCTTTTTTCCGTCATCGATCCAGAGGCGGAGATCGTGATCAAAAGTACAGAGAAGCAGATTTTTGTCGACCATTTTGCGGATTACACGGTTCAGATGAATATCGATGAAGAAAGAAAAGAGCTGTTGTATAAGGCTTTTGATGAACTGAAAAAATCGCGTTTTATAACCAATCTCATGGAATTTGAGATGGATTACAAACCGGTCGGAGAAGGGGAGGTAAACCGCCTGGACCGCGTGGGATTCAGCGTCAGGTTGTTCTTAAAATAAGAAAACCCCTTGATTATAGAGAGCGATTATAGTAAAATAAATATAAACCTATATAAATTTATTTCTTTAACACAAAAACCAAATGAATAAAAAAGGTTTTACGCTGATCGAACTTTTAATCGTTATCGGCATCATCTCTATTTTAGCCGGTATCGTTTTGGTCGCGGTCAACCCCGCCCAGCAGTTCGGTAAAGCGAACGACTCAGAACGGAAGTCTGAAATCGGTACGGTGCTAAGCGCCATTTACCAGTACCAGACGTCTCCGACAGCCCGCGGCGAACTGCCGCAATGCACAGTCGGCGGTGCCGAAACCGCTATCCCCGAATGTGATCCGGATGCGAGCGGTGTCGGTGTCGGTAACGGCGGATTTGAAGGGGCTATCGAGCTCGGCACAGATGCCGCGGCTTACGATTGTTCCACCACACTGGTCCCGAGCTATCTGCGCGAGATCCCGATCGATCCCTCTTCCGACTATGACGCAACCGGTACAGGGTATTACGTCTGCCAGGACACTTCTGGCACTGTTTCCCGCGTTTATGTAGTTGCTGCAGGCACCGAGGTGTTT
This sequence comes from uncultured Candidatus Peribacteria bacterium, assembly GCA_964538225.1. Classification (GTDB taxonomy): domain Bacteria; phylum Patescibacteriota; class Gracilibacteria; order UM-FILTER-43-11; family UM-FILTER-43-11; genus JAFGCR01. The sequence continues at coordinate 39,087 of CAZIDW010000004.1, forward strand.
ACAGATGACGGCGGCTGTGAAAATCCTGAAGCGCTGCCCGATCTTGAGCCCACCATGTGTGTGTCTGGCTAATCATCCTGATTTGATTATGATATCAAAAGCCCCGCACAGTGTGCGGGGCTTTGGCGTATTTTTTAATTAATCGATAAGAATTCTTCGACGCTTGCGTCGGGGTAAAGCCCTAAAGTGT
>CAZIDW010000005.1:0-35424 GCA_964538225.1 uncultured Candidatus Peribacteria bacterium
GCGGGGCCGATAAGACCCCCTACAGCTTTAGCAAAGCCGCCCCTTCAGCCACTTTGGTATCTCTCCGCGAGCGTAGATTAATGTAACCGATAACGGTTTAAAGGTCAATTGTCACCTGAGGCTGCATAATAACTGGATCTGCTTTTGAAAAACCACGGATTCTTTCCGCGAACGGTTCGGACTGATCCGCCTCGCCGTGTACCAGCAGTACTTTTTTTAGCCCTTTGATGCCTTTTACGTATTTATCCAGGCCATTCATGTCCGCGTGGGCGCTGAAGGCTTCCATAACCACCACTTCCGCCTTCATCTTGTACATGTGGTCGAAGATCTTGAGCTGTTTTTTCCCCTCTACAATTTTGCGTCCTAATGTATTTTCCGCCATATAGCCCACGGCCACCACGGTGTTTTTGGGGTCTTCGATGTTGTTTTTAAGGTGGTGGCGGATACGGCCGGCTTCACACATCCCGCTGGCGGAGATGATGACGCAGGGGCCGATGAAATGGTTGAGCTTTTTCGACTCCTCCACATCTGCAATCTGGCGCAGCTGGCGCATGGTGAAGGGGTTTTTGGGGCTTTTAAACTGGGACCGGATTTCCTTGTCATAAAGCTCCGCGTGCTGTTTAAAGATATCCGTGATCGCATTGGCCAGCGGGCTGTCTAAAAATACCGGCAGGTTTTCCGGGATCTGTTTTTCGTGGATGAGCAGATGCAGGCTGTAAATCAGCTCCTGGCTGCGCTCCAGGGCGAACGCGGGGATGATGATTTTTCCGCCGCGTTTGACGGTACGGTTGATCACGCGCGCCAAGGCTGGGATACCCTCTTCGATCGGATCATGCGTACGGTTGCCGTATGTGCTTTCGCAGAGTAAATAGTCCGCTTTACGCACTACATAAGGGTCGCGGATGATGGGCAGGCGGTAGCGTCCCAAATCGCCTGTGAACACCAGCTTTTTCTTTTTACCATTTTCTTCAATATCTACTTCCACAATCGCCGCGCCCAGGACATGTCCTGCCTCCCGAAACGTCACACTGACCCCCGGGACGACTTCAAATGGTTTATCATAAGATTCGCCCTTAAAAGATTTCAGCGCCAGCTTGGCGTCCTCTTGGGTGTAGAGCGGTTCAATGGGCTGTAAAGCCGTGTCCGGATGTTTGCGCGCCATGTATTCCGCGTCACTTTCCTGGATGTAAGCACTGTCCATCAGCATGACATCGCACAGGTTTTGGGTGGCCTCGGTGCAATAAATCACTCCTTTAAATCCTTTTTTTACCAGTGTCGGCAGGTTTCCGGAATGGTCGATGTGCGCGTGGGAAAGCACTGCCGCGTCTACCTCTCGCGGATTAAAACCGAACCAGCTGTTCTTTTCAAACGCTTCCTGCCGGCGCCCCTGAAACAGCCCGCAGTCCAGCAGGATTTTTTTACCGTTCACTTCCAGTAAATGCTGTGAGCCGGTTACTTCTAACGCGGCACCATAACTTGTTAATTGCATGTTTTCGGTAGAGGGCCTGGTGGACGATCTAATCGATGGCCTCATTAGGGTGGGTCAGTTTTTCAACAATTAGATCTCCCATCAGGTTTTCGCCCCGGAGGGGCCGGCCGCCCATTAATCATTATTTTTTAGCGATAAGTTCCGCCACGTCCACCATGCGGCAGGAATAGCCCCATTCATTATCATACCAGGCCAGTATTTTGACCATATTATCCTCCATGACCATGGTGTTTTCGGCATCCACAATGGATGAATGGCTGTCCATTTGGAAATCTTTTGAGACCAATGGCCGTTCTTCCACTTCCAGTATGTTCGGTATTTCGCCCGCCCGTTTTTTCAGGGCGGCGTTCACGTCGTCAGCCGTTACCTCTTTTTTCAATTCAACCGTCAGGTCTACCAGGGAAACGGTCGGCAGGGGCACGCGCACCGCCATCCCTGTCAGTTTTCCTTTCAGTTCCGGAATCACCAAGCCGACCGCTTTGGCCGCGCCGGTGGTGGTGGGAATCATGCTTTGGATGCAGCTGCGGGCCCGGCGGGCGTCTTTTGAAGGGCCGTCTAAAATATTCTGGCTGGCTGTGACCGCGTGGATGGTAGTCATAATCCCTCGTTTGATGCCGAACGTGTCGTGCAGGGTTTTGGCCACAGGCGCCAGGCAGTTAGTGGTGCAGGACGCGTTGCTCAGTATCTTTTCTTCCCCGGTCAGCACGTCTTCATTGCATCCCAGCACCACCGTCGCGTCTATGGGTTCATCGCCTTTGGCTGGCGCGGAAAGGAGTACTTTTTTGGCGCCGGCTTGCAGGTGCATACTGGCCTTTTCTTTGGTGCGGAACACGCCCGTGCATTCCATCACCACATCCACGCCCAAATCACTCCAGGGCAACTGAGTGGGGTCTTTTTCGCTGAACATCTTAATCGATTTTCCATCCACCACCATTTCATTGTTTTTTATTTCTACTTTGCCCGGATAGCGCCCGTAAGTGGAGTCGAACTGAAACAAGAGCGCGAGCATCTTCGGGTCGGAAAGGTCATTGATGGCCACGACCTCCAGGCCGCTTTTGTTTTGCATGATGATATGAAGGATCTGACGACCGATTCGGCCAAACCCATTGATTGCGATTTTCATGATTTTTTATTTAAAGATTAAAAATTTAACGCAGTTCGGCTTGTGCTAATGGCTGACAATCCGGCATTCCCTGTGTTTGCTGTACAGAATTTGGATCCTCATAATAACTGATAGCTTCATCAATGCGCCGCATCCAGTCGGTCGTCAGGGCGCCCGGCTCACTGCCGAACGCGAACAGCACTTTAAAAGCGCCGCGGATTTCCTGAGATAAGTCTTTCTGTTCAGCCGAGAGCTTTTTAAGGCGATAGAGGCCCTGTTCTATAAAATTAAGCTTGTCAGCGATGTGCAGGATGTTTTCGTTTTCAGAAGGCGCGGAGGGGCTTTCTTTCATGGTTTACAGGGTTAATCAATAAAACCATTTACTGGCTGATTTGTGCTGGGTGACACTGCTGATGATGTTGGCCAGCAGGGGGGCGATAGAAATCTGTTTTAAGCCTTTAAACTTTTTTTCTTTTGGTAAGGGCATGGTGTTGGTGACCACGACCTCTTTGTAGCCAGCCTTTGACAGCCGTTTAACGGCCGGGCCGGAGAAGATGGGGTGGGTAGCGGCCAGGTAAAGGTCTTTGGCGCCTTTGTCTTTCAGGGCTTTGACGGCATTGGTTACACTGCCCGCCGTGTCGATCATGTCGTCATACACAATACACACACGCCCTTTGACTTCACCGACGACATGGGTTACCGCAGACTTGTTGTGCTCGGGCCGTTTTTTGTGCAGGATGGCAATAGGCGCGCCCAGATCATCCGCCAGCCGTTTAGCGTTTTTGGCGCCGCCGACATCTGGTGAGACCACTGTGATGTTTTTCAGTTTTTTCTTTTTAAAGTAGTTGGAAAACAGCCGGTGCACGATGACATTATCCACCGGGACGTCGAAAAACGCCTGGTTTTGGTCTGAATGCAGTTCAAATGTGATTACGTGGTCCGCGCCCGCTTTTACCAGCAGATCCGCCGTCACCTTCGCGGAAATCGGCTCCCGCGGTACATGCACCTTATCCTGCCGCGCGTAGCCGAAATGGGGGAGGATGACATGCACTTTTGTTGCGAACGAAAGCTTGGCGGCGTTGGCCATCAGAAAAAGCTCCATGTAGTCTTCATTCACAAGTTGGTCCCGACAAGTCTGCACAATAAACACTTCTTGACCGCGCACGGTCTGCTGCAGGGCTACGTATTTTTCCCCGCACGAAAAGGTGGAAAGCTGTATCTTTCCGAGTTTCTTTTTTAGGGCGCGGGCCAGTTCATCGGCGAGTTCCGGGTGAGAGGAGCCGGAGAAAATGGTGTATTTGTTTTTGGGCATAGGGCGGTTGAATTAGCATTCGGCATTTATCTTAACATACTCCTAAGGACTAAGAAATAAGGATTAAGAACTAAGCTAGACAAAGTGTCGATTTTTATTTGTTTATAAAAAAAGAGAAAGCACGTGTCTTGCGTAATGATCCGGGATGTTGGCTACTTCGGCTCAATCACCGTTGTTTTTCCTGAATCTTTTACCATAAAACCAGCCTTCTCGATTTCATCACGCAGTTTATCTGACTTACCCCATTCTTTTTTCCTGCGCGCCTCGTCGCGCTCGATAACCAGTCTTTGGATGTCCTCCGGTATGCAGACCTTTGGCTTTTCATCTACTTTTAAGCCGAGTACCGTGTCGAATTTTTTAATGGTGGCAAGTTTGTCCGGGTCGCTGATATCCGCATCATCCAAAAGCTCCCATGCCGTTGCCAGGGCTTCGGGCATGTTCAGGTCGTCGTTGATGGCGAATTCGAATTCTTTAGTACGAGATTGGTGAATCTCGCCTTCAGAGCTTCCTAAATTACACACCTTTTCCTTTAATCTGCGGAGGCCGGTTTTGGCGGCATCCAAACCCTCCCAGCTGAAAGTCAGTTCTTTTCTGTAATGCGCCTGCAGGCAGAAATAACGGTAATCCAACGCGTCATACCCTTTGTCGATGAGCACTTCGAGCTTCAGAAAGTTGTCCGCAGACTTTGCCATCTTTTCATCTTTCCTCAGCACCAAAAAGTTTCCATGCATCCAGTAAAGCACCCAGGGTTTTGTGTTGGTGGCGCCTTCGGCCTGGGCGATTTCGTTGGTGTGGTGTACGGGAATGTGGTCGATGCCGCCGCAGTGGATATCCATCTGTTTTCCTAAATATTTCATCGACATCGCACTGCATTCAATGTGCCAGCCAGGGTATCCGCGCCCCCAAGGGCTGTCCCATTGCATCTCCTGGTCTTTTCCTTCAGCGGACTCAGAGTCTGCCAAGAATTTGGATTTCGTAAACCAAAGCACAAAGTCGTGGGGATGTTTTTTGTTCGTGTCTGCTTTGACACGCGGGCAAGTTCGTAATTCCTGTTTATCCTGTTGCGCCAGTTTTCCGTAATCCGGGAATTTAGATGTGTCGAAATACACATTTCCCCCCGCCGTGTACGTTAATCCGTTTTCTTCCAGCTGTTTGATCTGTTCGATCATCGTGTCGATGTGGTCAGTGGCTTTGGGTTTGATGTGCGGCATCAGAAGATTCAGGCGGTCCATATCCTCCAAAAACGCCTGCGTGTACTTTTCCGCCAAATCCCACACAGTCATCTTTTCCCGTTTGGCGCCTTTCAGCATTTTATCTTCCCCCGCATCCGCGTCCGAGGTCAGATGCCCCACATCCGTGATGTTCATCACGTGTTTTACGGGGTAGCCGTTCCACTCCAACACTCGCCTTAAAATATCTTCAAAAACATACGTCCTTAAATTGCCGATGTGGGCGTAGTTGTACACCGTGGGCCCGCAGGTGTATAATTTTACCTCCGCCGGGTCGAGCGGTTCGAAAAGCATTTTCTGGCGGGTGAGCGTATTGTATAGATATAAGTCTGACATTACCTGATGTGTTATCCAGATTGCTGACTACAGATTAAAGATTAACGATTAAAGATTCAAGATTTAAGATTTAAGATTTTAGGCTCGTTCAGCTATACTATATTCAAATGAAACTTTCCGTCATTATTCCCACACATAACCGGGCTGACACGCTCAAAATCTGCCTCCGCAAACTGATGGCGCAGAAAGGGGTGGATTTTGAAGTGATTGTTGTGGATGATGGATCTGCCGACAACACTAAAGATGTTGTCTCTGATTTTCAATTTTCAATTTCCAATTCTCACACAAATCACAAATCACAAATCACAAATCTCAAATACATCCGTCAGGATGCCTCTCATCAGGGGGTGGCACGGAATAGGGGTGTCGACTCGGCCACGGGTGATGTAATCGTGTTTATCGGGGACGATATTTTTGCTGAACCTGATTTCCTTGAAAAACACCATGACCGGCACGCGGAATACCCGGATGAGAACGTGGCGGTTTTGGGTTACACCACGTGGGATCCGAGCCTGAATGTGAACAGTTATATGAAATTTCTGGAATCCTCAGGTTGGCAATTCGGCTACCAGTTCCTCAATCCCGGCATGATCGGCAAGGCGGAACCTTACAAATTTTTTTACACCTCCAACCTCTCCTTAAAGCGCTCACTTTTAGAGAAGGAAAAGTTTAATGAAGACTTTAACTGTTATGGCTGGGAGGATATTGAACTGGGTTATCGGCTGTGGAAAGATCATGACATGCAGATCTACTATGAACCGCGGGCAGTGGCTTATCACCATCATGAGATCCAGCCCTCTGATCTGCCGACAAAGATGCACGCGGTGGGCAAGTCCGCCGTTCATTTTCAGCGTCTTCAGCCCGAGGTGCGGGTTATCCCGCAGGGTTTGAGGCGACGAGCTTTAAAATTGGCTACCAATAACGCTACGTTGCCGTTAATCCGACTATTCGGAGATCAAATGTATTATAAGTTTCAGTCCTGGAATGAGTTTTTGAAGGGGGTGGAAAATGGAGGTTAATCTTCCACTCTGCCTTTGGCAGAGCGTCCCCCTTAAGGACCCCTTCGTCTCCGCTTCGCGGAGCCATTTCCCCTTATGAGGGGGAAGACAGGGGAGATTTAGGCTTGACATATTCTTATAAATATATTAGAATAATCAACCTAATCCTAACCCTCCTTTTTGTGTCTGAGAAATCTGATGAATTAAACCAGTTTGCGGAGTCTCTGGAATCAGAGGCGTTGGATGCTGAAAAAGTCAACGGGCTACAAGAACAAAGCCGGCTGACTGCCTATTTCCGCTTTCTGTTTTTGATGTTGCTGGTTATGGTGGCGGCTCCGAAGGCAGAGGCGCAGGAGGCGGCAGAATTTAAACCTTCTTTTTTGCGCTATCTGATGCCCACACATCCTAATTTTGCTCCCAATGCCAAACGCTATGAAGAGCCGCGTAAGGGCGAATTCGGCGAAATTCCTTTGGTACCCAAAAGCCAGCAGCCTTTTTTATGGCAATGTGATGAGCTGGATGATAATGAGCTCGAACAAACCCCTTCACCTGTTTTTGAAGCGGCAAAAGAAGTACAAAAAGCTTTTCATTCTAAAAAAGCGGAAGCGAAAACCCGCCTTCGCCAACTCAATAAGCTGAAAGAATTAATCGATGTCCATGAAAGCGCCCAAAAGGTTTCGCCGGAACTCAGACAGAAGGTGCGGCGCCTTAAGCAAATTTATAAAAATAATGCAAAAATCATACATTCAGGCTCTGAAACATGGACTGCTTTAGAAGAAGAAGCCACCACATTATTGCGCCATATCGAGTTACAGGTTGTTGCTGAGCGACAGGCTGGCGCCCGACTGCAACGCTGTGCTAAGCCTCAGGATTTTTTTGATATCGGCAGTCGTATTAAACCCACGGACCCACCGAAATTTGATAATTTTGACAGTTACAGTGATGAAGGGGTTTCTTTATTGCCCTTCCGCTGTGAAGTTCTGCATCCAACAGATACTACAAAAACCAGCTCCAGTGTTTATATTGCTATTAGCTTATTGCAGAAGATTATTACTGAACATGTTTTGGTGGCTCTTGAAAGGGAAAAAGATTATATCATTGCCGCTGACCGCGCGACAGGCGAAGTAGGTGATTCGCCCACCAAAATACAGCGCCGAAACGCTTTAAACGCCCTGAAATCAGGATCCCCTTTAAATACCGCGATACTTGAAGGCGATGCCGGCAGAAACCTGCAAGGCTGGCTTTCTTTGTTGGAAGAGGTGCGCACATTGCAGGCTAAAGTTTATTATGCTGTCCGCGCTCAGACCAAAGAGGCCCGTAAAATAAGCCGCTGCAAACCTCCCAGCAAATCGCACCCCCGCCGCCCTTCTGCCAAAGGCACCAAGGCATTGAAGAAGGCAGTGGCTGAAAATGATGTTACAGCACTTAAGGCCGAGCTTCGCAAACAGCTTTTGGAGCGGGAAAAAATATCAAGTGATCAAATCAACCATGTATTTATTCGTTTTGCTGAAGACGCGGACATAAGATCCCTGGATCGTAAAAAAAAGGCTATTGGACAAGCGGCAAGAGAACTTTTTTCCGGTAAAGATTTGGTTTATCATATTTTGAGGAAGGAAATGAAAAATGGCACGCATGTTGCCTGTATTATGATTTATGAAAAAGACGCGGGCATGCAACCAAAGACGCAGGCGAAAAAAGACGTCGAAAAAGACACGAATAAAAAATCGGCTGCCAACCCAACAGAAACCCTTAAATCCCCCGACGTCCTCCACTCCCGCGCGCTGGTAAAAACCATCAATGATTATCGTAAGCAAAAGGGTCTGCCTGAAATCCCGATGTCTCCGGCGCTGAACAAGGTGGCCCAGGCCCATGTGAAAGATCTGGCGGAAAACGAACCGCATGATGAGCGGGGCTGTAATCCGCATAGCTGGTCTGACCGGGCGGGCGAAGGCGCCTCGGGGTGTTGTTATACCCCTAATCATGCCAATGCCGCCTGCATGTGGGACAAACCACGGGAACTTACGAAATACCAAGGGAATGGCTATGAGATCGCCGCGGTGGGCGTTGGTTCGCCGGAAGAGGCTCTTGCCTTATGGCAGACCAGCACCATGCACCATGCCGCCATCCTGAATAAAGGCATCTGGAAAGACGCTGACTGGAAAGCCATTGGCGCGGCTGTCCACAATGGGTACGCGGTGGTGTGGTTCGGTAAACAGGCAGTTAAGCGGGCCGATAAGACAGATGGTGATAGTGATAAGGAATAACCACCCATTGCCTTTAAACGCTTTTTTCCTTAATATAATATCCAGTAGAAAAGCTTTTTAGGTAAACCGTTGCAAACAAAAACTTCTAAAATCATCAGTGTCTTTTTACTGGCCATTGCTCCTCTTGCATTGGGGGGCTGTTTTCAGGAAAAATGCCCCAATCCCTCCGAAAACATCCCGGGGACCAGCGATTTTAGGGAAGACTGCCCGTATGAAGAAGAAGGCGCCAGTGCCACGGGCCGGCGGGAACTGGATTTTTATTTCGTGTACGACAACACCGACGCGTTCCGCGAACAGGTCCAGGCCTTCCAGAGCCAGAACACCGGCCTGACCGTGCGCATGAAAAAGTTCGTGGATCTAGAGGAATATGAAGACCTCATTATCAACGAGATTGCGGAAGGCGAAGGACCGGATGTGTTTATGGTGCATAATTCCTGGATGCTGAAACACTGGAAAAAACTGTTACCCCAGCCGCTTGATCTGCCAATCGTCATCACGCCTGATGTGTTCCGGCAGACGTTCTTCCAGGCCGCGATCGATGATTTGATCATCGAAGAACAGGTCTACGGCATGCCGCTTTCCATCGATAACCTGGCCATTTATTACAATAAGGCTTATTTCCGCGATTTACTCGCCACCACCGACCAGCCCGGCGCTCTATGGGAAGACATCAGAGATCAGGTCTTCCAGCTCACCAAACAGAACAACAGCCCGGAACGTTTCGCGCTGGCAGGCATCGCCATGGGGCGCGCGGATAACATCGCCCGCGCTGTGGATATCCTTTACACGCTTTTCCTTCAGTACGGGGTAGATTTTTATGATGATACGGGCGAATCTGCCACGTTCGCGGATAGGGAAGGGGCGTATTCCGGGGCGCTTGATTTCCCGGGAGTGGAGGCGCTGACGCTTTACACCAGTTTCGGCCTGCCCACCTACAAGAATTACAGCTGGAATGAATACATCACCGGGTTTGCGCCGGCAGACAAGGAAATCAACCCTTTTGTGCGCGGCAAGGTGGCCATGATCATCGGTTATCCGTATTTATACGACAATTTGGTTCAGGCCATCCAGAACCAGCAGAAAGCCGGCGGGGACCACATCAATGTGGAGGACATCGGCACCGCGCCCATGCCCCAGCTTACCACTCCCACCGAAACGTCGCGCCGTGATACATTGGCCAGTTATTTTCCGCTGGTGGTCGCCCGCACAACAGACATGCCGAAAGAGGCATGGGCATTGGTGCAGTACCTTACGACTGCCGACAGCCTGCAGACCTACCACAAAAAGACCAACCGCCCCACCAGCCGGAAAGATATGGTGCAGGAACAGCAGACCGATCCGATTTTCGGGGTGTTCGCCTATCAGGCGCCGTTTGCCAAGAGCTTCAGGATCTACGACGCGGATTCTTATCGTAAAGTCTTTACCGATGCCATCCAGAACGTTGTCACCAATGTCATGACTTCCAAAGAAGCCCTGGCGGAAGCGCAGGCCAAAATCACCTGTATCATCAAAAAACAGAAGAAATTAGTGGGTAGCGAAGTGGATTGTGGGATTTGATTACCCATTGAGGGCTCAATTGAGGACCCATTGATTGCAATTCGGTTGATAATTAATACATATGTAATGTAATTAACCCTCTTTTTTGTTATTAAAGATTTTATTGTGCATTATAGTGAATTAAAGATTTATCAGATTGCTAAAAAACTTGAGGAAGAGCTTGAGAAAGAATTAAATAATATTTTATTTTATTGGCAAATAGAAGATGTTGATCAGGTTAGGCGATCTTCATCTTCTTCAACGACCAATATTGTTGAAGGGCATGGGAGACGTTTCTATGTTAAGGATTATATAAAATTTTTGAATTATTCTCTTACGTCGAGCGATGAAACTCAAAAACATATTCATAAACTTTATGTAAGCAAACACTTGTGTAAACATAAGTATGAATATTTTTTCAAAGGCTATAAAGATTTATCGGTTCGGATATTAAACTATATAAACTGGTTGCGAAATAACTGATATACTTAGTCGCGATCCATTGGGTCTTCCATGGGCCCTCAATTGGTTTTCCATATGACAACTGTTATTAAATATCTCTGGGGCTTATTCCTTTTCACTTTCCCCCTTTCTATCCGCTGGGTGTTTTATGAACCGGCCAGTTACCGGTTCGGCAATTTTAACCCATGGGTGACAGGGTTTGTGTATTTGCCGGAGATCTTATTGGGGGTGGTTTTTATTTTGTGGTTTATTTATAAGTTGAAAGTTGAAAGTTCGCCGTTGAAAGCTGAAAGTTGGTTGTGGGGTTTGTTCTTTTTATTCGTCATCAATGCTTTTGTGGTGACATTGCTTTTTGGTGATGCGTTTTTGGGAGCGATGTTTGTCCTCCGTGTTTTTGAGGGATTAGTGGTCTTCTGGCTTTTGACTGATGAGATACTATCCGTTAAACAAGTGGTTACCATCCTGTTGTTCGGCGCGGTTCTGCAGATTTTATGGGGGTACGCGCAGTGGCGGCTAAACGGGTCTTTAGGGCTCCCCTGGCTGGGCGAATCCGTGTTTGGGCCGGAGGCGCTGAACGTGGCCAAGATCGATTTGGCGGACGGCGCCAAACAAGTGCGGGCTTACGGGTCTTTTTTACACCCCAACATCCTGGCGGCCTATTTGCTTACCGTCCTGTTTTTAAGCCTCCGTTATTTAAAATACGGCTATAAACTGTTCTGGATTGCTTTGTTTGTGTGGGGCATCTATTTAACCCGCAGTCAGGCCGCGGTATGGGTAGGCGCGGCCGTGTTGGGTTTGTATGTTTTGTTCGCTTTTTTCAAATCTCCTCTGTTCCGTAAAGGGATTGGGCTGGCGGTCGTGGTGGTGCTGGCTTTGGGGAATTTCTGGTTTTTTAAAAACAGCCACGCCATCCAAACACGCGACCTTTCCATCCAGGAACGTCTGGAGCAGAATGTTATCAGCCGGAACATGTGGGCGGAACATCCGTTTGGGGTCGGTGTGTCGAATTTTACCCTGGAGATGGAACAGTTCAATGCCGATAAACTCCTCCCCTGGGAATTCCAGCCGGTCCACAATACGTATTTCCTCATCCTGAATGAAGTCGGTGTACAGGGGCTGCTGCTGTTGCTTTTGTTTGTTCTGGCTCTGTTCGATCGTTATTGGGTGGGCGGGAAAGCCATCGGTGTTTTTGCCCTCCTTTTGCTGGCGCCTTTTGATCATTTTCTGTGGGACAGCTGGGTGGGGCTGATGCTGGTGGCGATTGTGGCAGGATTTTTTGCGCTGGAAAACCATCCGCATAAGCTGTTTACTAAAGAAGACTAATTTATTTGAGATTTGTGATTTGTGATTTAAATTTAGAATCTCATATCTTGAATTTGAAAAATGGAAGCGATTTATTTATCTGAATCACCGGAAGCCACCATTCGTTTAGGTGAAAAACTCGCCCACCGCTTACAAGGCGGCGATACTGTTTTGCTTTTTGGTGATTTGGGGCTGGGGAAGACTCATTTTATTAAAGGGATTGCAAAGGGATTGGGTATTGAGATGACGATTAAAAGCCCTACCTATGCGTATGTGAACCAATACCCGATAGAGGGCCCAATCAAAAGCCCAATCGATCGCAATTCAGGTTCACAATCTATTGGGTCCTCCATGAGTCCTCCACTGGTTTTTTATCATTACGACCTTTATCGTTTCAGCGAGGGAAACGATTTGTCGTCAATCGGTTACGATGAAAGCCTGGGTAATCCGACTGCCATCAACGCGGTGGAGTGGGCAGACCGGCTGGGCGGCCATCTGCCACGTACTTATGTCAAAGTCGGACTGGAAGGAGGCGCGGAGGCGCGCAAGATCTCCATCGAATTCATCGACCCCCGTATCCCCACTAAGCTCACTATCCACCAGTTATATGATGAATGGGCGACCCCCCAGCATGTGCGCGCGCATATTAAACAGGTCACACACGTGGCTATTCAATTGGCGCAGGCGTTTATCGAGCAGGGCGAGATCATCAACGTAAACCTCTTATACGCCGCTTCTATGCTCCACGATATCAGCCGGGTGTGTGATTTCAGCAGTCTGGACCGCAACCAGTTTAAAGAGGAGGTAACGGATGAGAAATGGAAAAAATGGCAGGCCTGCCGCCGGGATTACAAAGGGATGCATCACGCGGATATTGCCTTTGACCAGTTCACCAAACTCGGTTTTTCAGAGGTGGCGGAGGTCGTCCGCCTGCACAAGTCACTGAATATCGTCGATGAACCGGATTCTTATGACACCTTAGAAAAAAAGATTCTTTATTACGCGGACAAGCGCGTGAAGCACGATGAAATCGTGGATTTAGACGAACGGTTCCGGGATGGGCGGGAGCGGTATGGAAAATACGATGATCGGCAGACACGGGAACGGTTTGAACAGGTCGAGAAAAAAACGCGCCAACTGGAAAAGGAGTTATTTAAGGGGCTGAAGATCGGGCCGAAGGACATAAAGTAATCAAGGGCGGGAGGAAGGCGGCTCCCCTTGGGTCAAGGGGAGAGGAAGAGGGGTTAGATGATTAATGGTTATGTTTAAAAAACCATATTTGCTGGAGCGCTTTTGTAAAGGGGTCCAGCCTTTGTGTTTAGGTTGCGCTTGGAGCCCATTGCAAATACGCTCCAGCTTACAGAATCACAATTCACAAATCTCAAATCACAAATAGGGATTATTCATCTTTCTCTGCATCCTCTTCCTCCTCATCTTCCGCATCCTCATCCTCATCTTCATCCTCTTCATCCTCCTCTTTTTCTTCCGGCTCGATATCCTTATCGCCGCCCAGGTCGGTCTGAACGTTCAGGGCATCAATGCCGTACAACCGCAAGAAATTATCATATACCAGTTCGCTTAAACCTCCTATTATTTCTAACACAAACCATACACCCGGCATGGCGATGAGCATGATAGTGATGTCTTTGACGCCGGTGGTCACAAACAGCAGGGCCAGGCCGATGCTCACAAATACGCCCAATGCGTTGCTGTAAATGCCTAAAAGAGAATATTGATAGCCTGCCAGCACCTCCATGATCAGGGCGGAAATAAACGCGCTGAGCAAGAAGTGTACAGCCGCGATCGCGATAACGATGTCTAAGGCCACTCCCATCAAATAAAGCGGAATCGTGAGGAAAAACAGGATAAGGTTGAATAAAAAGATATGCATCACGGTCGTCTTCCGCCGGCTGTACTTTTCGTTGTCCATAAACGTCACCATCACACCGGTGATTGTGTTGGCGACCAGTGTGCCCACAAAGGTCATGATGACGATTACAAAAAGCGACAGCGAGGTGGCTTCGTCGGTCTGGGGCAGGACGTTCTGCAGGAGGAAATAAACAATGAAAAGCGCCAGAGTGCCGGCGGCCCCGCCCACGACACCGCTAAGCAGCCTTAGCATGAACAACGTAAAGGTCAGTGGTCTTTTTTGGTCCATTTTTGTTTGGGTGAATAAAGTAGTTCTTCTTTATTATTTTAAAGGAGTTTTGGTTATATTTAAACTCAAAATTCAAAAATTTGATTCAGGACAGAGCCTCCAATTTACCGTTAAGCATTTTGTGGAGATTCTGAAACAAGTTCAGAAACTGCATAAAATGCAAATTGAGTTTTTCGGTTTTTAACTGATATCAGTTTTGTACGTTAAAAAGAACAAGGCGATCAGGCCGCAGGTTATCCCTACATCCGCGATGTTGAATACCGGGAAGGGTTTTAAAACAATAAAGTCCACCACAGCGCCCAAATGGATGCGGTTGATCAGATTTCCGACTGCCCCCCCGCTGACGATGCCCAGTAAAAACGAATTCAGCAGCGGTCTTTTTTTCAGCGCCAACAGATATTTCCACCCAAAATAAAGCAAAAGCCCTAATACGGTTACTGAAATGATGATTTGGATCGCGTGGCCCATCTGGATTCCAAAAGCCACCCCTGTGTTGTGCTGAAGGGTAAAATAAAGAAACCGCTTAATAAAAACAATCGGTTCAGAATAAAAATGCAAAAAATAATATTTAGTTATTAAATCAATTGCCAGCCACCCGATAGCTGATACAATAAACACTCCGTATTGTCGTTTTTTTAGTTTTTTCATACTGCGCGAATATTATATACTTAACTTACGCAATGACCAATTTCCAATTTTCAAAATTTATTAGACATTAGATATTAGGACTTGTATTAGGACTTGGAAATCATTTGGAATTTGGAAATTGGAATGAACTGGAAATTTAGTAAATTATGAAACGAAAACAATTTGACACCGTATTGGCTCTTATGTTCTTTGGTCTGGTGCTTTTTGGCATTGTGATGGTTTCAAGCGTGAGCGTGTATGAATCCCACCAGCTGACGGCGGACATGGCGCAGAGGGGCCTTTTGGAAAAACCCACTAATAGTTTTTACTTATGGCGTCATGTCTGGCGCGTGGCCCTTTCCATTCCCCTGGCGGTCCTGATGATCTACCTACCCCTGAAAGTGTGGAAAAAAGGCGCCCTGTTCCTTTTTATCGCCTCCCTGCTGTTGCTGATCGTCTTGTTTTTACCGGGCATCGGGGCGAATTACGGCACATCCACCAGCTGGATCAACCTGCCCTTCCTCCCCTCCCTCCAGCCCGCCGAACTTGTTAAGCTCACGCTGATTTTTTATCTGGCGGTCTGGATGGAAAAGCGCCAGGAGCTCGTCCGGTCCTTCCAGTACGGCTTTATTCCTTTTACCATCCTGCTCAGCGCGGTGGTGGTGCTTTTGGCGCTCCAGCCGGATTTCGGATCGGTGTTGGTGATTTCTGTCATCGCGGTCAGTATGTTTTTCGCGGCCGGGGGCAGTCTGCTTCATATCATCGCCGGGGCGCTGATGTCCGCGTTCATGGCTTATCCAATCATCATGAGCAAGGATTACATCCGGAACCGTTTTATGGTGTTTCTGGATCCTTCCCTCGACCCATTAAACATCAGTTTCCAGATCAAACAGGCTCTGATCGCTGTTGGCAGCGGGGGGCTTTTTGGGGTCGGTTTCGGCAAATCTATCCAAAAATTCGGTTACCTGCCCGAGGTTCAGGGCGATACCATTTTCGCGGCCGCTGCCGAGGAGCTCGGCTTTATCCGCATCAGCTTTTTGGTGATCGCGTATCTTGTGATCGCTTATCGCGGGTTCCGCATTGCCAACAACGCGCCGAACCGTTTTGCTATGCTGGTGGCCGTGGGAATCACGAGCTGGTTTGTGTTTCAGGCCATTATCAATATCGGCGTCAATCTGGCGCTTTTACCTTTAACCGGCCTTACTCTGCCTTTTGTCAGTTATGGAGGTTCCTCTCTGATTGCCAATATGCTGGGAGCCGGTATTTTACTTAATATTTCCCGTTATGCCGAACAAACGAATCCTGTTAGCCGGCGGGGGGTCCGGCGGGCACGTTATGCCCAACCTCGCTATCGCCACAGAACTTAGAACCCATTGGGGGGCCGATAGCGGAGTAGAATTTTTTTACATAGGGTCGAGACGGCTGCTGGACCGTGAACTGGTCCAGGCGGCTGACATTCCGTTTAAATCTATTTTTGCCGGGAAAGTGCGGCGCTATTGGTCGTGGCGGCATCTGGTGGATCCTTTTTTGGTCCTGATTGGTTTTTTTCAGTCGCTTGGGATTCTCATCCGTTTCCGGCCCCACGCGGTTTTTACCAAAGGGGGGTTTGTCAGCGTCCCGGTCGCGCTGGCGGCGTTTGTGTTAAGGCGGCCGATTGTCCTGCATGAATCCGACAGCCGTATGGGCATCGCCAACCGGCTGATTTCCCGTTTGGCCAAACAGGTCTGTGTTTCTTTTCCTGGTGTGCTGGACAAAAGTCCGAAGCGTGTGTTCACCGGCAATCCCATCCGCATGGCGATCGGGGACGGGGATCCGGCTAAAGGATACCAGCTCACCGGCCTGCGCTCCGGTAAACCCATTGTCCTGGTGTGGGGTGGCAGCCAGGGAGCCCAGGAAGTCAATGATTTAGTCGTCAGCGAATTCGATATGCTGAAAGACCATTTTCAGATCATCCATATCACCGGCAGGGGCAAACAGACCCCTCTTCAGAATCTCAACTATGTTCAGTACGAGTATCTTGGCAGTGAACTTAAACACATTTACGCCATCACTGATTTTGTCGTGGGCAGAGCAGGCGCCAATTCTTTGTATGAACTGGCTTTTGTGGGTAAGCCGAATATCCTCATCCCCCTAAAGAACGCGGATCAGATCGGCAACGCGGATTATTTTGAACAAAAAGGCGCCAGCATCATCCTGCGCGGCCGGTCTTTATACGATGTCCTGACCGCCTTGCGGCACAGTCCGGAAAAACAGGAATCCATGAAACGGGCGCTGGCCGTCATCGCGAAACCGGAGGCCGCTGAACATATTGCTGGCATACTTTTAAATATCTGATATTTTTATCTTGCGGCATTACTTATGGCGGGACTACTTAGGCGGGACTACTCGCTAGCGCTCGTGGTGGGCTACTCGCTGACGCTCGTGGTGAGACTTATGGTGAACCGCGACCAACGGGAGCAGTAAACCATAAGCAGAACCACAAGTATGACCGCAAGGAATATATTTAGTATAAATTATGAAGATAGGAATAAATGCCCGTTTTCTGACGGCGCCTTTCACCGGCATCGGGCAGTACACCCGCAGTCTGGCGGCGGCCATGGCTGAGGCGGAACCAGCCAACGAATATCTTTTATTCACCCCGGAATTGACGGATGTGAACCTGCCGGATAACTGCAGGCAGATACGTGTGGCCGAAAAGCCGTACCGTTCTGAAAGCCTTAAAAAGGCGCACTGGGAACATGTGCTTGCTCCTAAAGAAATGGAGCGTTCCGAGGTGGACGTGGCCCATTTTCCCTACCCGTCCAATCCGCGCCGTCGTTTGCCCATGCCCACCATCGTTACCGTGCACGATGTGATTCCCTGGAAACTGCCGGCTTACCGCCGGAAGACGCGTTCCAAGATGTACCATCTGAACGCCCGTTTAGCCCTAAAAAAAGCCGACCATATCCTGACGGTTTCTGATTTTTCCAAACAGGAGATCGCTAAACACCTGAAAATCAACGCAAAGAACATCACAGTCACCCCTTTAGCCCCGCCCCTCCCGCCCCATAAAGTCAGCTTCCCCCGTTTCGGACTTCGCCGGGGTTATTTTTTGTACGTGGGCGGGTATGATGACCGCAAGAATGTTCCCCGCCTGATGGAGGCCTACCAAAAACATATCGCCCCTTTTTACCCCATCGACCTTATTCTGGTCGGGGGCAGAAATCAGGGGCTGGATGCCTATCTGACCGATGAGTATTACGAACGGGTGGCCGGTAAATACTTAATGCAACCCAAGGGGAAAATCGTTTTCACTGAATATCTGGACCAGGGCGAGCTGGCCTGTTTATATCAAAAGGCTTTGGCGCTCGTGCACATGTCCCTTTATGAAGGGTTTAATCTGGCCCTGGTAGAGGCTATGCAGGCCGGCATCCCCATCGTCGCTTCTGACATTCCCGTGCACCACGAGGTGACCCAGGAGGGCGCCCTGTTCGCCGACCCTACCGACATCGATCTTATCGGCACCGCCATGCATCAACTGGTCCACGATAAAACTTTACAGCGGGAACTGGTTGAAAAAACCGACAAACGCGCCCAGGACTTTGACTGGGAAAAGACGGCGGAAGAAACACTTTATGTTTACAGTTTGTTTACCTGATTGATAACTGATTGACATCTAATCAACAGTAGTACGCATGTGCGCGTAGTACGCATGTGCGTACCTGTGTAGGCCTGAAAGGCCGCGCACTCGCGCACCATAAATAATCAAATAATCAGCAATCCATTAGCAGTCTATAAGAAGTCTATTAGAAATCTACCAGGAAAATGGTTATAATCAGGATGTCCTTTTAACTAAACTCCATGTTCGCCGCCTTTTTCATTTTCATCTTTATCCATTTGGTCGTTTTCGTTTTTTTTGTCGAAACGTTGCGCCGCGTTTACAAGCGTTTTAGTGAATATAATCTGGAAGATAAGCGGGAGACGATTCCGTTCGGCCTGGTCCGCCTGCGGCACATTGTGGTTTTGTATGTGGTGGGGTATATATTGTGGATTGTTGTTTCTATTGTGCTTTACCTGACATTTGTCGCTCCGGATTCGTCCCTATCCATCCGTAATGGTTCCCGTCCGGGGACGGCAGGGAGCATGGAACTTGATTTGTAACCCTCCAGGCCTTTAGGCTTGATATCATTATGGACCATGAAAAAGTCGTTGTTTTGGATTTTGGCGGACAATACGCCCACCTGATTGCAAACCGCATCCGCCGTTTAGGGGTTTACAGCGAAATCCGCGATTCAGACACGCCCGCTGAACACCTGGCCCATTACAAAGGCATTATCCTTTCCGGCGGGCCCATGAGCGTATACGATGAGGGTGTTCCCAGTTGTGATAAAGGTATTTTTGAATTGGGCGTCCCGATACTGGGCATCTGTTACGGCCACCAGCTCATGCAGTATCTGCTGGGGGGTAAGGTGGCCAGCGGCAAGACCAAGGAATACGGTCTGGCGGATTTCAGGGTCACTTTGAATTCAGGGATCTTCAAAAATGTTAAATCGGTTTCGCGCGTGTGGATGTCTCATGGGGACACGGTGGAAAAAATCGCCCCCGGTTTTGTGGAAGCAGGAAAGACGGCGGATATGGATTACTCTGCCCTGGCCGCCCCGGAAAGTCATTTTTACGGCGTTCAGTTCCACCCGGAAGTCACCCATACCGAGGAAGGTATGACTATGCTGGATAATTTTTTAAAACTCTGCAATGTCCGCCGCGACTGGAGTATTGAACAGTTTATCGATGAGGAAGTCGCGGCCATCCAGAAAAAGGTAGGGGATAAAAAAGTCTTCCTGCTGGTGTCCGGCGGCGTGGATTCATCCGTCTGTTTCGCCCTGCTGGAAAAGGCGCTGGGCAAGGGGCGGGTGTACGGTCTGCTCATCGATCACGGCCTGATGCGCCTGGATGAGGCGGAAAAAGTTAAGAAATATCTGGCTGAAGCCGGTTTTACCAATCTCCACGTGGTGGATAAAAGCGAGCAGTACCTTGCCGTCCTCCGGGGGATCACTGACCCTGAACAGAAACGCAAGATCATTGGGGATCTGTTCTGGAACGTCAAAGAAGATGTCGCGGAAGAACTGAACCTGAATCCCGATGAATGGATTATGGGGCAGGGCACCATTTACCCCGACACCATCGAAACCGGCGGCACTAAGCATGCCGACACCATTAAAACCCACCACAACCGTGTTGACCTGGTGCAGAAGATGATCCGGGCGGGCAAGGTGATTGAACCCATTGCCCAGCTTTATAAAGACGAAGTCCGCCTGTTGGGTGAAAAACTGGGTCTTCCGCCCGCTATGGTCTGGCGGCAGCCTTTTCCGGGGCCGGGGTTGGGGGTGCGCATCCTGTGCGCCTCCGACAAGGAAGCCAAAAACGCCCCTGATTTTAAAAAACTCAACCGCGCCATCCAGACGTATCTGGAAGATGACATAAAACTGAAGGACATCACAGCCCAGGCGCTTCCCATCAAGTCTGTGGGGGTGCAGGGGGATATGCGTACCTACCGCCATCCGGTCGTCCTGTTTACTGATACCCACGACTGGGACGTGCTGGAAAAAGTTTCCACGGCCATCACCAACCGTTTTGCCGAGGTAAACCGGGTGATGCTGGTTTTGGGGGGTTCGCCAGGGGATTTTAAAATCAGCCCCGGCGACCTCAGCAAGACACGTGTCCGCCTCCTCCAAAAGATCGACGAGCTGGTCACTAACCGCATGGCTGCCGCGGATGAGACGTATGACATCTGGCAGTTTCCGGTGGTGCTGTTACCTGTTAGCCCCCAGGCCGGCCAAGAATCCATTGTCCTCCGCCCCATTGTCTCCATCGAGGCCATGACCGCCAGTTTCGCCCGGATTGATTGGGACGCGCTCAGCGCCATGGCAGATGACATCCTGTCGCGCAATGGACTGACCCACGTATTTTACGATCTTACCCACAAACCGCCGGGAACGATTGAATGGGAATAACTTCGTCGTGAAAACCGCTTCGGTTTGGTCTCGCAGGCTCGAATGTTTGCACGGGCTTTCCCGCATAAGGTTGTTTTTATAAAGATTTGCAAGCATTTCTATCCCTTTGTAATTATATTGATTAAAGAGAGATTTTTCAGTAACATTAAAAGCCCTAACAGTTTTTGCGGTGCCAAGAAATCCTGATTTAGACAAGTTGGTGGAACAGGCGCAAAAAGGTGACGCAGAAGCGTTTGCCGGGATTTATGATGAACTGGTGAAACCGGTTTACCGTTATATTTATTACCGGGTCGAAGATGCCATCGCGGAGGATCTGACAGAAGAAACGTTTTTAAAGGTGTGGCAGAACCTTAAAAAATACAAAAAGGGCAAGAACCCTTTTTCGTCATGGGTGTTCCGGATTGCGCATAATTTACTCGTGGACCATTACCGCCAAAGCAAGACGACCGAGATGATTGAAGAAACGATTGCGGACACCAAAAAGGAAAGCAATCCTCATCACCAGGCAGACCTGAAACTCACCCAGATTCGCCTGCGCAAGGTTATACGGCGACTGCCGGACAATTACCAGGAGGTGATTATTTTAAAATACATCAATGAGCTGGACAACAAAGAGATCGCGCACGCTATCGGCAAATCCGAAGGGGCGGTGCGTACGATCCAGTTC
This sequence comes from uncultured Candidatus Peribacteria bacterium, assembly GCA_964538225.1. GTDB lineage: Bacteria > Patescibacteriota > Gracilibacteria > UM-FILTER-43-11 > UM-FILTER-43-11 > JAFGCR01. Next base: position 21,473 of record CAZIDW010000005.1, read on the forward strand.
CGCGCGCTGGAGCGTTTAAGATCTCTTCTTTCGGAAGATAATTTTTAATTTCTATAAAAGAATGAAACGTAGTTTTTTGCTGTTATTTTCAATAGGGAAACGCTCTCCTTTTGCAGCCTTCAGCTTCGTTCAGGTTACATCGGAGCCCTCGCTTCATTTTGTCCCCCTTCGCCTATGGCTACGGAGGACTCATTTCGCTCGGACCGCGTTTCTCGCTACTTAACTGAAACAAAAATGACATTTTTACGTTATAACTATCGACAATGTGTCTAACGACACAGGTCAAAGTTGACACGATTTATGGACGACCTTGAAAAAGCACTGCACCGGCTTTCAAAAACCGAACCCCGTTCCGGGTTTTGCCGCCAAGCCAGAAAACGCCTGATGTATAAGGTACGGCTGAGCGCGAATGAAACATGGTTTTTGCGGTTGTTTAAAAAAGTTTTTTTCGTCAACCCATCCCCGGATTTCGTCCGGCAGGCGCGCGTTCGCCTTATGGAACGCATCGTGGCGATGAAACGGCCCGTTTTCAGCTGGCTTCTGTTTGCCAAGCGCGCCGTTGCCACTACTTTGGTAATGCTGATTGCCGTGACCACTACCTTATTTTTTGTAGGCGGTAAACAGCAGGTCAGCGCGGCTGAGCCCACCTATCTTGAAGTGATGGGTGGCGATGTGTCTGTGAAACATGCTGACCGGCTGATTTGGGATGTGGTTTCCGAACAGACGGAACTCATGGCGGGGGATCTAGTGCGCTTGGGCGATTCCGCGTCCGCGGTCGTCCATTTTTTCGATGATTCCCAGCTTCGTCTGGCAGGCGGGTCCTCCTTTTTGCTGAGCCGCCTGGATGTCAGCCCCGAATACGCGCGCCAGGGAATAATTGAAGTTTCCCTGCATCAGGGGCAGGCATGGGTCCAAGCGTTGAGCGCGGATGACGGTTACGCGCGTTTTACGCTCATCACGCCGGATGCCATTCTTTCCGCCGACCACGCCTCTTTTGATGTGAAGACTTCGTATCCGGAACCCACCACCCTCCGCGTGTTTAAACACGGGGTCGATGTCAAAGTCCTGCGCCAGGAATCTCGTCAGGCAGCGGCGACTGGCCGGCTGAACATATACCAGAAAGCCACTTTGCAGGCTGCTACGCCTTATCAGTCCTCTGCCGAGCTGGCAGCGTTTGCCCCTGCTAAAGAATTAACGGATGAAGACCGTGAAGATGCCTGGGTGCTTGAAAACCTGACATCCGACCGCCAGCACCTGGCGGAACTGCGCGACCGGGAACTGGCCACACTGAAAGCGGCTACCGGCGCGTTGCCCGGTCAGGCGCTTTATCCTTTAAAACGCGCCAGGGAACGGCTTCAGCTGGTCTTCAGTTTCAATGAAGAAAGCCAGCAGAGCGCTCAGGTGGCCATGGCCAATGAAAGGCTGTCCGAGGCCATGGTATTGATCGAAGAAGGCGACACTGAACGGGCGAAATCCATCCTGATGGAATACCAGCGCCTGGTCCGCCAGATCGCTGAGGAAAAAGAAAATGAAGCGATGAAAGACCAGCTTTCCAGCGAGGTAATGCTTAGCTATAAAAAAACCCTGGCCGCCACTTTACCCGAAGACGTACATGTGGGTATGGTCAAACAGGCGCTCAATGAAACCGAAGAGCTTTTGGCCGCCGACCCGGCTGAACGGGCGGAGATTCGCCTGAAGAACAATCTGGACGATTTAAACCAGGTACAGGAACTGGTAGAAGCCGGCGATTTGGAAAATGCCGAGGAAACGCTCGCGGACCGTGAGATCATGGCTGCTTTATTGATCGAAGAAGCCTCCGCTTTAGAAGATGAAGAGCAGAGAAAGGCGCTGTTCACTCAAATTTTGGAAACCCAGTACGAAGAACAGCGTATTTTAAATGAACTCCATCGCAAACTGGGCGATGAGGAAAGCCCCCTGGCTGACCTTGTGCAGAAAGCCCATCGGTCGGTCGAAGACGACATCAAGCACACGGCCGCGGTGGCCAAGCCCCTGCTGCCCGATGTGGTGCTAAACGACGCGGTCCGGCTGCCGGAAGACGAAAAAGTCATCGAATTCGTGAACAAGGTCAATATCTACCGTACGGCTCAGGGCCAGGCCAACCAGATCAAACGCCTGCTTTCCAAGCACCCGCAGTACAAGCAGAACCAGGAATTCTTAGAAAAAGTCCGCGCCCGGCTGGATGCCCGCGCCCAGGACCAGATCAACATCTACCTGCTTGAGTTAAAGCGCGAGGCGACCGAAGCGAAAAGCAAAGTGGTGAAACGGAAGATCGACCAGGCGCGGCGGGCGATGGAGGAGCGGCTAGATGATTAACGGATAGGTAAATCTGCTGGAGCGTTTTTGTAAAGAGGTCCAGCTTTTGTGTTGCGCGTGGAGCCCATTAGGTTATTTTTAATCCTGTTCATCAATCATGGCCATCAGGTGAATTATTTAATCAGCGGTCGTATATGGAAAGAGCCCCGTCCACCGTTGCATAAAGCTATGGTGGACGGGGCGGGGTACCCTCTATTGTTGGAGCTTGTTTTGATCGATGGTCCCATTTTGGACTAGGATGGCCAAGAGGTAATCGAAGTCCTGTGCCAGCCTTTCGTCGGCTTCGCGGTTGGCCGCAAGCCGCTTGTGCAGCCAGTAAGCGATACCGGCCGTCGAACCTAAACAAATGAGGCTGACCAGAAGGATGATGACCACCGTCCAGATCAGGCTGGACTGCTTTTCCTCGAACTCGGCGGCCGTCAGGACCACAGGCTCGTCCGGGTCGGGATGATGGTGGTCGACCCGCGCCTTCAGCTTGCCGAAGGCGCCCTCCTCGCTTATAAAGGCTTCCATCTCTTCCTTGGTAATGAAGTGGGTGCTCTCTTCCTTGGTGATGAAGTGGGTGTTGTTATTCGTGGGGGGGTCCTTTTTGGGTTCGGGTTTCTTGGGGGAAGCCCTATGCCTCCGCTTGGGGACAGGCTTGGCGGGAATCTTACCATGGTTGCAGATTTCGTCATGCTGAGCTTGGCTGATCAGACCACTGGACTGATCCATTTTTGCCTGCGTACACGGATCGACCGTTTGGGCGCCGGCGACAGCCAGCAGAAAGGTCAGAAAGGTGACAAGGAAAAAGACAAAGATAATTCCGTACCGTTTCATGATTCAACTCCTTCTCCCCGAGGGGAATCCGAGATTACGTGTTCGTAAAGAGGGTACCTGACGAGCAGTACCCCTCATCTTTTTATTTGAAAGCAAGTTGTACAACACTCGCCATGTGACTCTTTACGAACGCCCAGTGGTTTAAAAGAACAGATTTGCCTTAAGCCGTTTTTTTAATGGTTTCCGCGCCCCTTCCTTTCATACTTTTTTCGCTAGCCTGTTTCGCTGGCAGCTCGGCCATATTAGATGCTGTTTCAGTCGCCGCGACCTCCTGTTTCGCGGTTTTAACGCAATTCAGTGTACGGTCGATGCCGCTGCGGACATTTTTTACCGATTTTTGGATGCCGCGGGGGTAAGCCATTAGTCCGTTGCCAATGTTTTCAGCCACAGGTTTAGCGGGTTTTGCCAACTCGATTGACGGCCTGCCCACCATCCTTACTGGAGTGGCGGCGATGCTGAATGGCAGCGAAATTGTGTTACCGAAAGCCCTCACTGGCTGGCCGCTTTTAACATTTTTTACGATTTTTCCAACTCTGGAACGGGTTTTTGATATACCATTTTTCAAGCCGAGCCACATATTTTTAGGGATTCTGATGACATTGCCTGGTGTTTTGAACACGCCTTTGATTACATCGCGGAAATTATGGACCAGATTTTTCTGAATGCAGATCAGGGGGGCTTTGACCAGTTCTTTCATGCCGCCGTAGATCGATCCTTTAAACACGCCGGCAGCCGCTTCGCGCGTGGCTTTTATCGGCATCTTGAATTTATCCAGTACTCTGGGTATGTATTTTGTCCCCAGGCTCAGGGGTTTTGTAATAGGCCATAAAACTATTCTCGCGGGAAAAGTGACCCATTTAAAACCTTTCCACAATCCCCTGCCAAGCACTTTAAGGCCCGACCCGCTCGCTTTTGCGACTGCTTTGGCTTTTTCCGCGGCCATGCGGGGCATGCGTTTTTCTTTCACGAAACTGGTGTGAAAGTCATTGTTGTGCCAAAGGGTGGTTGTATTATGGAACATGGTTTATGGCTGATTATTAAGCCTGTTGGAAAAGATTATTTAAATCAAAGCGGTCTTTCAGCGCGCGGTACACTTCCTGGATTTTATCGCTGATTTCCTGTTCGTTTTCCAAACCGAAGGTTTCGCGCATTAGTTGTTCCGGATTGTCGACTTCCGGGGTATTTTTAAGAGCCAGTAACATAATGCCTAAGGAATCTTCCGGGAATACTGCGTCAATATCTAACCCCAGTTGCTGTAATTCCTCCGTATCGGGCTGTTCTTTAAAAATCCGGATTAATTCATCTGTGTACTGTTTCGCCCTTTGGGCTTCAGTATCGTTTGTTGTCTCAGCCACCTGATTTACGCCTGTTGCAGGTATAGGGTTTTGTGTCGCTGTTTCATCTAATGCATCACCGATTGCCGGTCGCGTTATTTTTACCTGTTGGGACATTTGGCTTAATATGCTTTCGATGTCATTTTCATCGAATCGGCGCGGCTCTTTGCCGGGATTGTATTCAGGCAGTCTTAATTCTTCCGCCCATTCGATTTGCGCGTACACACTGCACGATTGTTTTTCCACGTAGATTCGATGACCGATTTTAGACATCAGATTTAAAATTTTATTGCCGTATTTTTCGATGTAATCCATCAGCTCATCAAACGGCTCCATCACATCAGCCAGTTTTTTCAGATGCTGTCTCATGGTCGCTTCATCGTCATCGTTCCGGATTTTAAATATTTTGCTGAACAGTATATTAGTCGCCGTTACTTTCCTTGTGGTGAGACTGCGGATGTCGTTCCGCGTTACGTTTTTTCCGATCACAGCAATCATAATCGCTCTCAGCAGATTTTTTAGATTTTCCTCATCCAGCCCCAAATATTTCAGTAGGTTCCGGTTCTCATTGGGCTCCCGGACATGGTTTTTTAACAGTTCGATCAATGTCCGGACCGTGGCTACAGCCAAAGGCTGTTCCTTACAGATCTCTTTAAAGCGTTTGAAATTATCCGATTCAGGCTGTGTCGCAGACAAGGTCTGCGGGGCCCTTTCCGCTGTCGTTTGTGCCGGAACCGGCTCATTGCCCTTAATATCTGCGTCAGGCCGGCTGTTTTCAGGGGTCTGTTGAGGCTCCTTGGGCTTAAGCTGGCTTTGCAGCCTGTCCCGCAGGGTATTTTGCGTAGCGGCGCCCGATTCCCTTTGCTTGATGGTCTCCTGGACACGCTCAGCTAAAGGCTTTCGGATACGCTCATTGACTGATTTTTTTCTAAAGATGGCCATTGTTTTAAAATTAAAAAGTAGAGATTAAAAGATAAAAATTTTAGGGGATGGCGCGCCTCGTCGTGGTCGACGAGGCGCGCCCGGTTGTCCGTTCACTAGCCGTATTCGTCCAGGTCCAGCGCGTCGGTCAGACTGTCTGGCGCAGGGGTTGCTGGTAGCGTTGCGGGCCGCCTATAGCCGCAGCCTGCGGTGCAGGTCTTCGGCCCCAGGTAACCTCCGCAGTTCGGACAGGTCGAGGCGGGATCTGAGGGAGCCGTCGCGGGGGGCGGCGCTGTCGGCGCACCGGGCTGGGCTGGGGGAGTGGGAGCGGAACCTGCTTCCGGCGGCTTTTTGGGCCAGTACCGGAGGGTCAGGAGTGCTTTCCACCCTTTCTTTTCCGCCAGGCTGGTGAGCTCTGGCGGCTGGAAGCGGATTACCCCGATTAACATCAAGGGGATGAGCCAGCCCAGAGATTCGTCGGCGCAATGGAAAAGCGCCAAGCTGAGCCCGTAGGCGACCACGAACCAGAAGGGTATACCCTTTAGGGAGCGCGCCTTTTTTCCGGGCAGGCTGATGTAGTGATACACTAGGAGCGCGAGAAGCAGGAACGCCCAACTACCGGGCACCAGGTACTCTGACCAATGGTTGAGAAAGTACTCCTTTTTTGGCCAGAAGGTGGGATCCACCTGGTCGGCAATCATTTCGGCTTCATCGGTGCAGCCGGTGGAAAGGATGACAGCGACGAGCGCTGCCATCAGTTTCAGGAAACGCTTCATAACTGCCTCCTTTTAAGGCTGGTCGTGAACGGATAACAGAGAAAGTTCTGCCTTTTTCATCCTTCTCCGTCAAGGCTTCGAAGGAGAAAAAGACAAGAGGGTCTCTGTTATCGTTTCTCGGAATTTTAAAGAACAAGGGAATAAAATTTTATAATATTTTTTATATTTTGTCAATCTTTTCTTAAAGAAAGCTGGTGAACGGCGGCCCGGGAGAGGTTCCCGGGCCGCCTGGTTGCTGTGCGCTCAGGAGTATTCATCTAACTCAGGGAGATCGAGGGCTTCCTCCAGAGATAGGGAGGTGGGCGAATCGGCCTGCCTGGATGATGTTTCGCAGTTCCCGCAGAGGACGTAGCCAGGCGGGTTCAGGTACCCGCAGGCGGGGCAGCTGACCCAATTCCGCTGGTCCTGCTGGGTGGGCTGGCTGGTGTCGGCGGCGGTAGGGGTTATTGCAGGCTGTTTGCCTTCCGCCGCCTTTTTCTTGCCGAAACGAATGCGGCGCCAGATTCCCAGGATGGAATTCTTGGGCGCGTTTTTGACCCACCCCTTAGCCTTGTCCCCGCCGACCTTTTCGGCGATGAACAAAATCATCATGATACAGCCGACGGTGCCGGCGGGCACAAAAATACCCCACAGCCAGAGCGGCTTGCTGGTGAGGGTTTTGCCCCCGCAGATACCTGCTAGGGCGACGCAGCCCAAAGCGCCGACCGTTATTTCTCCGACAGACAGAGGATCCTTTTGGCCGGGCAGTTTTTTGTCCATGACCCCCCGCCACCATTTCCCCGCTTTTGCAATTGAGCCGAGGATAGGAATGGGCATAGGGAAATAGGACAGGATTACAGGGATGAGCCAAAATGGCTGGAATGGCGGGATTACCAAGTACGTGACCCAGGGGCCGACATATTGGCGAGTGACCTTGACGATGATTAGGATCCAGAAGACTCCGACCGCAAAGGCCCACATCCAGGACTCCGCGGGGGTTATGGCGTTGGTGACGGTGGATGAAAACCAATTCCACGCCTTCATCATGATTCCAGTTAAACTGCCTGCCCAAGCGACCTTGGGCAGTAACAACACAATGAGCATCGATACTCCCAAAGTAAACTTGCGCATAGTCAGACTCCTTTCGTAACCTCCTCGCGGGAGGCGTTTTTTGGTTTAACGGTCGTATCTGATTACCGGATAATCAAATAAAACCGTTAAACCGGTTTGATTCTGAACGTACACAGCAAGGAAGAGATCTGCTGTCAATCACCTCCGTAGAGGGAGAAATGGACAGCAAATCCTTCCTCGCTACGAGTTGTTAAAGAACAAGGTTGAGTAAGAGTGTATATTGTACAATAAATTAAATTTTATGTCAATAGTATTTCAGAGATAAAATCCATTAACCGATTTATACAAAAAAAAGAGCCGATAAACGACTCCCCGAAAGGAAATAAGTAGTATATTTAAATAATATACTTCTTGATTTATTTGTCAAGGGTCTAAGTCCTAGAATAAACAATCCTCTTAATTCAGAAATGGCTCAATTAAGACAAAATCCACTTAGGGCCTATTGGCTTTTTGCCATTCATTATCCCAGCCGTCAGGACGCACATTGTAGTTATCTGTGTTTTGCCGCCCCCGGATGTGTCCAAGATATAAGTCTCCCTCTAATTTATTTTTTTCAAATAATTTTAGAGATTTATCATATGTCTCTGCGTTGGTTCTGTTTTTGTAGAACTGTGACATGGCTGTTCCGGGACTACGGGCGCTTTCAAAATATTCATCCAGCCATTGTTTCTGTTCTTCGCTTAGTGATGTGTAACGTCGTATCCAGGCAATCGATCCGCTGTCGATGAACGGAAGGACATCCAATACATCGTGCGCAAAACCACCGGCCTTTCCAATCACATAAGAAGATGCCCGCACCCATTGCGAAAAGGCCAACAGCGCGTACCCGCCGAATTTTTTAGTACCATAACTGTTTAAGCCGAAAGCCTCTTTCACATTTTCGTATAAGCCTTTTTTTGGGTCGATAATAAACGGCAGTCGGTCTTTGATTTCTGCGGCATTGTAATAATCCGGGAAGCGCCCCTTTTCCTTTAGGTAATATTCATGGCTGTCCGGCATGGGCATGCGGTAAAACGCGTAGATTTTAGACGGAGCTTTTTCGCCCGGCCCCCCTGTCTTTACCACGACATGGATGGTGTCCATGTATTTTTTCAAATCGGCTTTGGTTAGGTTCGGATGCTTGCTCACAAATTGTTCCATTGCCTGCTCGCGCATGGCTTTCTCCATTAAATTGTGGGCTTCGCCAACGGAATGGGTGTCTTTTACCCCTGCTTTTTCTTTGTCAACTGAAGTGAGAAGGTAGCCGATGCGGTAATCCGGGCTCCGTTCATTCTGCGTTTCCGTAAAATAAGCATTGCCGTTCGCGATGGCTTCCGGATTGCCGTTTGCCGCTCCGAAGGCGCTGGCGAACGGCCGCGTATAGTATCCCAAAAAACTAAATGTCTCACTCCCTCTTAATTCATCATCATCCTCCAGTTTCTGGCGATCAAGCTGGCTGTTTTGATCCAACAGTTCTCTGCCGACCACATCCCGCAACTCCAAATCGCGATGGATGGTCACCAGCTGGTCGCTCCTGAGCAGTTCTTTGACCTGGCGCAGTTTGGTGGTCGTCCATGGTATGGCGAATTTTGAGACCCCGTACAGCACTTCCAGCGGCAGGGTCACGCCTTCCACAGTCAATTGCCAGACATCATCCACAAATTCAAGAATGACGGGTTTTTTGGCCTCGTACCAGATTTCAGCCCGGCGCCCCATAATCTTAACATTAGTAGTCGTTGAATCCACCAGCTCGCTCAATACTCTTTTGACCCATGGCACATAATGTGTGCCCAGGTTGTCGTAAAAATCTTTGCCGGCTTCAGTTACAGGTGAATAAATGTCGTAGCGGAATTTGGCGATTAGTTTATTGCTCGTTTCCTTGCCCCATTCCTTTGACCTTTCCAATAAGCTTTCTTTTTGCACGCGTTCCGCCTCGTAGCTGTCCATTTCCGCCTTCAGCACCACTTCCCAGGTCAAATCATCGGGATTATTGCGGAACTTTTTGATGATTATCTGTTGGATTTCCGTAAATTGGGCTTTTTCCAGGTCATAGTCCTTATCTGTAATGGCTTTTACCCACCGTTCGTTTAAGGCTTCCTTGCCCCAGTAGGCGTCTTTTTCCACCTTATCCCCCACATAGCCGAAGAAGTTTTCAATGGTGCGTTTTACCACTTTAGCAGCCCGCATCTCCGGATCGTATTCTTTAAATTTAATGCCGCGCACAATATTGTATGCCTGGATCCGCCGGGGCAGTTTTACGTCTTCATGACCGGGCCGGGGCCGGCCGTCCGGCGTGGTGGCCTCGTACCATTCCATTAATTCAGCAAACGGCACATCGTTGAGCTCCTGCAGGGCGCGGGCGTGTTCGTCGTCGGAAATCTCGTTTTTTTCCATGTCCGCTGCCCCCTGTTCCAGCAGTACGGATTCATACGTGCCCTCCATGGATTCCGCGATGCCGGTGAGTTTGAACCGGTCCAGAAGCCCTTCGCCGGTCACGTGTTTAATGGTGAGTTCCGCGGCGCCGGCCATAAAAAGGACGCGCAGGAATTTGCCGGATTTCCCTTCGCCTTTGTAGGCTTTTTTGGCCAGTTTCCAGGCCCCGATGAGCAGGGCCACGCCCGCGGCGCGGTTGGCAATGCTCTGCCCCGGGCCGATGACCATGTCGATCACGCCTTTGGCGTAATCAGTGATCTTGTCCCCAAAAGTCATGCCGTCCAGTTTGGCGGCCAGTTCCGCTTTTCCCTCCGCGCGGGCCGCGTCGATTTTTTCGCGGTGTCGGATTTCGATTTCAATCATTTTCACAATATTCCGCGCAGTGATCTGGGCATTCCGTATCTTGGGGTCCGGGTCCAGTTCCGCGCCTTTAATGGTTTCCAGCACTTTCAGAAAATCTTCTTTGCCCTGGGCCACACCCGGTTTGGTCTCCGGCAGGATGTAATTGAACATCTTTACCAGTTTCTGCACGCCTTCTTCGCTGGCCAGCATGTGGTCCCATGCTTCTATTTTCATGCCCGGGTCCCCCTCTTTGTTTTCCGGGCTGATGTAGTCTTCGTACCGGCCCTGCACGTATTCCATGCGCATCCCCAGCCGTTCCAGGTAATCCCAGCGGCTTTCCGGGTCGTAATCCAGCGTGCTGTAGGTTACATCGATATGCGCGAGGTCCTCTTCAAAGGATTTGATGAATTCCCTGTTGTTGACCCCGTAGATCTCATCGTAAAGGCTTTTCGTTTTTTTAAAAGTTTCGATGTAATCTGCGAATTGTTTGCGTGTCGGGTTTTTAACGCGCGCCAATTTGTGCGCCTCTTTGTATAAGCCTTGCCATTGTTGCAGGGTTTTTTTGTCGCGTTTAATCACCTTGCCGATGTTGTCCCGCGAGAGCGGGTTTCCATCCGGCCCGTAAACGTATTGGCTTAATTCCGCGATCATCGGGTCGATTTCTTTGTCCTCAGATTTTTCTTTAATCAATTCGCTGATTTCCTCCATGCGCCCGATGTTGTCCTCCAGCAGGCGCGCTTTTACCATGGCCAGGTTCGCGTAGCGGGCGAACAGCAGAAAGGTACGCTGGGGGGCCTGCAAAAACCGGCCTTCCACGGTGCGGTTGAAGTATTCGGACTGCGCCAAAGTCTCAAACATCCATTTATATTCATCGGTGATGTCACCTTCATATTCTTCTTTTCCTTCTTTATTGATCCGGTAGCGGCTGACCCCTTCGCGATAAATCGTGGCGACCAGCATGCGCCGGATGGCCGGGTGCAGGTCTTTGCCGAAATACCCGCCGTGTTCCCCGTACAGGTGGTCTACCGTTTCCATGGCTTTTTTGAACTTGCGCATGGCTAGTTCCATCAGGATCTGGCGGTTATTGGGCTTGCTCAGACTTTCCCGTGTGAAGGCTTGTCCTGCCTTTTCTTTGTCTTCTACGCGTTTGTGGTAATCCTGGGCCGCGTCAGCCAGTTTTTTGCACTTTTCCAGATCTTTTATCTTTTCCTGATAAATAGCGATGTTCAGATGGGTCTCCTTTTCTTTTTTAAGATTTTTTATTTTGATTTCAAAATCCAGCTGTATGTCTCCGATAGCTCCCCCTATTTCCCCGAAAGCCCGGCTTAAAGGCGGTGTCATCCGCACCTTGGCCGCCCGGTTTTCTATTCCGGTTGCCCCGCTGGTTTGGATGATCTCGTCGATACGCGCGGGAATGGCATCGCTTTTTGCCCGGGCCAGTGTTTCCTGTTCCGTGAGCTTTTCGTGAAAATGGCGTATATCCTGTTCAGGGTCTTTGCCCCCCCAGTAGGTCAACCATTCATGATGAAGGAAGGGAAAATTCCTTTTGTTCTCCGCCGGATCGTTTTTAAAATTTTCACCCAATACAAAGCTATTGGGGGCAAAATCATTGGTCTCGTACGCCAGGATCGACAGAAACAGCTGTTTGCTTTCACGCAGTTTTTGTTCGGATTCAATTCCCTCTGGCCCTTTCCAGAAGCTCTCAAAAAAACGGTCGCTCAAAAGCGGGCTTTCCACCGCCCGTTCAAAGGCTGCGACCGCGTTGTTGAATTCACGGCTTTCCTTAAATTCCTTACGCTTTCTCATGATTTCCCCCACCTTTTCGCCTTTATAGGTCAGGCGCTGGTGGCGCCGGTAAATCACGTCTGTTTTGGCCTTTTCCAGCTTTTTGAGAAGGGCTTCATGCTCCTCGATGGCTTTTACCAGTGATGCTAATTCCTTGGGCTGATTCCGTCTTTTTTCAAAGTATTTTTTAACCTCTTTAAACGGATGCCACTTTTTGCCGGTCTCGTCATCCTCGTAAAAGAACTCGGATTCCTGAATGGCTTTGGTGCGGTCTTTGGTAGCCCCCAAATCATCAAAATCCAGTTTAACGGCCTGCTCGTGGGGCCGTCTTTTTTTGGCGACGTCATCCCATTCCTCAAAATCTTCATCCGCGTATTTCTGGTTGTATGCTTTCTGGCTCGCCAGGAGTGTTTCCCGGCTTTCTTCCACCTTTTCTTTTTGCTTATCAACTTCCTCCTCCAGTTTTTTAATGGTCTCTTCTTTCAGGTCGGTCTCAATGCCGGCTTCTGTTTCCAGGCGGAATTCCCTAAAGACCGGCTGGTTTACCCATAAGCCGAAATCACTGTTTTCAGAACGATGGTGGCTCCAGGCGGTCAAAGGCATGTTTTTGTTTTGTCCAATAAAATTATCTTAATATTATACCAAAAATTCCGTCCTTTTACCAGAGAGTAAAGTTGACGGAATTAATAAATAGTTTTTTAATTTTATAACTTATTCATCTTTCTTTTTGGCGGACTGGCGCCTTTTCTGCCGTTCAGCAATGGCGTTCTGGTAGCCTTCCGGCACCGCCCAGATTACAAATCCTACCCCTTCTCGGCGTCCCGTATTTTCCATTAGATATCCTTCTTTCGATACGCTTAATATGGTTCGGAAAGAACGGTAAGTGGGCACTTTGATGATAAAAACGCCCGGATTGTACTTATTGGTTACTACATGGAATTGCATAGTTTTTTCTGGCTCCTGCCCTTCCATAATCATCTGTAAGTTTTTATTCATTTCCTCGCGCGAGCGGGGGTGTTGTTCTAAAAGTCTCAGAAATTCTCCGTATCCGGTATTGACGTTACTGTCTTCCGCATCAGGATTGAGTTCGCCTCTTAGTTGAATTAGCTTGGCCAGTCGATGGGGCAGTTTAATACGGTAGGTGTCATAAATGCCCTGGTCGCGGTCTTTTTTTCCGCGGATCCGATTCCTCCGGTTGGCAAAGATTTTGCGGTTGACCTTGGGGATTGTCTTGTCAAATTTGTCCCAGTCTAGCCATCCAAGGGGGTTCAGTTCTACCCCGTTTACCTTCACGATTTGACCGAACTGGATGCGTATCAAAAAATGCTCAGGAATGTGTACAGCATCATCCCGACGCGTGATATTAAAAACACCCGATGCTTCTTCGCGGTAATGCAGTTCTTCCGGATGTTGAATAGCCAATTCCAACACTTCGTCTACCTTTTCTTGTTTTTCACTCCTTTCGATATACAGTAAAAAAGAAGGATTGAGATAAAAACGATAAAGCGTTTCTTGGCAATTTTGAAGCAATTCCAATTCCTCCGGGCCGAATTCAATGGGCGTGCGGTACTGGTCCCGTTCGCGCTGGCATGAGATATTCAGATAGCACGGGGGCACGTCCGCTTTTGCTTCCCCAAACGGGCTGACGATTTTTAAAATCGCCGCGGCCACGGCGCCGCGCAGGAGCGCGCGCCGGCTGACGACCGGATTTCGGGGTTTTTCGCCTTCAGATTGATCGGGTTTATTCACACTCATAAAATGGTCATAGGTTATGGAGTGAATTTTATTATACATTATAAATATATTTTGTCAATATTATTTCCAATTCTTAAATTGGGATCCCGCCGAATAACCATTGTAAATGACCCCCTCTGACTCGCTACGGCGAGTCTTCTCCCCCTCGCCTGAGGGACCCCCTCCCTCCCCGCAAAGCGGGGAGTACTCCCCCTCGCCTGAGGGGGAGACTGTTTGTTTTTGCCCTCGCCGGGCGGGCGACCGCTCCGAAGTCACATCGGAGCGGTCAGAAAAACCCGCCGGGGGCCTATGAGCCGTGTAATCACCGGAGTCGCCTTGTATCACCGTCTGCCACGGCCATAGCCCCCGGACCCCCAGGGGTCGC
>CAZIDW010000006.1:0-18446 GCA_964538225.1 uncultured Candidatus Peribacteria bacterium
GGTTATTAATTTGATTTCTAAATTAGCAAAACAATATAAAGCGGATTCAGAAATTGTAGAAATTTGGTATACCGTTGTTTATGCTGGCATGATTGCAGAAGAAAATAAAAAATATGCAAAATTAAAAAAAAGGATTAAAAGATTGGGTATACATCAGCTTTTACTTGAAGGACTAGAGCCTGTGTACTGCGGATCTTTTTCGCGAGGTAAAAAATGGCGTGAACTTGATAAAATTATGGTTTCAAAAGGTTTTTAGCTTATTTGTTAATCAAAATAATGCTTATTGACCAGTGAACAAATGTTTACTATTATTAAAACACTTTAAAATGGTAAACTATTTTTGATATGAAAAAGCCTTATTACGAAAAATCAGGTTTCAAACTTTATAAATCTAATTGCTTAGATGTTTTAAAGAAAATGGATGAGAATTCCGTTGATATGATTTTTGCAGATCCTCCTTATAATCTTTCTAATGGCGGTTTTACTTGTCATGCGGGCAAAAGAGTTAACGTAAATAAAGGTAGATGGGATGCTAGCAAAGGTGTTGAAAATGATTTTGAATTTCACAAAAAATGGATTGAAGCTTGCAAAAAGATATTAAAACCCGATGGTACAATCTGGATAAGCGGCACCTATCATTCCATTTATCAATGTGGTGTAGCTCTTCAGTTAGCCGACTATCACATTCTTAATGACATTGCTTGGTTTAAACCGAATGCGGCACCTAATTTAAGTTGTCGTTTTTTCACTGCAAGCCATGAAACTCTTATTTGGGCTAGAAAAGATAAAAAAGGTAAACACAAATTTGATTATAATCAGATGAAAAACGGTGATTTTATAGAAGACCAATTAAAAAAACCTGGACTCCAAATGCGTTCTGTTTGGTCAATTGGTACACCAAAACCGTTTGAAAAAATTCATGGCAAACATCCTACGCAAAAACCTTTGGATTTATTAAAAAGAGTTATTTTGGCGAGTACAAATGAGGATAATTTAATTCTTGATCCATTTACTGGAAGCTCAACTACTGGTATTGCAGCCCATATGCTCAGTAGAAATTTTATTGGAATAGACACAGATAAGAATTATCTAGATTTATCAATAAAACGATTTAAAGATTTACAAACTGACAATCAAAACAAAAGAAATAAAATTAACTTTAAAATATGCCAAAAACAGATTTGAAATCATTTATGATTTTTAGGAAAGATGGTGTAGAGCATTTGCCGTTATTTGTATCTGAAGTAAATGGAAGATTTATTGTTGCTGTTTATCAAGGATCTCTGAGTAAATTTGATATTTTAATTAAATATAGACAAAAAATAGAAGGTAAATGGTCTAGGATTAGAACCCCAAAGCATATTCATTGGGCTGTTGATGTTCTAATAAAAATGCATGAAGATAAGAGTCAAACAAAACAATTTTTAAATTTTTTAATTGAAATTTGGAATAATACTAAACCGTTCAAAGACGATGATGAAAGAGAAAAATTTTTAAGCATAGAAAATTTACTAGAAGCCAATAAAGAAGAAATTAATAGATATGAAGAGCTGGGTAAAAAGGGTGAATATAGTATTAAATTTCTTATACTATTAGCTAAATTGTTAATGGCACAAGAAAAGACTAATTTAGAAACAGCTTATATGTTCAAAAATTTATTGGATGCCCTAAGGGCAGGTAAAGATATTTTTAAAATTGTTTCAACTGCTACCCATACAGGTAGATAAAAACCCATGTCCGACTACTACAAAATCCCCCGCCAGGAAAGCTGAAAAGAGGGGGTAATTAGTGGTGAGCAGGTAAAAGAAAAAGAGGTAGAATGTAGTTAGCTATGAAAACCATCTCCAAAACCGACTACATGCGCTACCTGGAATGCCCGCTTTACGGCTGGCTGGCGAAGCATAAAAGGGAATTGATGGAGGATGGTGAGAATTTGAATATGGTGCTTGGAAACGAAACCGAAAAGCTGGCTCATGGGCTTTCTGATGAGGGAGTGGAAGTGAAAGGTTATTATGAGGCGGGTGCGAAAAAAACGCACAGTGCGCATAAGGTACGATTCCACGACATCCGGCGTGTCAGACCGTCTGGTCAACCCCTATCTAACAAAAAGCCCTTACGGGATCGGCTACTGCCATAAGCGGAAGGAGGTGCGCCAGTTCCGGTTCGACAGGGTTATAGATATTGAAATGATGGGCAGTACATTTGAAAAACCGAAAGGGTGGAAAGAGAAATGGGAAAAAAGCCGGAGGATTTTCTGATTGACGGGTGAACGAATTTTCACTAAAATAAGGTCTGATATTTTTTAAATAAGTGAATTTTATGAAAAAAGAACTTATTAGCGCTTTAACCAAAAATTTTGAATCCCGTTCGAACAAAACCAGTGAAGATGTTGAATTTTGGATAGCAAGAGACTTGCAGCAATTACTTGGATACAGCAAGTGGGATAATTTTTTTGAAGTCATCAATAAAGCAAAAACATCCTGCGAATCTGCTGGCAATAAAATTAAAGACCATTTTGCCGACGTCGGGAAAATGGTTTATTTAGGTTCAGGAAGCCAAAGAGAAATCCCCGACATGATGCTTACCCGTTACGCTTGTTACCTCATTGCCCAAAACGGAGACCCACGGAAAGAAGAAATCGCGTTCGCGCAAACTTACTTTGCCGTGCAGACCCGCAAACTGGAGATTATTGAAAAGCGGATATTGGAAACGGAGAGACTGTCTGCCCGCAGAAAGCTTGCGGAAACTGAAAAGGAGCTTTCCGGCGTTATTTTTGAACAGACCGGAAGCGACAAGAATTTTGGAGTTATACGCAGTAAAGGTGATAAAGCCCTTTTCGGGTATTCCACGCTGGACATGAAAAAAAGATGGAATGTGTCTGCTAATAGGGCGCTTGCGGATTTTGCGCCAACTATTATTTTAAAAGCCAAGGATTTTGCCACTGAAATCACTATTTTTAATGCCAAAGAAAAACAAATGCGGACTGAACAAGCAATTTCTTCCGAACATATCGTCAATAATAAGACGGTACGCAAAGTGCTTATTGAAAGGGATATCAGGCCGGAAGCACTGCCATCGGAAAAAGATATAAAAAAGGTGGAGAGAAGATTAAGCGCGGAGGAAAAGAAAAATTTTAAACAATTAAAACCGTAACCCATGTCCGACTACTACAAAATCCCCCGCCAGGAAAGCTGGAAAGAGGGGGCAATTAGTGTTGGGCAGATGAAAGAACGGGAGTAAAATACCAATATGGACGATGAAGACATCTTACAACTCGTAGCGGATGGCGAATTTAGGCCCATCTAAGAATTTTAAACAATTTACTCAAATCAAAACAAATTTAACTTAAAACAATGGAGCAATTACAATCTTTAACCGACATTTTCTATAACAGACTATTCCGCATACCGGACTACCAAAGAGGTTACGCATGGAAAGAGAAATGGGAAAAAAGCCGGAGGATTTTTTGATTGACGGGTGAACGAATGTTTACTATACTGACTCAGTATTAAATTCAAGGATTTTTATGGATATCGGGGAAAGCAACACAGGCCAGATCATTTTGTACAAAGCCAAGGGTAATGTGACCGTTGATGTAAAACTATGCAAAGAGACAGTTTGGCTAACGCAAAGCCAAATCGCCACCCTTTTTGATGTCAATGTACCCGCGATCTCCAAACATATAAAAAATATATTTATCGAGGGGGAGCTTTCCAAAAAGCCAACTGTTTCCAAAATGGAAATAGTTCAAACTGAGGGTAGCAGAACGGTTAACCGGAAAATTGATTTCTATAATCTGGATATGATCGTTTCGGTGGGATATAGGGTGAATTCAAAAAGCGCCACGCAATTCCGTATCTGGGCGACGACTATTTTAAAGGATTATCTGGTTAAAGGCTTTACAATCAACCAAAAGAGGCTTCAGGAAAAAGGGTTTGATGAATTTCAGCAGGCGGTCGCGCTGATTAAAAACACGGTCGAGAGCAAGCGGCTCAGCGGGGATGAAAAAGAAGGGCTTTTAAAGGTCATCACCGAATACGCCCAATCTTGGGCCCTGCTCCAAAAATACGATGAAAACAGTCTGGAAAAACCAAAGGCGAAAAAAGCGGCTGAATACGTTCTGACGTATGAAATCGCGCGGAAAGCCATTGATGAACTTAAGAAAAAATTACGCCGGAAAAAACAGGCCTCGGATATTTTTGGCAATGAAAGAAGTGAGGCGCTGAAAGGGATTTTGGGCAATCTTTACCAGACTTTTGGCGAAAAAGAATTGTACACGGGTATCGGGGAAAAGGCGGCGCATTTGCTTTATTTTGTTATCAAAGACCATCCGTTTACCGACGGAAATAAACGGTCTGCGGCACTTTTATTTATCCTGTTTTTATCCCGGAACCGTTATCTTTTAAAAACAAGCGGTGAACTCAAGATCAACGATAACGCTTTAATAGCGATCGCGCTTCTCATCGCGGAAAGCAGTCCAAAACAAAAAGACACAATGATCAAATTGGTCATGAACCTGATCGCCGCCTCTTAATTTCAGATTCCTATATCCACTCACTACAAAACCCCCTATGAAAACCATCTCCAAAACCGACTACATGCGCTACCTGGAATGCCCGCTTTACGGCTGGCTGGCCAGGCATAAGCCGGAATTGGTGAGGGGTGAAGAAACGCTGATGATGAGAATGGGGCATGAGACCGAGCGGGTGGCGCACGGGCTTTTTAAGGAGGGGGTGGAGGTGAAAAGTTATTATGAGGCAGGCGCGAAAGAGACCATGGCACTTGTGAAAAAAGGGGCGCCGGTCATCTACCAGGCCCAGGCTATGACAGATAAATTTTTGGCGCGAACGGATATTTTGGTGAAAAAAAAGGACGGGTGGCATTTGTATGAAGTGAAAAGCGCCACGAAAGTAAAAGACAAATACCCCCATGACCTTAAATTCCAGGCCAACGCGTTCAGAATGGCCGGTGTGGAGTTAAAAAGCGTGAACCTGATCTATGTGAACAACCAGTATGTGTTTGATAAAAGGAAGGGTTATGAGCCAAAAAAGCTTTTTGTAGCGGAAGACATGACAGAGGAGGTTTTTGAAGGGATGGATGATGAACTGAAGGAGATGGAGAAGGCATATAAGGTGCTGATGTCGGCTAAAGCGCCCAAAATACCCGCGCCGAAGAAGAAATTTGATTATCCCCTGCCTCCTTTAATGCATCAGAAATATTACAAGGACGTGCCGGATTACAGCCTTTATGACCTATGCGGTCGGTTCGGACAGGAAAAGATAAATGAACTGATCAGCAAAGGTGTCTGGCTGATAAAAGATGTGCCGGACAGTCTGGCGACGGAAAGCCAACAGATTCGCCAGATAAGCCTGACCCGCAAAAAGGGTAAAGAATTGAATAAGCGAGCTATCAAAGCGGAGCTGGACGCGCTCACATTCCCCCTTTATTTCCTGGATTACGAAACCGTATCCACCGCTCTTCCCCTGTTTCACGGCACCCGGCCTTATCAGCAGTTACCCATGCAATACAGTTTGCATATTTTAGACAAGCCGGGCGGCGAACTGAAGCATTACGAATACCTGCACGACAAAAAAACACCGCCTTTTAAACCCATCGCCAAACGTCTGCGGAAGGAAATCGGTGACAAGGGAGCAGTGATCGTCTGGCACGAGAGTTTCGAAAAAACCGCGAACCGGCTGATCGGGGAACTGGCGCCGGAGTACGCGAATTTTATGGAAGACCTGAACCGGAGGATATTTGACCTGAAAATGATTTTCAAAAACCATTACGATGACTATCGGTTTAAAGGCAGTTTTTCGCTAAAAGCCGTCCTGCCGGTCCTCATACCTGAGCTCAGCTATGAGGGGCTTGAGATACAGGGGGGTATGGAAGCGTCGGAAAAGATTTATGAACTGGTTGTTGGCAGGGACGATAAGAAAAAACTGAAAAAGCAGTTATTGAAATATTGCGACCGGGACACGTTGGCGATGGTGGAGCTGTATGGGTTTCTGCGGGAGGTGATGAAGTGATTATTGCAGATATCAGGATGAGGCGGGGTATTGACAAGGCATAAATTAATGCTATAATACTGATAATTAACCGCTCTCCTATGCTTTACAAACCCGAACCTTTTTTATTGACATTGCAGGAAGACCCCACTAGCGAAATCGTTCCGTTGGGCCGTGATTTCTACAAAGTGCCCAAGTTTAATGTGGGGGAGCCAGAAGGCTTAAAAACTATTTCAGATAATGCGGAACTCAATAAATTTTTTAATAAACTGGTGGCGGAAGCGGCTCGTATCCTTGATGCGGATGTCGACTCTCTGGATAAAGACTGGCTCGCCCAGCTTTTGACCCGTTTTCATAAGCGGAAAGAATTTTTAGACCTGGTAGAATCGGATGACGCGAACGATGAAAAAGATGAAGCGAATTATCGGTATTTGGTGGATATGGCAATTCAGGCAATGGAGGCAAAAGAAATCGCTCAGCGGGGCATCCGTTTGCTTAAAATCGGCGATCAGGCGTTGTTTTCGGCTGGTTTTTTCCCTGAACGGATCGTGCGGCAAATGGGCACAGAGGGCATTAATTATTATGAAAACATGAGCCGGACCAGCTATTCACAGGCGGCTGATGTTATGAGGGCGGATTTTATTAAAAGGATGGCTTATCAGGTCGACATTTTCCGTCAGTTATTCCGCTGTATCGCCACAGCTGCTAAAAAAGACCGCCAGCCCTATGCGGAATTGATGTTGGAGCACGGACGCGCACAGCCTATTATGGCACACTAACTGTCGCGCTTCGCTCCGATGACCAATTTTACAGATCCTTTAAATATTTCTTCAGGAATGTCTGGATCGCATTAATCGTGTCCCCTTTCACATCCGCTGGACTTTCCGCCACCCACACGGCAAAACGATAAAGCTCCTGCGTGCCTACACGCAGCCATTTTTTGTTGAGATTCAGAAAAGTTAAAAGCGATGTCACCGCGATCCGTTTGTTGCCGTTCTGGAAAGGATGGTTTTTAATCATCAGGTAAAACAGGACCCCTGCTTTTTCAATAAGCCCTTTATAAAAATCCTTTCCGCCGAATGTTCCGAACGGGGTCGCCAGACAGCTTTCAGGGATTCCGGGAAAACGTGTTTTAAAGTCGGGGATGGGCTCATCCCAGCTCATGGTTTCCCTGGCTAACCGATGCGCCAGAAACTCGACTTTTTGTATGGTCAGTTTATTCATCGGCTAAAAGTCTTAAGGTCTCCCCGTATTCCTTCACTGTTTTTTTAACCGCCTTGGTGATCTTTTCCTCCTGGTCTTTTGTCAGCTCAGCCTCAATGCCTAATGCTTTTTTGGGCACCAGATAATTCCGCCCTACCTTTTCAGCCTGCAGCCGGCCGTCTTTTATCATGTTGAAGACCGTGATACGGCTGACGTCTAAAAGTTCAGCGACTTCTGTGGTTGAATAATAATTATCTCTGAGCATCAGATGATTTTGTTAAATTATAATTTTCTATTTAACGTATGTTAAATATTATCAAAAATTAACTAAAAAGTCAATCCAAAATCTATTCGAACATTGTATTGACTATCCCTAAAATTACTGTATTATAGAAAAGTCCATTAAGGAATCGTTTAGGGTTTATCAAATAAATTCCAATAACATTGCTTAACGGGATTTATTTTTTAACCTTTTATTTTTATGGAAGGCACTATTAAAAAGCTCAATGACAGGGGCTTTGGATTTATCACTCCGGAAGGAGAGGATAAAGATGTTTTCTTTCATGGGAACGACCTGGCTGACGCTGAGTTTAACAGCTTAGAAGAAGGCCAAAAAGTTTCTTTTGAAAAGGAAGCGTCCGACAAAGGCCCGCGGGCCGTAAATGTTACACTCGTTTAACCACGCGTTGTAAATGTCAAAAAAAGGCCGTTTGGGTATCCGTATCTGAACGGTCTTTTTGTATAGCTTACGGTATGCAGTTAATTTAAGGGCTACTGGTGCGCAACCGGCCATCCGAAGGTGATTCCCTGATTCGCCCAAAACTCATTCGACAACCAAGTGCCAGCAGAGTATACTGCGGTGGCATTTTAATCAAATCATTATGACTAAAAAAACCAATAAGATGCTTATGATCGGCGGTGTAGCACTTTTGCTGATTGCCATGAGCAGCTGGTATTTTATCAAAATATCCAGCGGGGGTTATGCAAAAGATATCCAGGCGTATTTTAACGCTTTGAACATGGACGGGCTGAATACTATTGAGGCCATCGACCAGGCGCTGACAAACCAGGAAATCGATTCTGAAACCGCCCTGCTATATAAAGTGTACGCGGTATTCGGGGATGAGCGGCTGCCTGAAGAATTTTATGTACAACGCCCTTTCCGCAACGGCACAGAGATCATGAAAGAGCTGAACAATCGGTGGGATAGATTAAGTCCGGACACTCAGGCGCTTTTAGCCCCCTTCCGCAAACGGCCGGATGAAGCCGGCAGCTGGATGGATCTTCGGTTTAAAGGCGCAGCGGATGGCGAAAAAATGAGCTGGCTGATTCCGGATGCCTATGCTTCCCGTGTTTCGGCGTACACGGATTTTTTCACGTCAGATGATGACAATGTAAAAATCTGGTATCCAAATGTATCCGGTGAGATGAACAATATCTATAATCCCGGCAAGACGCAGGTGGATGCGGCGACTGGAAAGGCTATAGCCAAACGTCTGAAAAATTTCCTGGATTTTGATTTTATCATCGATGACTATCAGGAACTTCTGAGCCAGCAGTTAATGAGCGACGGCACCAAAGGCGGTGACAGTAAATATGATATCTATGTAGCGCCTTGCGGAGGGGATCTGGGCCTAACCTATGCTGAAAAAGCTACGCCGACACCCAGTTACATCATTATGAATTATGCCATCGGGCTTAAAGACGATAATGTGCTTAAGACCACGCTGGCCCACGAACTGTTCCACGCTTTCCAGTACACTTATGATTACGATGCTTTTAGGGATAACTGGTGGTCCGAGGCAACCGCTGTCTGGTCAGAAGACTATGTCTATCCGCATGTAAATTCGGAACATGGTTTTTTGAAACGGTTTATATGGTTTCCGGAAACGCAAGGGGATAAAGAGGCCCCTCCTTCAGCCCACCATTACGGCGCGTACATCCTCCCCTACTTTATTACTGAGCAGTTCGGACATGATTTTATGCGAAAATCCTGGGAACAATGTGAAAACGGCAAATGTATTGACGGAATCGATGAAAATATCGACGGGGGATTCAAAAAACAATGGAAAGAATTCACATTGTGGAATTACAACAAAGAGCCGGCTAAATATTATACGGATGTCGGATCTTTTCCTCAAACCTCCTCCCTTTCCAGCGGTAAAGCCGAAGACGTGTTCATCATGGCGACCCCCATGGATATAGAAGTGCCGGAAATCAACCCTTTGGCAGCAGACTTATCCACGGTCCACAACGCGCTCGAGAAGGACACACCAATTAAAAAACTGACATTTAAGGACCTTAAAAAATTTACTGACCAATCGGATATGACGGGAATCAAAGCCGTGATCTACTATAAAAACGGTAAAAAAGATGTGGAGGACTGGACCGGAAAAGAAAAGCGGTCTTTTTGTATAGCCAGCGAAACCGAAAATTTTGAACGGGTCGTACTGATCTTCAGCAACGGAGATAAGGAAAGGGCGATGGATTCCGCCACCCTTAAAGTGGAGGGTAAAAATGACTGTTTTTACATCGATAAAGAAGCGGACCGCACCGCTGTCATGCATTTTCCCTATTATGACGGAGGGATGAAGGTTGTGGATATCAACACGACCATTGATACGCTCGCCCGCGGGGAGACCGCAAAAGATGCGCCGGAAGACGCAGAATTCGGCTATCAGACAGAGTGGCGGGTGAAATATGAATTCCAACAAGTCAAAGACGCGTTCGCTTTTACCTGCCAGGGAGGCACGATTGATTATGAACCCGGCTGGACGACCCGCGCCGCCGGATATCTTACTTTTGACTTAAACCCTGAAAGCGAAGGATACAAAGACCATACTTTTCCCGTCGACATGCATTATGGCGAAATACATCCTGATGGCCCTTATGAAGATGTGCCGACGGTGAACATCCAGTGCGCAGGGTTTCAGATCGGCGCCACTAAAATCGACCTGTCTAATCACAAAGGAGTTTACAAAGGAATCTATACCGGGCGGATCACTGATATGACTCCAGACAGCGCAACGATCGAGATCCCCAATTGCTGTCTTTACCATAACTGCACCACCCAGCAAGGCGCCCCTTTCCAAAGCATCAGCAAACCCGTGCTTCTGGAAATCAAAAGAAAAAACAACGGATAATCTGGCAATCCATGAATAAGCCGCCGTCTGTTCGCCGCCTGTGTAAAAAAAGGTAGACGAATAAAAAAAGCTATGTATTATGGGGCGTATGGACCCTGAAGAAATCTTACAGCTCGTGGCAGACGGCGAGCTCGATCCTGAAGACATCGAGGACTTTAAGGAACTGGATGAACACATCCAGGAGAGAGTGGCGGACGGGGAGCTGACCATGGAAGAGGCGCGGGAGATAACGGGATAAATGTAATGGACGGACCGCCTTTTTACCGGGTTCAGACATATGTCAGAATAAAGCTGTGTTTTATCATTAACCCTAAATCCCATGACCGACGACCCAGCCCCAGACGACCCAAAACAATCCGCGGACGAGGCCAAAGCCAAGTCCGAGGAAATGAGCCAATCCATGGAAGAAAAAAAGAAAGACGTGGAAGCGTCCCAGCGCAAAGAAGTAAAAGAGCTGAGGAATGTCTACCCGGACAAAGAACGGCAGACAGAAGAATCAATCGGGAAACTGGAAAAAGCGGAAGGCAAAGAGGCGGAAGCGGCCAAAGAAACCGCTGACAAAGCCGTGGAAGAACAGGAGAAAATCGGCAAAAGCCTGATGACCGAGCTGGACCGGGACGATGATTTAAAGAAGGAATAAAGCCGCCTGAAAATTCATTTGCTTTTTTGTAAACAATGCCCCATACTCCCTTTTGCAAGTTTTCTTAAGTGCGTTTCCTCCAACTCGTTTGTGTGTGAACTGCAGTATAAGGACCTTTGCAGTTTATTTTTTAATTTTTTCTTCTTTATGAATAAGAAATTATTCGTTGGAGGGATCGCGTGGAAGACCACGGACGAAGAACTGCTGAAAGCGTTCGAAGAAGCCGGCACGGTCGAAGAAGCGGTGATCATCACAGACCGCATGAGCGGACGCTCCAAAGGCTTTGGTTTTGTGACCATGGCCACGGAAGAGGAGGCCCAGAAAGCCATCGACATGTGGGACGGCAAAGATCTCGGCGGCCGCACCATTGTGGTCAACGAAGCCCGCCCTCCCCGTGAAGAGTAACCCTCTTTAACCCAAACATAAAAATCCGCCCTTGCTTCGCGTAAAGCGTCGGAGGGCGGGTTTTTTTGGTATAATGAAAAAAATGAAATTAGGTTACCCCTGTATCAACCGGTCGGTCGGGTGCACCGCGAATTCCACATTCCGGCTGGCCAGCTATACAAAAAAACGGTTCCGTGAGACTGTGCGGAACAATCTGGAATGCCTGTCACGGATCCTGGAATACAACCGCCAACATGTTCTGCTTTTTTTCCGCATCAGTTCTGATCTCATTCCTTTCGCTTCCCATCCTGTCTGCGACGTGAACTGGCAAAAGGAATTCAAAGAGGACTTCGCAGACATCGGGGGGTTTATCAGACAATGCGGGATGCGAATCTCTATGCACCCGGACCAGTTTGTGCTCATCAATTCCCCCCGCGCGGACGTGCACCGGCGGAGTGTGGCGGAACTGCGTTACCACGCGGACGTCCTGGACGGGCTGGGACTCGACGACACCGCCAAGATCCAGATCCATGTGGGCGGGCTGTACGGCGACCGTCAAAAAGCCATGGAACGGTTTGTAAAACGATACCGGAAACTGCCGGAGGCCATTAAAAACCGGCTGGTGATTGAAAACGACGACCGCCTGTTTCCCTTAAAAGACTGTATGGCCATCTCCCGGCAGACCGGTATCCCGGTGCTGTTCGACACATTTCATCACTCCCTCCTGAACCATAGGGAAACGATTGAAGCAGGACTTTTAAAAGCCTCGACAACCTGGAAAAAGAAGGACGGGCTTCTGATGGTGGATTATTCCAGCCAGCAAAAAGGCCACCGGCCCGGCACCCACGCGCACCATATCGACCTGAAGGATTTCAGGACGTTTGTAACCAGCGTGAAGGAAGTGGATTTTGACATCATGCTGGAGATCAAAGACAAGGAAAAAAGCGCTCTGCCGGCCATACGTTTAATAAAAAATGTGAAATGAAAGCCTAACACCCTTTTAACATCAAAAACCTGCTCTGCGGGCGGGTTTTTTGGTGGGTCTTCTCGTCGGCTCCCCTCTGTCTCGCTACAGACCCCCTCGCCGACCCCCTCTGTCTCGCACTGCGGCGAGTCTTCTCCCCCTCACTTGAGGGGGAGATTTTGTTTATTAGTTAGACTATTAACTCATTCACAAACATCTCCCCCTTGCATAAGGGGAAGTGGTCCGGCCAGGCGGGACCGAGGGGGCTCCTATTTCTCAAAATAGTCGTTCACCAGCTCCACCATCTCGTCGATCCCGTACTCGCTTTTCATCAGATATGAGGACATGTAGGGTTCACGTTTGGCCTCGTCCAGGATATCCGTATCCGGTTCCTTGTTGGTGAGGATATACACATACACCCCGCTCCCCCATTTATCCTTCCGGAGCTCCTTTAACATCGTCGCTCCGTCCATGACTGGCATCATCAGATCGAGAAGGATGAGATCGGGGTGCTTTTTTAAAGCGACCTTAAGACCCTGCTCGCCATCTTCCGCCTCGAGCGTCTCATACCCCTCTTCAGCAAGCCGGCGGACCAGGATCTTACACAGCATGCTGTCATCTTCAGTGATCAGCACGGTCTTTTTGGTTTTTCTTTTGACCATGTTCTTTTGGGTTAATCACAAACATTCAAATTATAATACGCTGAATCCAGATTTCAATCTGAAACTTTTTTCGACCGTTCTTCTGCTTTTTGCAGCATATGATCATGGTTCCCCGCGCTTTCCGGGTGGTCGATGAGTTTCTGAATCCGCTGTCGGACGTTTTTAAAAATATAAATCAGCCTGTCCGGGGAAAGCAAAGCCGGATGGTCCAGGATACCCTTTAAAACAAAACGCAGATTCCGTAATTCATACCGGCGGGCCCGGTTCAACAGCGTATCGGTTTTTTCTGTCTCAGTAATGAGTCTTTCACATCGGCCGATCCATTCTTTAATCTCATCCAGGGAAGTCATAGGGCTAAAAGGAAAATAAGATTTAATTATACAAAAATTTTTATTTTAGTCAATGTTTTCCCGTATTTCTCTTTTTAAACAATTGCAGTACAATGGAGGCAGATTAACCCCTATCATGATGGCCTGTGTACAATGGAATCCCGGTTACAGCGTTGACGTCAAAGAAATCGACGCTCAGCACCAAAAATTGGTCGGACTGATGAATAAACTCTGCGACAGCATGGATGGCGGGGTGGATGATTTTGTCATCGACGAGATCGTGCAGGATATGGCGGATTACGCGCTGACGCATTTCAGGACGGAAGAAAAGTATTTCCTCGAATTCGGTTATGAAAAAACCGACGAGCATATTGCCCAGCACCGTGAATTCGCCCAGAAAGTCCTGTCCCTGCAAAAAGACCTGCGGGAAGGCAAACGGAATGTGTCCGCGGATGCGGTCACCTTTTTAGGGGAATGGTTCGCGAATCATGTACTGAAACACGACAAGGAGTATGTGGAATGCTTCCATGAACACGGACTGTATTAAAATCAGGATTTGAAGGATGAAAAAGATTTGAACGATTTGAAGAGTGACTATAAGACTTCACAAATTCGTTCAAATCATTCAGTTCCTTCACGTCCTTCAAATCTCTGGAGATTATGAAAAAAAACAAAATACACCAGATCAAATGGACGCTCGGTCTTCTGATTGCTGTCTTTTTACTGCTGATCGCCTTTTTCGCGGTTCCTATGGGCAATGAGATTCGGCGGATGCTTTTACTGCCCGCCGCCTCAGTGGGAGTCGCGTTTTTCATCCTCGGCATCCTGCTGATGGTCTATGCTGTTAAGCAAAAAATAAAAGGGAAACTGAAATGGTTCCTGATTTTAACCGGCGCCTCGTCTGCCGCGATGTTTCCCAGCGTCATCCTGCATAATGTTGCGTACGGCCTGTTCATCTATTTGTTCGGGGCGGATTTCTGGGGAGAAGGCGCGCCTTTCTTTTTCATCTTCGGGCTTGTCATCTGCCCGCTGGTATTCATCGTGGGGGCGGCGGGGAGCGCGGTTCTGCTGAAACGGAAAACGTAAAGGATTATTGACAAATTTAAATTTTATATTAAAATAAATATAACTAATAAACCCTCCTATGCCTAAAAAAGCCCTCTCCCCCTCCCAGGAAACCATCGGCGCCCTTACCGACATCCGGCCGGCGCCGGAACAGGGTTTCAGCGACACGGAAAAAGTGGTGGTACCCATCCGCGCCGACCTCCAGCAGATCATCCTGAACCAGCTGAAAGAAGACCTGAAATGGCAAAAAGCTATCACAGAAAGCCCGAACGCGAACGATTCCCCCAGCTGGAGCAAGCGGGTGAAAATGGCCCTGCGGAACATCCCCCTCCTGGAAGCGCGCATCGCGGCCATCGAAGCGGGACTCGAACAAAAATAAAACCCTTTTATGAAATCCCCGATCCATATCGGCACCTCGGGCTGGCATTACGCTCACTGGCAGGGTACGTTTTATCCGGCCGATACGCAGCCGGCGGATTTTCTGGCGTATTATAAGCAGCAGTTCCGGACCGTTGAGATCAATAATTCTTTTTATCATCTTCCGGAAAAAAAGACCTTCAAAGCGTGGCGCGACGGAACGCCCGCGGATTTTATTTTTGCCGTGAAAGCCAGCCGATACATCACCCACATGAAAAAGCTGAGCGACCCGAAACCCTCTGTCCGGAAATTCTTCAGCCGGGTGGAGGCCCTGGGGGGAAAATGCGGTCCCATCCTCTTCCAGCTGCCGCCCCGATGGCACGCCAACGCGGAACGGCTGGATGATTTTTTAAACGCCCTGCCCAGCGGACACCGGTACGCGTTTGAATTCCGGGACGAGACGTGGTTTTCTTCCGCAATCAACGAGATATTAGAAAAATACAATGCCGCGTTCTGCATCCACGACCTGGCAGGGGTCACCTCCCCGCTGACTGTGACCGCGGATTTCGTTTACCTCCGCTTCCACGGGCCGGATGGGCCATACCAGGGATCGTATTCCGCAAAACAGCTAAAATACTGGGCAAACGCTATCCGTCAGTGGCGCCGGGAAGGGCGGGCGGTCTACTGTTATTTTGACAATGACGAACAGGGGTTCGCCCCGAAAAACGCCCTGGCGCTCAAAAAAATGGTCTGACACTCAGGCGGACTGAAACCCGTTCAGGCGCCGAAGAGCTTTGGTTTTGTCCGCGGGGTTGAGCGAAGTTTTGCGCACGGCCCGGCTTAAGGCCTCGATGGTATGGTCGTAGGTAGGGCGGTCTACCGGATACGGGGTGGCGTCTTTTCCGCCATGGGCAAACGAATAGCGGGCCGGATCGGTGTAACTGGCGGGCGCGCCGTAAATGACTTCGGATACGAGCGATAAGGCGCGCACGGTTTTGGGGCCGACGCCTTTGGTGCCCAACAGGCTTTCATAACTCCCCGGCTTATCACTCACCAATTTCAGCATCATCCGCTCCAGATACCGGCTATGCCAGAAATTCTCTTCCACCACCGGATGGGCCGTGAACTCCGTGTTCTCCAGGTTCAGCAGGGTCATCTGGTCGCCACCGGCCTTTAAGCTGACCATTTGGGAAAGTTTAGAGGAATGTTTACGGAGAAGCTGGATATCTTTCTGCACGGTGACCGCGTTGGAATTCATAAACTCCACGGCGATGTCGCGGTTTTTCTGCCCGGTTTTGGCTGTGAGGTTTAAGGTGTGGCGGTTAAAGGACTGGGACGCGATGCCGGAATGGGGTTCCACGATGAGATCCTGCACGTTTTCTGAATGCCAGTGGTACCGGCGGGCCGTGCGTTTCGCCTGATTCATCCCCTGCTGGACGACCGTCCACGCGCCGTTTTTAGAGAAAAAGAAGGCGTGATGATAGAGCTGGAAGCCGTCCTGCACTAAAGCGCTATCTACTTTGGCGGACATTCTGGAGTTGTAAGCAAGGTGACGGGTGTGGTCTTCCGGTAATTGCAGACGAGCTCCCCAGTCTTCTATCTGATCCGGAGTTTTGAGCGACGTCTTCCCTTTCCCTCCGCAGATGAATACCCCCCATTCCCGCTCCCTTTCACGAACGGCTTCTTTGAGTGCAGCCGTGAGGATGGTGGTCAGCCCGCTGGCGTTCCAGTCGAAAGCCAGTACGGTTCCCAAACTCTGGAACCACACCGGGTCGCCGATACGCCTTACAAATTCATCCGGCCCGAATTCTTCGATCATCACACGGGACATCTCGCGCCCGAGCTTGACCATGCGGTTAAACAGCCATTTGGGGCATTTGCCGCTATCGAGGGTAAAGGTGGCGATTCCTTTTTTCATTTTTTTTGTTAAAGTGCTGTAGTCCTGTAGTGCTTTAGTGCTGTCGTGCTTTTTTAGGTACGCGCGTGCGCATGTGCGCCAGGTACGCCATTTGACCTTTCATGATATTCCTTTTGCCAGCGATCAAGAAAAATGGCGACCTCTCGTTCTAAATTCTCCAACTCGTCAAAATAAGCTTTTGGTAGATATTTCAAATCAAGTGCGATTAATGTATGATCTTCCAATTCTTCCAATGAAGCATCGTTCCGATTGAAAAAGTTCATAGCATCTTTATAACCTTTCCTTTTGTATCCTTCGACAAAGTTAGCTTTAATCGAACGAGTAGCGCGTCGCATATCACTTGTAAGCCCAAATTTTTCCTCCGATGGAAAATCTTTTGTGTATTCATAAACCTTTAAGACTAATTCATGCATTTTTTGCCAAATTTTTAGATTTTTATAAATATTTCTCATATTCATCTGGTTACAAAATATTCATCGCGTGCAAGCGCACTTGCGCACCTTGCGCACTTCAAAGTATAGTAAACATTTGTTCACCTGTCAAGACAATTTAAAAGATTTAAGGTTATTTAGTATCCCCTTCCTTACTACTGGGGCCCGCCTATATCAGTACGGGCAGGTAAGCGGGCAGTTGGTTATGAAGGGTGGTAATATAACTGTGTAACTAATATACCTATAGGCGGGCGGTTCGAATTGCCCCATTATCCGTCTTACTTTATATTGAATCTGAAATCTCAAATCTGAAATCTGAAATGAATACTTTCCCCTACGCCTACCTCCGCGGCAAAGTCGTCCCCATCAAAGACGCCCACATCCCTATCCAGTCTAAAGTCATCCATTACGGGCTGGGCGTGTATGCAGGCCTGCGCGGCCACTGGCACGATGACAATTTATATCTTTTCCGCCCCAAAGACCATTTTAAACGACTGCAAAACGGCGTGAAGATGCTGGGCATGCCGTGGACGATGAGCTACGCGAAGTTCTACAAAATCCTGACGGATCTCGTCAAAAAAAATAAGATCAAAGGCGATGTATACATCCGGCCGCTGGTGTACGCGAGTTCCACCCAGATTGTGCCGACGCTGGAAAATTCGGAACCGGATTTCGCTCTGTATATCATCTCTTTCGGCCATTATATGAATAAGGCAGGCGGCCTGAAACTAAAAGCAAGCCAATGGGTGCGCGTGGATGACGATATGATCCCCACCAAAGCCAAATGCACCGGCCTGTATGTCAATTCCGCGCTGGCCAAAAGCGAAGCGGTGCGCGCCGGTTTTGATGAGGCCGTGATGCTGAATCGGGACGGGTCGGTGGCGGAAGCCAGCTCGTCGAATCTGTTCGGTGTGAAAAACGGCGTGCTGTTCACCCCGCCGCTGTCGGCCAATAATCTGGACGGTATCACCCGACGTTCCGTCATCGAACTGGCGAAAAAGGAGCTGGGGCTGAAAGTCAAAGAAGTAAAGTTTAAAAAAGCGGACCTGTGTCAGTTCAACGAGGTCTTTTTAACCGGCACCGCCTGCAAAATCGTGTGGGTAAAGCAGATCGGTAAAAAGAAAATCGGAAAAGGCGTAATGGGCCCGGTCGTCAAACAGCTCAAAGCCCTGATCGACAAGGCGGTGAAGAATGAACTGCCGGGGTATGAGAAGTGGTGTGAGAAGGTTTATTAAATTGACTTTTTACTCTCTGAATTTTAAACTGACTAGCGCGCCCGAGTGAGTCACTCGCGAGCAAAGCGTTTCGGAGCATAGTCCTCCGAGCGAAGCGAGGAGACGAA
>CAZIDW010000006.1:18546-34174 GCA_964538225.1 uncultured Candidatus Peribacteria bacterium
AAAAATTTGGAAATTTGCGGAGAAAATTTTTAAATTTTTGAGCTGAGCCCGAGTGACTAACTCGCGAGCAAAGCGTTTCGGAGCATAGTCCTCCGAGCGAAGCGAGGAGACGAAGCGCAGAACAAAAATTTGGAAATTTGCGGAGAAAATTTTTAAATTTTTGAGCTGAGCCCGAGTGGCGGAACTGGTAGACGCGCACGACTCAAAATCGTGTTCCTTCGGGAGTGAGAGTTCGACTCTCTCCTCGGGCACCATCATCTGATAAACATGCCTAAATTCCCCCTCCACAAAAAAGGTTTTATTACGGTCAGTGCCGCCCTGACCTTATTTTTTACCCTGCCATTCGCCTCAAGCGTTTACATCCAGCAGAGCACCTCTGACCAAATTTACAAGACAGCTGAAAGCGTACCTGAAAAAAACGTGGCGCTGGTGCTGGGGGCGGCGGCTTACCCCACTTCTCTTTCCGACATCCTGGTCGACCGGATGGAAACGGCCATCGAACTTTATGAAACAGAAAAAGTACAAAAACTTATCCTTTCCGGCGCGCCCAATGAAGTGGAAGGCATGAAGGAATACGCGCTGAAAAGAGAGGTGGAAGAAAATGACCTTATTGAAGACCCCAAGGGTTTAAACACTCTCGCCTCTGTCCGCAACGCGTCGGACATAAGCGAGCTTATTATCGTCACACAGGCGTTCCATCTGCCGCGCGCGCTTTTTATGGCCAAACATCTGGGAATAGACGCTGTCGGAGTCGCATCGGACCGGCGCACGTATGCCAAAATCTTTGATTTCAAAAAACGGGAAGTGCTGGCCACCAGCAAAGCGATGATGGATTTATTTTTGTTTAAATAAATGGTTTCGGTGTCGTTGTGGTTGGCGCGGCGCGTATCGGCATAGTTTAAAGGTGTCGGCTATTAACGACAACGTTAGACGATACGAGCCGCGATACCTATACCGACAACCACAACTTTAAATATTATGCTGACAAGATTTGATTGTCAGTTGTTTTTTGGCTTATTGATAAGCCTTTTCTGGCTATTCTAACCAATGTACTAGGCAATATTGACAAAATAATTTAGTCATAGTATAATACTCTTCCACGCTAAAAAGTGGACAAATCATTATTTTATTTTTTAATAACTATTTATATAATGACTAAATACAATAAACCTAAAAACAAAGGCTCTAAAAATCCGCTGGAGGTGGATCTGGGATTCTTTGGAAAGGTCAATGCTCCAAAAGTCCCTGCCGACAAATTCTTTGTCCGGGCGGAAAACAACCAGGAATCCGAATCGGTGGACGCGCTCCGCCAGTGTTATAACGATATCCTGGCCGAACACAATATCCCCCGCATCGAACAGCTGATCACCCGTTTCCTGAAAAAAATCCGGGACGCGGAAAGCGCCGGCAAACTGAAACAGCTGATGCGGAACGTAACCGCCGAAGGCTTAGTGGAGGCAAAAACCGGACGGGACGGCCGCCCCTACCATTACAAACCGCATCCGCGGATACAGCGGACCCATGAACTGGCAAACGCCTGGAAAAAACGAAAGAAGGAATTATCTGACCGCTATCAAAAACTCATTGGCCAGACCGACAGTATCCGTGTCACCGACCAAATCAAACCCGCGCGCGCCCACCGGCCCGCCAGCTTTTCCGTGGTCCTGAACCTGAAATTCGGACAAAGCAAAAAAGGGCAGGAAACGATTACCATTAAAGACTGCCTGTCAGTACACGGTCCCACGGTCGCCATCAAAGGCAGTACTTATATCACCGGTTACTCCGCGCCCCAGTGGCTGGAAAAGGCCGCCCGCCAGGTGAAAGCCAAGCTGAAAAAACAGGAGGAAGAAAAAGCGAAAAAAGAGGTGGCTGCCGACAAGCCGGAACTGACGGTGGTGCCGGAAGAAGAGGCCGAAAAACCGAAAACCAAAGTCAAGAAAGAGGAAAAAGCCGCTTAACCAACAAACATCAAAACATTCATGGTGGTCATAAGGGGGGAAGGCTCAGTAGAGCCTTCTTTCTGAAACCTTTAAAAAAGGTTTCAGTACTTCCAAAATATTTGAAATCACTCATCACTGTCTCGCTTAACTTCGCAAGCTTCCTTCACCGCGCATGTCGCCTCAGGTTCTTGCTACGTTCGCTCGCCACCTCTTCGTGACAAAATTATATATAGTGATTAAGTATTAAAGCTTTCTTTCTTTAATTTCCTCCGTGACCGACTTTAAGAAGCTGGTGAATTTGACGGTCTTCTGACCTTTAGTCTTGTAATCGCGGACGGTGACCGTCTTGTCTTTCTTCTCTTTATCGCCGACCACTAACATGTAAGGGATCTTCAGTTTTTCCGCGCCGCGGATGCGCTTACCGAGCGTCTCATCCGCTCCCATAAAATCCACCCACAGGCCTTCCTCAGCCATCTGTTTTCTTAAGCTTTCCGCGTACCGTTCATGTGCCTGGGACACGGGCAGTACCGCTGTCTGCACGGGCGCCAGCCACACGGGGAACGCGCCCGCATAGTGTTCAATAAGCACGCCGTAAAACCGTTCCAGCGACCCCAGCAGCGCCCGGTGCACCATGTAGGGCTGATGATCCTTGCCGTCCGCGCCCGTGTATTTCATATCGAACCGTTCCGGCAGGTTGAAGTCGAACTGGATGGTGGTCATCTGCCATTCCCGGCCCAACGCGTCTTTGACTTTCAAATCGATTTTGGGCCCGTAAAACGCGCCGCCGCCTTCATCGGTCTCGCACTCCAGTTTTTCTTTATCGATGGCTTTCTGGAGCGCTTTGGTGGCCTGCTTCCAGCGTTTTTCATCCCCCACGCTTTTTTCCGGCTTGGTGGATACATACGCCTTGATGTTTTTAAATCCGAACGCTTTCCACATGGCCAGCGAAAAACGGAGGACTTCTAAAATTTCATCCTCGATCTGCTCAATGGTGCAGATGACGTGGGCGTCATCCTGCGTGAACCCGCGCACGCGCAGCAGGCCGTGGAGCACTCCGCTGGCTTCGTAACGATACACCGTGCCCAGCTCCGCCCAGCGCATGGGAAGCTCACGGTATGAACGCGCGGAATTCTTGTACATCATGATATGAAACGGGCAGTTCATGGGCTTTACGTAGAATTCTTCCTCGTCCACTTCCATGGAGGCGTACATGCTTTCCCTGTAAAAATCCAGGTGGCCGGAGGTCTGCCACAGCCATGAGCGCCCTACATGGGGGGTAAACACCAGTTCATAACCGTTTTTAAAGTGCTCGCTTTTCCAGAAGGTCTCGATAGCGTCACGCATGCGGCCTCCTTTGGGGTGCCAGTAAACCAGACCTCCACCCGCCTCATCGTGCAGGCTGAATAAATCGAGTTCTTTGCCCAATTTGCGGTGATCACGTTTTTCCGCCTCTTTACGCATGGCCAGGTAATCGTCCAGCTCTTTTTTGGTGTCAAAGGCCAGGCCGTAGATGCGCTGGAGCATGGGGCGTTTTTCATCCCCTTTCCAGTACGCGCCGGCGATCTTGTCGAGCTTAAAACTTCCCTTTTCGATCTGGCCGGTGGAATCGATGTGAGGGCCTTTGCACATATCCACAAACGGGCCGTTTTTGTAAAAACTGACTTTCTTTTCCCCTGTCTCCTTCAGGTCCGCGGCCATCTCGACTTTGTAATCCTGTTTCGCGGCCTTCAGAAATTTAATGGCCGCGTCTATGGGCTCTTCGTACGGTTCGAACTTCTGATTCTGTTTGATGATGTGTCTCATCTTTTTTTCCAGGATCGGCAGGTCTTCCGGGATCAATGTTCTCGGCAGGTCGAAATCATAATAAAACCCGTTGTCGATATCCGGGCCGATGCCCAGTTTCGCGTCGGGGAACATCTCGAGCACCGCCTGCGCCAGGATGTGGGACAGGGAGTGACGTTTTTGTTCGATAGTTACTTCTTTCATTTTGAATAATAAGTTATGAATTATAATGTCAGTTGTCGTTTATCGTATCTCGAGGCTCGATCGAGCTTCGTGTTACGCTAACCGATAAACGCTTGTTTTAAAAACAGCCGCTAGAATAAAATTCTACCGGGGGTCCAGTGTATACCGGACGGTTCCACCCCGTTTGTCCGGCTGACTCCGAGGTAGGCTCGGAAGAACGTCGGACCGCTTTTCAATAGTGTCAGAAAACATCTTCCAGGGCGGTATTTTTAGGGCGCTGTGCAGGCGGCTTCCAGTCACGGCCGCCATTCCCTCTCGCATCCGCTTTCTAAAAACAAGTCCCCGAAATCCAGCGTTTTCATTCAGTTTGATTGTATCCGCTTCTGACGAACGGGTCAATTGTAAGTGTCTTCAGTTTCTTCAGTGACCAGGGACCAGCGCTGATCGCTGGCGAACTGGTCTCTGGTCGCTGTATATGGTATAGTGATGCCCGTTCAACCAATCGATCCATGGGTATTGTCCTGGCTGTTTACATCATCCTCCTTATCGGGTTTCTTGTCATCAGCGCGCTGATCCTCCGGCATGCCGTCAAATACAGTTACCTGAGCCCCAAATTCAAGACCGTGGTAAGCGTGTTCGGAATTCTGGCTCTGGCGGGCGTCATCCTTTCTTTATACCTGGTCATCCAGCTGTTCCGCGCTCCCTCTGATTCCCCGTATTCCTATCCTCCCGTAGACGCGCCGGCGGATATTAATTTCTAGATCAGGATAATTATCCTGATCTTCGGTTTTATTTTATGCAATATTTCCTTCCCGGATTATCGGCATTTGGTTTTACTGTCCTCTGTATCCTGATCGCCCTGAAGGCCTTCCCGAAACTGGGGCTTTTAGACCAGCCTAAAAAATACGGCCTGAAGCGGAAACCCATCCCCTACCCGGGCGGCGTCCTGCTGTTCCTGATTTTCACGGCGCTCGCGCTCATCTTTTTTGAACCCACGATAAAGCTGGTCGGCCTGCTTTTGGCCGGAGGGCTTTTGGTGGTCATCAGTTTCATCGATGACCGCGTGGAACTGCCGGCCTGGCTCCGGCTTTTCGCGCAGGTGGTGGCCGGGGTCATCCTGGTGGCCGTGGGCATCGGCATCGATACCATCACCAACCCGTTCGGGGGCTATATTCCTTTAAACGAAATCAAACTGAGCTTAAGTTTCGGCGCCATGGAATACACAATCATCCTGTTTTCCGCGCTGTTCACTATCGCCTGGGTGGTTTTAATCGTCAATACCATGAACTGGCTGGACGGCATCCCGGGGCTGGTCTCCGGTATCACGGTACTGGGGAGTCTGGTGCTTTTTTTCCTGAGCATTTCAGAATTGGTGAACCAGCCGGAGATCGCGGCCATGGCGATCATCGTGGCCATGATGGCACTGGCGTTTTGGCTGTTTGATTTCTTTCCTCCCAAAATCCTGCTCGGCGATTCCGGCTCCATGTTTTTCGGACTGCTGTTGGCTGTATTAGCCATCTTCTCCGGCGGGAAGATCGCGACCACATTCCTGATTTTAGGTTTTGCGATCCTGGATGCCCTGTATGTGATCGTGTACCGCCTGTACAACCGCAAAGCCCCCTGGAAAGGCGGCGAATGGGACAAGTACCGCAAAGCCGTCCACCTGCATCACCGCATGCTGCAGATCGGTTTTTCGAAACGGCAGGTATTGATCGCTATTTACGTCCTTTCCGCCATTTTCGGTGTCATCGCCCTTTTTCTTGGCACCTTCGGCAAATTCTGGGCAATTGTGGTATTGGCGCTGGCGTCGGTGGTACTGGGGCTTATTTTACGGGCGAAACGGAAACACTAAATTTGTGATTTGAGATTTTTTTAAAGACACATCTTACAAAAAACGAGCTGTAGGCTGTTATTTGGCTTTCCGTTGATTCTTTTTTAAGCTTGATATTGTTTTATCTTCACCGCTCTCGTTTTCAACATCTTTGATTTGTTTATCTAAGAGATCTTTCAATTCTTTTAAAGCTTTGTGAGGTAGTGTTATTCTGGCAACTTCTTCAG
Organism: uncultured Candidatus Peribacteria bacterium; assembly: GCA_964538225.1. Classification (GTDB taxonomy): domain Bacteria; phylum Patescibacteriota; class Gracilibacteria; order UM-FILTER-43-11; family UM-FILTER-43-11; genus JAFGCR01. The sequence continues at coordinate 24,510 of CAZIDW010000006.1, forward strand.
TGCTTGGTTTGAATTTTTGAATATCCTCTTTGTTTAGCTGAATTGGTTTTACTTGGTAAAAGATTAAACTTGCATCATATTGATTAATGACGCTTGAAACAAGTTGGGCATATTTAGCCTCATTTGTATTTTGTGTTTCATTAGTATGCGATTGCATGGGTATTAAGGTTAAAATTTGTAAAAGGAATATTATCTGTATTGTATTTAAGTTCACTCTCCTTAGCTGTCGCACCTACAATTTCTTTTTTGTTAGTGAAAGAGGTGCAAAAGAATTCTACTTTTTGCTTCTCAACTTCTTTATTGGCACCAAATATTTCTAGCTCAACTTCTAATACATCACTAATTTTCCAGACAGTAGAACATTTCATATTTTGACCTGATTCAATCCTAGCAATAGCGCTTTGACTCATGCCTAATTTTTCCGCAAATTCTTCTTGCGAGTAGCCTTTTTCCTTTCTTAACTTTGCAATGTTTAAAGATAGTTCAAAAAGCCACGATTCAAATTCTAGACCCTCCCTTAAAGTAGGGTCTTTTTTCATAGTTTTTTTTAAATAGGCATTATAACTTTTCATGATTGGGGTTAGGTTATGGTTTCAGCGCGCTTGATTGAAAGCGCTAAATCATTTTTCGGTGTTTTGTTTTTCTTCTTATCAAATGCGTGAAGGAGATATAGATGGCTGTCTGTTAAAGCTGTGTGAATTCGATACTGTTTAGCAATAATTGTGATTTGGATGATCGGGCGTTTCAATTTTTTCCCGGTTTTGAACTTTTTGTACATCCGCCCATCGATTATTTCATGACCTTTTTCAGCAAGTTTCTGAATCATGATATTCAGCTTTTTGTAATCTTTAGGATAATTCGTCCTAACACCCTCCATATACCCAATTACATCGTCGTGAAGATAAACCGTTTCCCTTTCTCTCATTTTCTGGATTACTAATTATAGCATAAAAGTTATAACAAATCAAGTTAAAACATAAAAAATATATCATTTGTGTAATATTTTTGCAAGCTTTTTTAACTTTTTAACTCAAAAGACTCTAGGAAAGCCAAATAACAGCCTACAACTCATTTTTATACAAAAATATCTTTAATCTAAAATGAATCACCCCACGTTTCCCGATAACGACCTTTAAAATCCTCCATCGTGAATTCATGGCTCTGCGTCCCCTGCACCTCCACGCAAAACGAGGCGGCCACCGTGGCCAGCCGGGCGGTTTTTTCCCATCCCCACCCGCGAGATAAACCGTGTAAAAGGCCCGCGCGGAACGCGTCGCCGGAACCGGTGGGGTCGACGACCTGCAAATCGGACACGGCCGGTAATTCAAATTCCTCCTTGACTGTAATAATCCGGCAGCCTTTTTCGCCAAATGTGACAATAATCGCTTCTGTGAGTTTCAATGTCTGCGATTCGGAGAGTGATGTCTTCCCTTTCCATAACTGCCATTCATAATCATTCACTACCAATGCCTTGCTTCTGTGTACGGATTTTACAAGCTGGTCAGTAGAAAGTGCAGGAAAAGCCTGACCTGGATCAAAGATGAATTGCAGGCTGTGTTTCTGGCAGTACTTGGCATGATCCGCCATGGCATCAATTCCATTAGGTGAGATACTCACAACTGCCTTTTTTCCGACAACTAATGGATGTTCGTGGGCCCGGTACATCGCCCCGCCATGGAACGCGGTGATCTGGTTATCCGCAAGGTCGGTGGTGATGAAGGCCTGGGCAGTCTTTTCATCATCAAAAATCCGGATGTCATCCTGCGGAAGGCCCAGGGAATCCAGTTTCGCCTGGTAATCGCGGAAATCATTTCCAGCCGTGGCATAAATAGTAGGCTTGTCTCCTAGTAATGCCAGGTTATAGGCAATGTTTCCCGCGGTTCCGCCCAGATTGACGTTTAATTTGTCCACATTAAACGCCACATTCAGCATATGCACCTTGTCGGGCAGAATGTGATTGGCGAATTTGTCGGGGAAGGTCATGATGTGGTCGTAGGCCAGCGAACCGGTGACAACAATCGGGAGTTTTTTCATCATTTTGTAATTGGTAACTTGTAATTTGTTCCGGTTGCGCCGGAACGTAACTTGTAATTTTAATCTTCAAATTACGAGTTACGAGTTACAAATTACGAATAATAATCAAATACAGATTCATCCATCTATTTGTGTTATATTATCACTGTACCACAAGGCGCATGTCATCTGAACTTTTTGAAATCATCATCCCCTCCATCGCGTTTTTTATCGCCTTTTTCCTAGCCTTCACGCTCGTGGAGATGATGGTGGTCTTACTGCTGAACGGCTTTGTGTTCAAGCACTGGGGTTTTGTGGTGGATGTGGTGATGCGGGCCAAAGTGCGCCATGGCAAACTAATCCGGTTTGTCACCCTGTTTTTAATCGCGGCGTTCATCGCCCTGTTCCTGAAATACACCGCGGTCCTGACCATCCTACGGAACGCCTCACTGGAAGAAAAGCTGTACGCGGCCCAGACATTGCTTGTCATCCTGCTGACCTACCGCCTAGCCACCCGTCAGCTGATGAAACTGACGTTTCTAAAACAGATCCACCGTTATCTTTTTGTCTATATCTCTATCGTGGTCTATGTGCTGATGGTCCTGCTGGTCCATACCCAGTATGTGGACTACAAACGCCTCATCAACGCCACCATTGTCCACCCTATCGGGGAAAATGTGAAAGTGGTGATGGAAAACTACCAGCGCAAAAAAATCCTGAATGAAATGCGGCGCCAGGTGCATAACAACCGCTGTGAACGCGTGGATTATTCGCTGGATCTGACCAAAGGTCTGACCAAACATTTCATCTACATCACCACCGACCCGGATCTGGCCAGGCTTAAGGAAGTGTCGAGCGACGCGCCGAAAAACTACACCATCGGCCGCGCCTGCACCTATGCGAACGAAACATTCCTTTTAACCGATTACGGGCAGTGGTTCTGGGTGATTGATACGACCTAGACCCCCTCGGTCCCGCATAGCGGGACCACTCCCCTTATGCAAGGGGGAGATTTTTGTGAATGAGTTAATAGACTAACTAATAAACAAAATCTCCCCCTCAAGTGAGGGGGAGAAGACTCGCCGCAGCGAGACAGAGGGGGTCGGCGAGGGGTCTTGTCAAAACACTAAAAAACACCTAAAATATCATCACTCTAACCACTGCTGATGCCTGTTTACAGTGTCCGCCCATCACTGATCCCCCTGGCTAAGAAAATCATCCTCCAGCTAACGAAGGAGAATGAATTGAATGAAAAAAAATTAAAACTGATCCGTAACCAGCTGACCAGAGAACACGGCGGAGTGCTCCCGAAAAACCTGGAACTGATTCAGGCATACCGGGAACTTTTGGATAGCGGAAAAATCAAACCAGCCCCGCAGGTGCTGAAGGCCATCCAGAAACGGAAGGTGCGGACGCTTTCCGGCATTGCCAATATCACCGTGCTGATGAAAGACATGGGGTGCCCCGGCCAGTGCATTTACTGCCCGTCGGAAAAGGGCATGCCTAAAAGTTATTTAAGCAATGAGCCTGCCATGATGCGGGCCGTAAGGAACGAATTTGACGCCTATAAGCAAGTCAAAACCCGGCTGAAGGGACTGGTGGCCCAGGGGCATGATGTAACAAAAATCGACATCCGCATTGCCGGCGCCACCTGGAGTGCTTATCCCCATGATTATCAGGAAGAGTTTTTAAAGGGGATCTACTTCGCCTTGAACCAAGGTCCGGGCTCGATTTCAGATTATCGCCACAAGGGCAAGAAGGGCGGATTCCTGATTTCTGATTCGAATTTAGCCAATCTTATTAAAGAAAATGAAACGGCGGAATGCCGGTGTGTCGGCTTATGGGTGGAAACACGGCCCGACTGGGTAGATGAAGCAGAAATCAAACGGCTTCGCCGCTACGGGGTGACAGGGGTGGAGTTGGGGATCCAGACCACGGATGACGCCGTGAACGCGTTTTGCAAACGGGGGCATGGGCTTAAAAAATCCATCCGGGCGACCGGATTACTGCGCGACGCGGGACTTAAAGTGTGCCACCATTTAATGCCCAACCTGCCAACGGCGACGTTTGAATCCGATTTGAAATCCGGGCGGGAACTGTTTGAAAACGAAGGGCTCCGGCCGGATTACCTTAAAATCTACCCGACGATGGTCACGCCGCATTCCGTGCTGGCAGACATGATTAAAAAAGACCCGAAAATCCACACCGCCTACACGGATGAGGAACTGATAGAGCTGATCGCGGACATTAAAAGTCATGTGCCGGAATATTGCCGGATCATCCGGGTCATCCGCGACATCCCGGCCGAAAGCGTTGTCGCCGGCACCAAACAATCCAACCTTCGCCAGGTGATGCAGCGAAAAGGAGTAACGTGTAGATGTATACGATGCCGAGAAATTTCTGATTTCAGATTTCAGATTTCAGATTTAAGTCTGGAAATATTGGATTATTGTGCGAATAATGGCGATGAAAAATTCATCCATATCGTCGCCTCTAAGCAGGATAAACTGATTGGTTTATGCCGGCTGAGATTCCCGAACAAAACTATTTTTGACGAACTGAAAGGGGCGGCGCTGGTGCGGGAACTGCATGTGTACGGCCGCCAGCAGTCCTTGGCGGATGAGGGAGTAAAATCCGACACCCAGCATGTTGGCTTCGGCCATCAGCTGATGAATGAAGCAGAAAATATCGCCAAAAAAAACGGCTACTGCAAACTGGCCGTCATTGCGGCCATCGGCACCAGGGAATATTATAAAAAGTTAGGGTATAAGCTGGAAGGGACTTATATGACAAAACAGCTGACACCGCCTTCGGCGGACAGCTAACCCGTCTGAACCGGCTTGGCCGGGCGGGCATTTGACTTTTTTGAAATTTGTAACTCGTAACTGGTAACTCGTAACTTGCAGTCGTCAAGTTGCCAGTTACGCCCCGAAGGGGCAAATTACAAATTTCGTCAGCTGTCAGGTGTCAGCTATCAGCTGTCAGGTGTTTTGAGTTGTCCGTCGCCCAGATCCACATCTTTGATGGGCGGAGTCTTCCGGTCGACCATTTCCGCGTAGGTGAATACCCATACCGCGGTGGAAAACACGTTAAACAGTCCCATCAGGTACGAAGCGACCAGCAGGACGGTGAGGGCAAAAATACCTATTATCACAAAGGCGACGCTATGCAGAAAAGTAGTGGCCAGCCAGCTGGTCAAAATGATGACCCCCATGGGGATAAAGAGGATCAGGATGACGTTTAAAATCACCCGGGCGCTGATGAGTAAGATGAGAATGAAGACTAAAATAGTCTTCCGCAGGTTGGAGATGACCAAGACCACGCTTTCTTTAATGGATTCAATCAGGCGTTTGTCTTCCAGAATAATAAAATATTCCGCGTACGTAAAAAGAAAGCTGGCAATAAGCCCCACCATCCCCACAAATAACAGGATGGGCAGGATTATGAAAAACACGTTCTCTCCCCACCATCGCAAAATAAACGAGGATTCGGTGAGGATGGTGATGATGCTGAAAGACCCGGTAATGAGGGCGAATTCGAACATGGGGAAAAACCGCCGCACGCCGATTTCAAACGAACCGGTGATGGATTCGTATTTTTTGATGCGCATGAGCGCGTGGATGAGCGTCCCCTTAAAAATAGGCGGAGTCAGGATATAGCCCACAAAAATAATCGCCCCGAGAATAACCAGAATAATCGTAAACTTCGGGTGCGCGCTGATGATCTCCCAGACGATTTTGATGTCATTGATAAGGTTCATATCCTGGCGGCCGCCGAACAGGGCTGAATGTTTAAATGCATTGTACTGGTAAGTTAAATAAGCGGTGCTTACCAATGTGCCGAAAAACGCGGGTACAGCGCCGTACCAGATGAGCTTTTTAAGGTGCACCTGCGTGACCTGCCAGGCTTTTCTTACAATATCGCGGACGTTCATAGATTCGTTTAAACCGAGGGTTATTTTAGCATATTTTTATATAATGAAGTACCTCCCCCGCGTGTTGCGTCGCGGGGGGAGGTACAAAAGGGTTCTCTCAGCTGTCAGGGGGCGGTCAGCACGACCGTGATGGCCGACGCGTCCATCGCCCCTTGGATGAAGTCGTCACTGCCCCAGGGCTGGGGCTCGGTGCCTTCAAGGAGATTGCACGGCCAGAAGTCGACCGTCGGTCTCAGGTGGTCTGCACCAGCGGCCAAATCCGACCAGATAAAACTGGGCGGATTCTCGTGGCACACCCCGCCCGCAATCGACAGGATGCTTTCTTGGCTCGGGTGATACAGAAAGGCCGGACCAGCGGCAACGGCATCGCTCAGCATGGTGACTGAGCACTCTTCGCCTGCCGTCAAACCGCTCATCACGGGAGAAAGCCGGTAGTACTTGGTCTCTCCTTCCGCGAACAGCTCCTCCTGAACGAACCCGATTCGGATTCGGCCGGTGGCGGCATCCGGTATGTACCGGGCCACCGCCCCCTCGCCGGCGATGGTGAGGGGAGTGTAGGTCTGCCCGTCGGGGGAACGATAAAATGTTCCTTCAACTGGGTCGACCTGGCCGTTTGGGCAATCGACCTCAAAGGTCATTGCCGAAATGCCAGCCGGCCCATACTGGGCAGTGATGGAGAAGAAGAGCACATCGCTCTCTTCGCCGTTCTGGATGAAGGGGGTTTCGCCCGCAGTGAGTGCGGACGAAAAACAACTGGCGTACGCGCAGTCGGGTACGCACTCACCGCCTTCATCGTGATAGCCGTCGGCGCAGCTGTCGCAGTGGTCGCCCGAGTACTCGGGGTCGCAGACACAGGCTTCGCTGACGCAATCGCCGTGGACGCCGCAGTCGTTGTCGGCGCACCAGTCGCGATGGCAGTCGGGGCCGGTGTAGCCGTCGGCGCAGGTGTCGCAGAACTCGCCGGCCCAGCCAGTGTCACAGACACAGGCCTCGTCCACGCAATCGCCGTGGACGCCGCAGTCGTTGTCGGCGCACCAGTCACGATGGCAGTCGGGGCCGGTGTAGCCGTCGGCGCAGGTATCGCAGAAATCGCCAGCCCAGCCGGTGTCGCAGGTGCAGACTGGGGCACCGGAACTGTCGTCGCAGTCGCCGTGGCCACTGCAGGTGGTGGGCTGGCAATCGGCGTCTTCTACACAATCGCCACCCTCTTCATGGTAGCCGGCCAGGCAGTCTCCGCAGAACGCGGAATCGCCATCGGCTACGCAGATCCGGTGCTCATCGGCACACGGATCGGGGTCACAGGGGTCAGCCGGCACATCGCAGGCTTCGCCCGACCACCCACTTTCGCAGGCACAAGTCCCATCAGTCGGGTTGCAGGTGCCGTGGTCGCAGGGGTCGGGGTTGCACGGGCTGTTTGCCGGGATGCAGGTATCAGTTTTTTCGTAGCAAACCCAGCCATCGACACACTCGCCGTTGTCACACGGCAGGCCGTCTAGACTTCTTTCTGGCGGGGAACATCCCCACATCACCAGTACCAGCAATATCGCAGTCCATCTCATTTTCTTATCCTCCTTTTATAGGATAAATTCATAAAGTTAATGCTGAGAGAACCTAGTCCCTTCAGCACAGTTTCCGGTTATTTATAATAACTCTCTACTGACTGAAGAGAAGTGGCTCAGCATTAACGGCCTGATTTTTAAAGAGCATAACTCCCCCATCATTACCAAAATGGGTATTTTATATTCTCACAAAATTAATAAATTGTCAATGTGAACGTAAATGCAAAAAAATGAGATATAGGCTGTTTATTTTATAACCTTATGACTCGGCTAGTCTATAAAAATTAAAAAAATTTGCAGAAAAAAGCTTAAGACTTACGGCTTACAGCTTAAAATCGATAAATTTTCTTCAAATATCTTCAAGCTCATTATTTTTTATGCTTATGAAAACTTCTCTCATAAGAAAAAGGGCGCGTCTTTCGACGCGCCCCAGAGTGTCAGGGTATATTAGAAGCGCACCTCAAGGTGCGCGCTGCCCGATCCCATTCCGATGGAAGTGGTGACCGATTTGTCGGCGGAGGTGTCCGCGGGCGACCCCCAGACCGTTAGGTCGAGGATCACCATTACGGCTCCTGCCGCCACCATAGCACCGCCCACGCCCAACATGATGTTGGCGTTTGCCGCGTTGTCGGACGCGTCCCGGTTGAACCGGTCCACGTCGAGTTGCGTGACGGCGCCCTTGGCGTTGTCGGCCGCCTCATTGGCCTGCAGACCAAAGTAGGTGCCACCGCCCAGCACAGCCAGGCCAGCTACCCCCACACCGATGCCGGTGTAGGTGAGCCAGTACGACTTGGCAGGCGGGGGCGGGGTCTTTTTGATGTCGATGGCGGGTTCTTTCTTCTCGGGCGGGGGCTTGAGGGCGACCTTGCCCTTGTCGTCCGCCGGTTTCTTGTTACCGGCGTCGGGCTTTTTGGTCTCATCCTCCTCTGGTACGAGGGGGACGACGGGTAAGGCGACGTCGTCCTCATCCGGCTTGGCAGCCACAGGCTTCTTGGGCGGGGGCTTGCACCCGAGGTCCGCGTAGGTCTCGACCCGCTGGAACCCAGTGACGTCTTCCCAGGTGCAGTCAGCCTTCCTGAGGACTACATCGAGTTCCGCGTTCCACACGCGGTACTTTTCGAGGTTGATGTTTTTGCAGTTCTTGGAATCCTCCTTGATAGCCTTGTCATAGGCCTCCACAATCTTGCTGAACTCTTCTGTCCGGCACTTTTTTGTGGTGGAGGGGACCAGAGGTACCAAGGCCAATCCGCCTTCTTCATGGCAGACGTCCCCCACCGTCTCCATCTTGCGGAACTTGGGGACGTCATCCCAAGTGCAGTGGTACTTGCGGAGAATCTTTCCGATCTTTTTGTTGTTCCTCTTGTAGAAAGCCATATCGATTTGATCGGAATTTCCACCACAGTAGTTTTTGTAATCCAACGATGCTTTCATCATGTAGGTGTTAAGCAGGTTCCCCGCCTCCCCGTTCATGAGGTCATCCATGAGCCTGTCGACTTCGCACTGGCTGTCCTGCTGGGCGACTGCCGGAACGGCGATGATGGTGGCCACGAGGGCGGCCACAATGAGCGTTACTTTCCTCATGCCACACTCTCCTTTCCTTTCCGCGATAGATCATCGCATCAAAAAATAAAAAGATATTCGGATGTTATTACCCTGACTCACAACCAAGCAGTTTTGCTTAACTATGAGTCAGTAATAACATCCGCCGATGGTGTTAAGGTACAATGGCAGGAATTTATAATACCTAAAATAGGCTATTTGTCAATAATGGCTTATCTCAAAAGCTCTGCTCGGGAGGAGGGAAACATTTGTGATTTGAGATTTGTGATTTCAGATTTATTAAATAGTGAACTCGGAAGAAAACGAGCGACCGCAGCAAGAATCTGAGGCGGCATGAAAGGCATTGTGAAGCTTGCGAAGTTAAGCGAGTTTTCTCGAGAGTGAAAACAATATAGGAAAAAGAGAGTCCGAGGTCGAGCTTCGTAATAGTCGCTACCCTCCAAGTCGTGATAAATCAAGACTCTGCGGTCGCTCCTTTACTCAGGCGAACCCCCCTCGCCCTTCTCATCCCTCCTCCTCGCATGTCAAAGACTCTGCTCGGGAGGAGGGATTCGAACCCCCGAATGCATGGACCAAAACCATGTGCCTTACCACTTGGC
>CAZIDW010000007.1:0-33058 GCA_964538225.1 uncultured Candidatus Peribacteria bacterium
AGCAGAAAAAAGGCGTGGCTATCATCGACCCCCACGGGGATCTGGCGGATGCGGTGATCGATTTTGTCCCGTCCCACCGCACCAATGACGTGGTGATCTTAGACCCGTCCGATATTTCCCATCCGTTTGCGTTTAACATGCTGGAAAGCGGGGAGGACCCCCATAAGCGCAACCTGATCGCGTCCGGACTCCTGGGCGTGTTTAAAAAGATGTATTCAGAAAGCTGGGGCCCCCGCTTGGAGCATATTTTAAGGAACTGCCTGCTCGCGCTGGCCGAGACCCCGAATACCTCGATGCTCGGCATCATGCGTATTCTGGTGGATGATAAATACCGCCGGCAGGTCGTCGATAAGCTCACCAATCCCATGGTGCGCAGTTTCTGGGTCGATGAATTCGGGAAGTTCAACGACCGCATGCGCACCGAAGCCATTTCCCCCATCCAGAATAAGGTCGGTCAGTTTTTGTCCTCCCCCATGATCCGCAACATCGTGGGCCAGGTAAAATCCACGGTCAATATCCGGTTCATGATGGATTCCGGAAAGATCATTATTGTGAATCTGTCGAAAGGCAAGATCGGCGAAGATAATTCCAGTTTGCTTGGCTCGATGCTCATCACTAAATTCCAGCTGGACGCCATGAGCCGTGCGGACACGGCGGAAAAAGACCGTAAGGATTTTTACCTGTATGTGGATGAGTTCCAGAATTTCGCCACCGATGCTTTCGCCACGATTTTATCCGAGGCCCGGAAATACAAACTAAACCTCACCATGGCCAACCAGTATGTGGCCCAGATGCCGGATGAGGTGCGCGACGCGGTGTTCGGCAATGTGGGTACGTCGCTTTGTTTTCAGGTGGGGTTTGACGACGCGGAATATTTCAGCAACCAGTTTTCTGAAGAAGTCCTGCCGAACGATATCGTATCGCTCCCCAAATACAACTGCTATACCAAACTGATGATCGACGGCATGCCCAGCAGGACGTTCTCGCTCACTACCCTGCCGCCGCCGGAATCGCATCCGGAAGAAAACCGGCGGGAAAAAATCGTGCGCTTGTCCCGCGAGCGGTACTGCACCCCGCGTGAGGTGGTGGAAGACAAAATCAACCGATGGGCGCAGTCGTCCCATACGGATAAAAAGACACTGGAAGGCGAAAAAAAAGAGCTGGAGAAACCCAAAGATCAAAACTCAAAGAACGATAAAACGAAAGACAAGTCTTCTGAAAAACCAAAATCGAAGCCATCCGGAAAACCGGCCGAAAAGCCGAAGAAAGAGAAGCCCGAAAATCCCTCAAAGAGTAAGTAGTTTATAGGTTGTACTTTGTAGTGTAAAATAAATACACTTTCTGATTTTTCGTAATAGGAAAAACACTTAAATCTTTGAAAATCTTCTCCTTCCTTACTGCTTCCTGCTCGCATATCTTCAAAGATTTATCCTCACTAATAACACTGCGAGCCGTCATAAATGAGCGGCTCTACGCTCCGTTCGGAACGCGTTTCTCGCTGCTTACTATGAAAAAAATTATCGGCATCATCGGCGGAAAAGGAAAGATGGGCAGTTATTTTGCTGCTTTTTTTAAGCGGAACGGTTATGAAGTGCTGATCAGCGATAAGGGCACCACGCTCACCAATGTCCGGCTGGCCGAAAAGGCGGATGTGGTGGTTGTATCAGTACCAATCCATAAGACACGGGCGGTGATCGATGAGGTGGCGCCGTATGTTAAAAAGTCCGGCCTGCTGATGGATATCACATCCCTCAAAGTTTTCCCGATGAAGGCGATGGAAAAAACCAAAGCCTCGTATCTGGGCTGTCATCCGCTGTTCGGCCCCACCAATCCCATCGAAGGCCAGCTGGCGGTGCTGTGTCCGGGCCGGGGGAAGAAATGGTTTGACTGGTGGAAAGGCCTTTTGGAGAAAAACAAAGTAATCGTCCGGATCCTGCCGTCTGAAAAACATGATCAGATGATGGCGTATGTGCAGGCGCTCACGCATTTTTCTGATATCGCTTTGTCTGACACCCTCCGGAAATCCAAAATCCCTATCCGTGACATGCTGGCGGTCCAGAGCCCGGTGTACCGGCTGGAGCTGGATATGATGGGGCGGCTTTTAAACCAGGATCCCGAGCTTTATGCCCATATTGAGATGGACAATCCTTTAAGCGCCCAGGTCCTGGAAGATTTTATTGAAAGCTGTCAAAAACTCAAAGCAATCGTCTCTAAAGAGGATGATAAGCAGTTTGTCCGTTATTTCAGCGCCTGCACCCGTTATCTGGGCCCCTTCGCGCAGGAGGCTATGGCGGAAAGCGACCGGCTGATCCGTGAATTGCAGGGGAGTGTTATCTCATCCGTTCCGACTGCCGAGATGGCCAAGTCGATGGATATCGCGGTCCTTGGCCCTGAAAACACGTATTCCGACCAGGCGGCTAAACAGGCTTATCCGCAAGCAGAAATCGGTTATATGCCCTCCATTCGCGCGGTGTTCGACTGGACTCTGGAACACAATAAAAAAGGATTCGTCCCCCTGGAAAACAGCCTCAGCGGGTCAGTGAGGGAGACACTGGATGAACTGTACAAAAAAGACGTGTGGATCGAAAAAGTCGTTTCTTTCCCCATCCATCTGGCGGTGATGGGGGTTAAAAAAGTGCCGAAAAAGGAAGTCAAGTTCATCTATTCCCATCCCCAGCCCCTGCTCCAGAGTCAGGATACGATTCGCAAACAGTTTCCTAAAGCGGTGTGCATCCCCATGGCCAGCACCACGGCGGCGCTTTCGCGGGTGGCGATGGAAAAGAACCCGGCGGCTGTGGCCATCGGTTCCGCGGAGGCGGCCCCGCTTTATAGCCTCAAGGTCCTCCGACCCTCGGTTGAGGACAGTCAGGCCAATACCACGTATTTCGCGGTTATCCGCAAAAAACCCCGGCGCCCGGACCTCAAAAAGGCCGTTAAAACGTCCATCGCGTTCCATTTTTCTAAAGATTCCCCCGGTTCGCTGTTCGCCGTTCTCCAGGATTTCGCCGAGGCCCATATCAACCTCACTAAGATCGAATCCCGCCCGAATCCCAAACTCAGCGGGGACTATGTGTTTTACACGGATTTTGAAGGCACGTTAGCGGATTCAAACGTTAAAAAAACCCTCGATCGTGTCCGAAAGAGGGTCGCACGGTTAAAGGTGCTGGGGTGTTATCCGATGGATCAGTTATAAAACAGGTTATTCCGATTGATTACTTTTGCTGATTTTTTTATATCCATTACATATAATTTGGGGTCTTCCAGCAACGCGTTAACTTCATCTTCTATTTTTTTTATCTGCCTTTCCATTGGCTCTCTTTCTTCGGATGACTCATCCAGTTCATCTAATTTTTTCTGTATGTTTTCAACTTCATCTTCTTTTTCCATAATAATGTCTCTATATTCTTCCAGTCTTTCCAGAAAGACCTGCCACCGGGATCCGAGGACATCGTATATTGCGGAAATCCCTGCACCTGTTTCCAGCGTGCATCCTTTCATCAATGCAATATCTTCTTTTTTTGCCCCTTCTCTTAGCAGATTTTTTGAAATCAGATAACGAAAGAGAACTAGTGCAGAGAATTTTTGATAAAATTCACGGCGTTCATCCATACTCATCGCTTCCAGTTCTTCCATACTGCGTTCTAATATATCAACGTCACTATCAGTGAGTGGTTTATCGTTTTCGTTTGGCATCATAAAATACGAAAGTTAATCAAAAGGTTATTATATTAATATATATATTATTATTTGTCAATATAATTTTTTTAAAAAAAGAAGCCTGACTTTTGATCAGGCCTCCTGTATTAGTTTTTTTATTTATGCAGCTTCAGTCTCCTGGTCATCCGGCAAAGGAGAAGCCCCTCTCATTATACGGTCTTTTAGAATATCGGCTGCTACCTCCGAAGAAACCTCCGCTTTAAGGGCCAGCCTGATCTCATCCAATTCAGGAGAAGGCAGGTTATCGGGATTTTTTTCCAACGCATAAAGAAAACGGTCTAATTTTTCATCGGCAAAATTCTGGTTTTCTTTTCCAAACATATACAGTAAACCCTTTTTCACCTTTTCTTTTCCGTATCGCTCGAGCCATGCCGCTACCAGGCCACTGCTTAATTTTTCATGCTTACCTTTCAATGCTTCGACTTCTTCAGCCGGCGGAGCGGCTTCAGCGGCTTCTTCCGCCATGCGTTCGGTTCGCGGACGGGTTTTAGCAGCGGGCTGCTGCCATAAGGTCCCGGCTTCGATTCCGGAGACCGCTACATCCTCATCCTCTGCTTCTTCCTCGTTCAGCTCAAAAGGTTTTAAGGCGTCTTCGATGTCCTCATCAGGGAGGAGCTGTTCCTCTTTCTGTCTTCGTTTTTTGTCATACACCGTCTCTGCGGCTTCTTTGATAGCGCCGTAGCGTTCACGGTCTTCTGCTTTCCCGGAGGCTAGCAGCTGGTCGACCAGGTTCCGCACGTCATAGACTTGGCTGACTTCCCGTTTTTCCAGTTCACCCTTAGCTTCCTGGATGCTTTTGCCTTCCAGGTTTTCGACGATGACGGACGCGTCATAGCTCCGGCCTTGTTTTTCAGATGTATCAAGCATGGTTTTAATTTTATTTATCCTTCGTAGTGAGACTGATGGTGTTTAGATTCTCCGCAACCTACGAAGGTGAGAAATAAATCACTACGGAGAATGAATCTTAGTATTATAGCATAAATCAACTTTAAAATCAATACATCACGGGCTTAAAAATCGTGAAAATATGGTAGAATGCCTTCGTTTTAATAACTTCTTATGAGACTGCTCGTTACTGGCGGAGCTGGTTTTATCGGCTCCCATTTCATCCGTTATTTGCTCGGCAATTATCCGGATTACGAAGTCATCAACCTTGATAACCTCACCTACGCGGGGAATTCAGACAATGTGTCCGATATCGTTGATAACCCCCGTTATTCCTTTGTAAAAGGGGATATCGCGGACCGGAAGCTGGTGGATGAGCTGGCGGGAAATGTGGACACCATCATCAATTTCGCGGCGGAGACCCATGTGGATAACAGTATCAAAGACGCAACTCCCTTCCTGACGACGAACGTAATCGGCACACAGACGCTGATCGAGGCCGCCTTAAAACATAAACATCCCCGTTACCTCCAGATCTCCACTGATGAGGTGTACGGAGATATCGAAGGCGGACTGTTTACTGAAGGTTCCCCCCTGAAACCCAGTTCGCCGTATTCCGCCTCCAAGGCGGCCGGGGATATGATGGTGCTGTCGGCAATCCGCACGTACGGCCTGCCGGGAGTCATCTCCCGCTGTTCCAATAATTACGGAACGCATCAGTATCCGGAAAAACTACTGCCGTTTTTTATCCAAAAACTCCTGAAAGGCGAGAAAGCGCCGTTGTACGGCGACGGATCGAATGTGCGCGACTGGCTGCATGTCACTGACCATTGCCGGGCGGTGGACCTGATCCTGCATCAGGGAAAAATCGGGGAAATTTATAATGTGGGGGCGAACAACGAACATTCCAATCTCAGGGTCACCAAAAGGATGCTTGGCATCCTCGGCCTGCCGGAAGACCAGTTTGAATTTGTAAAAGACCGCCCCGGCCATGATATCCGGTATGCCATTGATGCCACCAAAATCAGAAATGAGCTGGGCTGGGAACCGACGGTTGATTTTGAGGAGGGATTTAGGGAAACTGTCGAATGGTATAAGAACCGATTTCAATAACAAATTTTAAATGACCAATTTTAAATTTTAATTTGGTCGGTAAAAATTGTAATTTGTCATTTGTAATTTAAAATTTAAAATTTTTGTATGTGCGGAATATTCGGCTATCTCGGCAAGCGCGACAATGCGCTCGAGGTCGTCATCAAAGGATTGCAGAAACTGGAGTACCGCGGGTATGACTCGTGGGGCGTGACCACCGATTTGGATGGTGAGCTTTTTTGCCATAAAAAGGTCGGGAAGATCTCTGGGGCGAACCTGGATGATTTTAAAGATAAAAAGACCCATCTGGCCATCGGCCACACCCGCTGGGCCACCCATGGCGGAGTGACGGACGTGAACGCCCATCCGCATTTCGATCCGGAAAAACAAGTCGCGGTGGTGCATAACGGGATCATTGAAAACTACCAGGAGCTCCGCGAGGAATTGGGGAAAGAAAATTTTGTGTCGGAAACCGATACGGAAGTCATCGCCCACCTGATCGCTTATTACCGGAAGACTCATCCGTTTAAAGAGGCGGTCTTAAAAGCCATCCAGCGGCTGGAGGGCCGGTTTGCCATTGTAGTCCTGAATGTGGGGGAAAAGTACCTGGTGGCCGCGCGCCGGGGGTCGCCCCTGATTGTCGGGATCGGGGACGAAGAGATATTTTTAGCCTCCGACATTCCGGCGTTTCTGGAATACACCCAGGAAGTCAATTATCTGGATGACAATGAAATGGTCATTGTGAATGACGGGGTGGAATTTCTGAATCTGGAAACCGGCGCGCCGGTCAAGAAACGCCTGGTGAATATCGACTGGCAGGCGGAATCGGCGGAAAAAGGGGAGTATGACCATTTTATGCTGAAAGAGATCCTGGAGCAGAAGGACTGTATCCACCGCGCTATTAACCAGGACACGGATGAGATCATGCACATCGCCCAGCAGATCAAGGATTCGCGGGGCTGTTTCCTTTCCGGTTGCGGCACCGCCGGCAAAGTGTGTATGGCCGGAGAGTATTTCTTTTCCATCATTGCGAACCGTCATGTGAATTTCGCGCCGTCATCCGAATTTCCGATCTATCATCACTTTCTGCGCCCGGAAAGCCTTTTAATCGTTATTTCCCAGAGCGGCGAGACCGCGGACGTGCTGGAAGCCATGGAAGCGGCTAAAAAGAAAGGCGCTAAAGTGCTTTCCATCGTCAATGTAGAAGGCTCCACCATTGCCCGGCAGTCGGATTTTTCTCTCCATATCAAAGCCGGACCGGAAAAAGCCGTGGCTTCCACCAAAGCCGCCACGTCCCAGATGGCTTTGCTTATCCTCATCGCTACGGCCATGATCGGTGAACTGCAGGAAGGCCGGCGGATCCTGGCGGAAGTCGCGTCGAAAATCAATGATATGCTTAACCCCCGTTTTCTCACATACATTAAAAATGTGGCGGAAAAAATCAAAGACCAGGAAAACGCCTATATCATCGGTAAGGCGGAAAACTACCCCATGGCATTAGAGGCGGCGATCAAGATTCAGGAAGTCAGTTACGTGCACGCGGAAGGGTTCGCGGCCGGTGAGCTGAAACACGGCCCCATCGCTTTGATCACCAAAGGCACGCCCTGCATTTCATTTGTGGCGAACGATGAAGTGAAACAGGATGTGCTGAATAACACCATAGAATTGAAAGCCCGGGGCGCGTATATCATCGGTATCGGCCCGGATAACCACGAGGTGTTTGACGAATGGATCAAGGTGCCGGATGTGGGTGCGGCGTCCCCGCTGGTAAACATCATCCCTATCCAGTTGCTTGCTTATTATATCGCGGTCCTCCGCGGGCTGGATCCGGATATGCCGAGGAACCTGGCTAAATCTGTTACTGTAAAATAAAATGGAATTTTTATTCAGCGCGTCCATCAACCAATATAAGATCTTAATGGTCTTCTGGAACCTGTTTCTGGCTTTGGTGCCCTGTCTGACCGCGTATCACCTGAATAAAGTGGTGGGGGAGAAAAAATGGAATAAGCTGGGCAAAGCCCAATGGGCCTTTGTTTTTTTGTTTTTGTTCTGGCTTTTGATGCTTCCGAATACCGCTTATCTGTTTACGATGGTCCGGCATCTGGCGGATTATTGTCCTGATCTTGATTGTTACCGGGTCTGTCCGGAACAGACATGGATGGTGATGTTCTTTTTTGTGTACGCGCTTTTGGGTGTGCCTGCCTTTTATTACGCAATCGATAAGATGAAACAGGTCTTTAAGACCTTATTCAGCCCGCGTTCTGCCGCTTTTCTCCCTGTTTTTACTGTTCCTCTTGCGGCTATTGGTGTAATGGTCGGGCTTTTTGAGCGTTATAACAGCTGGGATATCCTGATCAAAGGAGATGAGATTATAAGCACAGTGTCCAGTTATTTTACCAATGCGGATGATTTTATTAACTTTTTTGCCTTTACCCTGAGCTTTTATCTGATTTACTATAGTATAGATTTTTTATTATGGAAAAAGAAAAGATGACACGCGTCCATCTTAGAATCAGCGGGAACGTCCAAGGCGTCTTTTTTCGCGCCCGTACCCGGGAAAAGGCAGAGGAACTGGGAGTGAAGGGCTGGGTGGCCAATGAATCCGACGGTACGGTCTCGGTAGTGGCAGAGGGTCCGGAAAACAAAATCAATGACCTTGTTGACTGGTGCCATTCGGGGCCCAGTACGGCTCAGGTCGAAAACGTGGAGGTGACTCAGGCTACCTATATGGGTGAGTTTGATGATTTTCATATCCGTTACTAAACGAAATGACGACATGACATTGCAGGATCCATTATTCGTATTTTATCCCGTCGTTACCTCGTTCTTTCATTACAACATTAAATTATGGGCGACAAGAAACATCCCATTTTGGTCAGCATCCCCCATGGGTCCACTTTTGTCCCGGCGGAGCTCCGGCGCCGCATGAACATGACGGACCGCGGGATCAAACTGCAGAGCGACCCTCATACGGTCGAGATCTTTGATGTCCCGAACGCCTATGTGGTAAAAGGGCGGATATCCCGCCTGGTCGTGGACCTTAACCGGGCGCCGGATGATATCGAGATGGAGCTGAAATTATCGAATGACGGGGTGGTCGTGAGCGTGGATCTGGATGGTAAGCCCATTTATAAAGACCCTCCTTCTTTTGAGGTCATTGCGGAACGGGTGAGTAAATATCACGATATGTTCCACGAAACGATTGAAGAGCTGAAGCCGAAAGTAAAGTTTTTGCTTGATGGCCATTCCATGCGTTCCACCGGTCCGGTGACCAAGCCGGACTCGGGTCAGAAACGGGCGGATATCGTGCTGGGCAACCGCGATTACACCACCTGCTCGCGGAAGATGACGCGGACGATCATGAAGTTTTTTGAGGAAAAGAATTTTTCCGTTGCTATCAATAATCCTTACAAAGGGCGTTATATCATCGGCTATCATTGTTCGCGGCGCGGTCTGCCGGGGATCCAGGTGGAAGTGAATGAGCGGCTGTATATGGGCGAAAAAACCCACCGCCCCCATAGAAAAAAAATCCAGAAGCTCAACGAGATCATGGCGGAGCTGGTGGAAGTCATCCATGAAGCCATTGAAAAAGAAGAAGGCCTGGCGCGTGCCAAGCTTTCCGCTCAGGGAAGTTTGTTTTAAAGGTGCCGGAAATGCTCTAAATCGTACGGCAGCACCGTGATGTCCCACGGGCGGCTGTTGACCTTGTCTGTCAGGTACTCTCCGGTTTCGAATTCCATGCCGTAAAACACTTCATTTTTCATGAACTCGTATTTTTTCAAAAGGGTTTCATTGGTTTGAGTCTTGCTTTTGAAATCTTTGTTGTGGAGCACATAATACACGTAGCTTTCCGCAAAATCCTCAAAGGGGTCGGTCATGGCGTAACCGGATACGAAATCCAGGTTGCCGGCATCTTTTTTTCGGTGAGCAGTGTCATTCCAGCTGATGCGGTAAAACCCAATGCTCGGGTCGCTTTCGTACACCGGCTCCCTTCCGTCCCTGAATTCACTGACAGCTTCTTTATCGCTTTCGTTTAAATGCCCTAAATCCACGTTGTGACCGATTTCATGGATCATTACTCCGAAGAATTCTTCCGCGTCCATGTTCACGGCGCGGAGGATAATCATACTTTTTCCTCCCAGTCCGCGATGGGCTTCCGGATTGTAATCCAGGATCAGGTTTTTAAGTGTGCGGGTATGGTCTTCAGGCAGTTTTTTCAGCATGTCGACTATCTGCGTTTTTTTGTCCGTGTCTACGATACGGTCACCCGTTTTTTCATTCCGGGCCGCGAAACGCACGTGGCTCATATCCGGTTCACGGATCAGCTGATTATCGACAATGATGGGCTGGGTGGATTCTTCGATGGTCTCTTCAGCGGCACTTACCGGTTTGAGGTCATTTTTATTCCATGCCTGTACTCCTTGCCACAGGGCAAAGGAGGTGAGCTGTACGGCCAGAAATAAGGTAAAGACTTTAAAAAACATGGAGGGTTGATTAGAGGACTCCTTTTGTTTTTTTATCTTTGTTTCTGACCCCGTTTTTTAGGCGGCGTAGATTTTAGAGGAAGAATATAACATAATTTATAAATATTGTCAATACTAAATCACCTTTTGTTTCCGTGCGTCGTTCAAAGGGTTTACGGTATACTTGCTAACTGAAGGATTTATGGACATGAAAGGCTGGCTTCTTTTATATCTTTGTTCATAAATTCCTCCGTTCATAAGTTTATTCAGTATGTCCATTGCACGGAAGATCCTGGAAAACACCTTCGTCCAGATATTAGGGAAGCTGATCACCGCAGCCCTTTCCATCGTTGTCCTGAAGATCATTTCAGGGTATCTGGGTACGTCCGGTTACGGGGATTACACCACGGTGTACCAGTTTTTGGCTTTTTTCGGCATCATCGCGGATTTCGGCATTTACACCATCACAGTCAAGGAGATGTCCCGGGATGAGTCGAAGATTCCGAGGATTTTGGGGAATGTGATGGGCCTGCGCACTTTTTTGGCGGTTCTGGCCATGGGGCTGGCGGTTCTGACAGTCTTTCTGGTGCCCCGTTACGACAATACGCTGATCCCTATGGGAGTCCTGATTGCCACACTGGCCACTTTTTTCACCCTTCTCAATGGGACGATCTCAAGTGTTTTGCAGGTACATTTAAAGATGCATTACGCCACGATCAGCCTGGTGGCGGGGAAGATCGTCTCGGTGCTTTATATGGCTTGGGTGGCTTATATCGCCTTTACTGCGGACTTTGTCACCGGTTTTTATCATTTACTGTGGGCCGGTGTTCTGGGAAATCTGGTGATGTTCCTGATCACGGCTTACTATGTGCGCCGGTTCTGCCGGATTACATACCGGTTTGATTATTCGTATTGGAAAAAGATCTTTTTAACCTCCCTTCCGTTCGGCGTGGCGCTGATTCTGAACACGATTTATATGCGTCTCGATGTGATTCTGATGACGTTCATCCTGCCCCACAGCCAGTCTCTCGGCGGAGAGTCCGCGTGTGTTTCCACGCTCTGTTCCGACACGGAAATTGGTTTGTACGGGGTGGCCATGCGCATGCTGGAGATGCTGGTCATCATCCCCATTTATTTCATGAATTCCGTTTTGCCGATTATGACCCGTTATATCGAGGAGCGGAGCCGGAAGATAAAGACTCTGATGCAGTATTCTTTTGATTTTCTGATTGCCACGGCGCTCCCTATCCTGGTCGGCGGATTTATTCTGGCGCGCCCTATTATTCATTTCATCTCCGATCCGCAGTTTTTAGGCGGAAACGTTTTTACTTTCGGGTCTGATCTGGCCGTCCGGATCCTGATGTTCGCCATGCTTTTTTCTTTTGTGAACGCTCTGTTCGGTTTTACACTGGTCGTCCTCAATAAACAGGTCAAACTTATGTTCATCAACGCGGGGGCTGTTCTTTTTAACCTCATCAGTAATATCCTGGTCATCCCGATATGGGGATTCCGCGGTGCGGCGGTGACATCTGTCATTTCCGAAATCATCATCCTGATCTTCACGTATTGGGTCGCTCAGAAAGTGCTGGGTTTCCATTTGTCTGTCCGGACGTTTTTTCGCACATTTATAGCGGTCACGGTGATGGGAATCGTCGTCTGGACGGGCTTTGAATGGATGGCCGGTATGTGGTTTGTATGGCAGTTGGCCGTCCTCATTCCTGTGGGCGGGCTGGTCTACCTGTTACTGATGTTCAAAACCAAAGCCATCACTCCGGAGATGATGCGCTTACTTCGTAAACGTTAGGATTTGAACGATGTGAAAGATTTAATTACATAAAGTCATCTTTCAAATCGTTCAAATCGTCTAAATCGGTCGAATCCTATAAATCCTAAATAGATGCATAAAGAAGAAAAACAAATACGGGAATACGGATTTAAGCGGATCGCCGGCGTTGATGAGGCGGGACGCGGGCCGCTGGCCGGCCCAGTCGTGGCCGCGGCAGTGGTTTTGCCTGAAAATTATCGGAATAAAAATATACAGGATTCCAAAAAACTGACCGGCCTTCAGCGGGAACAATTGTTTATCGAAATCAAAAATACCGCTTTGGCTTATGGGATCGGCGTGGTCGGCTGGAAGCAGATTGATGAAAAGGGGATTTTAGAGGCCTCGAAACTGGCCATGCGTCAGGCGGTCTTAAAACTTGATTCCGCGCCCGATTTTGTCCTGTCGGACGCTGTTCCGCTGAACCTTGCCGGCGTTCCCCAGAAAGCGGTCATCGGAGGAGACGGCAGTGTGTTTTGTATCGCGGCCGCGTCTATTCTGGCTAAAGTCAGCCGTGATCGCCTGATGCAGAAATACCATAAAAAATACCCGCAATACGGCTTTGATCAGCATATGGGGTACGGAACAGAAATCCATCTTTCCGCTATTAAAAAATACGGCTCTTGTCCGATTCACCGGATGAGTTTTGCACCTCTTCGATCGATTTCTGATTGGCATCTGATGGACTAGTCAATTAGCAATCCATAGCTGTCCATCAGAAGTCGATTAGCATTATTCATGAATCTCATGCGGGATTTGCTTTTCCCGTTCATGCATGCCTTCGCCTTTAAACCGTTTCAGTTCATAAGTGATGTCCTTTCCGTAGACTTTTTCCAGCCCGCTCCTGAGATGATGGTCGGTTTCTTCCTCTTCCAGCTCATGCAGGGGGCCGGCGTTGTCCATATGGATCGTAAGATGCCGGGCTTCCTCGTTGAACTCCAGTTCTTTCGCATGCCCCTGAATCAGGTTTTTGGTTTGAGTGTTGGTAATGGCTTCAGCCAGTTTTTTGATTTGATGTTCCATATTAGATTTCAGATTAAAGATTACAGATTTAAGATAAATGAAAATTGTCTTCGACTCTGAGATTATAATAAAATAATTTTTTACTCAAGTTATAGTCAATAAACAATAGTTCAGATATGAAGAGAAAATTGTAAATTGTCTTCGACTCCGAGGTTTATGTTTTACAACCCATAGCCTTGGATAATGATTATATTGAGCAAAAGCTCAGACTCGAGGAGAAAATTAAATAACCCCTTCATCCTCCAGTATCTTTTTATGGTCGTAAGCCAGTTCCATCCGGCGCACTTCGTCGGGACTGAACCATTTTACATCTGAACATTCCTCCGGCTGGGCGCAGTGCGGTGTGCCGGATATGATTTTTGAGTAATGGGGTAAAGAGATGACAATGGATTTTTTCGGGGTCGGTGTATTGTAATAGCGGCCGATAAACCGTTCCACTTTTACCGTAACCCCGATTTCCTCTTTGGCTTCCCGCACGGCGGTCTGTTCAGCAGTTTCCCCCCAGTCCATAAATCCGCCGACTAGCCCCCAGTAACCGGGATACATCGAGGAATCGTCTGACCGTTTCATCAGGAGGATTTTTCCGTTATCCAGGATAAGATTGACCGCGCCGACCCACGGATGATCATTTTTATTGTCCATTTTTTAAATGCTTATGCTATTTTAAATGTACCGTTAAATCGATTGTTTTTAAATCTTAATTTTAATTTGTAATTCGATTGCTATGCACACGTTACCCGATTTACCTTATCCTTATGACGCCCTTGAACCCCATGTGGATAAAGCCACGATGAAAGTCCATCACGACAAACATCATCAGGGTTATATTAAAAAATATACGGCCGCGTTGGAGGGTTATGACGACCTTTTGGCCAAGCCGGTGAAGGCGGTTTTAGGCGATCTGGATTCTGTGCCGGAAGCTATCCGTACAGCAGTCCGGAACAACGGGGGAGGGTATTATCACCATAGCCTTTTTTTCGACATGATGAGTCCGGAAGGAGGCGGTGAGCCTTCCGGCGGACTGGCCGCGGCTATTGATGAAGCGTTTGGCGGTTTTGAGTCGTTTAAAAAGCAGTTCACTCACGCCGCTTTGACCGTTTTCGGCAGCGGATGGGCGTGGCTGGTAAAGGATGCGGATGGCCGGCTTTCGATCCTTCAGACGCCTAACCAGGACAGTCCGGTCAGCAAAGGCCTTATACCTATCCTTACCATTGATGTGTGGGAACACGCGTATTACCTGAAATACCAAAACCGCCGCCCTGATTTTGTGGAGGCCTGGTGGAATGTGGTGAACTGGGATTACGCGGAAAAGGCGTATGGTGAGAAATAGGTGGTGGGCGCTAATGGAGTCGAACCATTGACCTTCTGGGTGTAAACCAGACGCTCTAACCAGCTGAGCTAAGCGCCCTTATTTGCCAAAAAAGCGTATCAAAAAGGCAGAAACCTAGCAAGACGGTTTTGATTTTTGGATTTTATTGTTTATAATTTTTTCTGCGCCCCGCTAGTGTGGGGCTCACGTAAAATGCGAGCGCAGTCCCGAGTTATTGGGATGAGCAGTATTTTACGGGAAAAGGAGGCATTTATGTAAGTCAGAGCTTTGGTGTTTACAGCAAAGTGGAGACTGAAGTAAAATGCCGATATGGGGCCATCGTCTAGCGGTTAGGACGCCGGATTCTCATTCCGGTAACAGGGGTTCGATTCCCCTTGGCCCTACCAAGGTAAAATGGTTCCCGCCGAAGGCGGGGGGCATTTTAGCTTTGAGAATCAAAGCGGAAGCGAACCCCTGGGTTCGCCTGAATAAAGGAGGAGCAAAGCGACGACTATTATGAAGCTCGACCTCGGAGCCATCGAAGCTTTAGCGAAGATGGTGAGAATGTAAGAAATGCGAAAAAGGAGCGACTGAGTCTTTAGACGAGGGCAGCGACTATTCTGCCAATCCGCCTCCGCGTTGCTCCGGAGGCTTCTTCGGCTTACACCCGTTTTGGGGCAATGGGGTTTGCCTGGCATTCCTAAAAATGCCACTCATTTTTTAGGTCATGCCTACTTCGTTTCGTTCCCCCGCTCAGCGGGCATCACTTCACTGCGTAACGGCAAACTCGCCACTTTCCCCCCTGTCCTAAAAAATATTTTTGGCCACGTCCTGTATTTTTGGGGAATTTTATTCCCCCTGGCCCTGCCATTAAAACCTTATGGTTTGTTAATTATTCTTTTTTTGTTACAATCAAAATGAACATTAAAAATAAAGTTTTATGACCGCTTCTACCGACATTGCCGCCATCGAGGATCATCCCCGTGTTAAATTGTGGGGGGAAGGTTTGGATGACTTTAAAAAGATCAAAGCTTTTAAGGGCAAATTCGTTTTATCCGATGAAGGCCAGCTTTTTGCTAAATTTTTTCCCAAAAAGAAATGGGACAGCGTTTCTTTTTTTCACGATGATCTGGTCCGTGAGTTAGGCGTAAAAGACGCCAAAAGCATGGATGTAAAAGAAGTGATCATCGGCGGAGGGAAGATCGAAGTGGAATTGGTGGATGATTATGTGGAATGCCGGCTGTACGGCAAGAGCACGGTTTACGGGGATTATAATCCGGATGACATCGATACAACGGCCTTTGAAGAAGAGATCCGTGATACGTTTGGAACAGGGGATATGCCAGTCCTAGTGGTGCCGGATTTTGAAGAATAATTACTAATGTAGGGTCTAATTGTAATTTCACTGGAGCACAGGAACACGTATTCACCGGAACACAAGTGATTCCGTGATCCAGTGATAAAACAAACAATTAGCCCCCAATTAGAAATATGATAGAGGATTACGGGTTCGGCTCGATGACTGTCAACGGAAAAACTTATAGCAACGACCTCATCCTGCATGGTGAGACGGTTCTGGATGACAGCTGGTGGCGGGAGGACGGTCATAACATCGCCATCAAAGACCTTGCCGGCTTGCCGGAAGAGTTTGATGTTTTGGTAATCGGAAACGGGGCCAACGGGGTATGTCAGGTACCGGAGAAGACCATCGACCATGTCAAAAAGACAGGCGCGGACGTCATCGTTGAAAAGACCGGCAAGGCAACGGAAACGTATAACCAGCTTTTATCTGAAGGGAAAGATGTGATTGGCGCATTCCATCTGACCTGTTAAGCCGGCGGCGCGGCGGGCGGTTCAGAAGGAGCGTTTTCTTCAGCGGAGGCAGCTGGTGCTTCTGCTTCCGGAGTTTCGGTTTCCTGAGCGGGTTCCGGCGCTGCCTGACGCATCTGACCTTCCTTTTGCTTAAGGATTTCTTCTGGTTTGGTCGTGATCACTTTATCTTCCGCGTAACTGGCAATTACCTGGATCGCCACGTGTTTCAGGCCTGCGAAGAACAGCCCCTGTCCTACTGTTGAGTTCAGAAGCAGGTATTTTTCCCCCTCTGTCAGATTGAATATCTTGGCCAGCCCTTCTGTGGAACTCGGCGCCTGTTTTAAAAGCAGCTGCATGGATGAATTGGTAATAATCGGGCGGCCGTAATCAGAATTGATAAAGTCGGTCACATCCTGGGTGATGGTGGTGATCCCCAGATAATATTTGCGGGCTCGTTTTACCAACCCGTACAGAAAACGCGCGCTGTCTTCATGCTGGACAAGCGACCAGGCTTCATCGATGACCATCAGACGCCTTTTCAGCTCAGACCGGACACGATTCCAGATGTAATTCAGGATGATGTACATGGCCACCGGCCTCAGGGAATCCTCCAGATCACGGATGCAGAAGACCACCATTCCCGAATCCAAATCCACATTGGTCGGTTTGTTGAAAATACCCGCAAACGTGCCCACGGTGTATTTCTGCAGGCGCTGGGCCAGATTTTCAGCTCCTTGCATACTGCTTAGTACGTCGTACAGGTCCTCCATGGTCGGCGGTTTAATATCCCCGGGATTAGGTGTCTCCATGGTGATGCCTTTCAGGGCATAGGTGTCAATCAGCGCTTTATCCATCAAGCCCTCTTCTTCAGGGGTTAGTTTGCCGAGCATCAGATTCAGCAGGCCATGCAGGGTGATGATGTTGCTGCGGAGCAGGTCGCCGGGTTTGGATTCTTCGTCTTTCAGAGGAATAGGCAGGTCAAAAGGGTTGATCCGCCGTTCTGAATTCAAAGAGACTTTCAGGTATGTTCCCCCCACCATATTGGCCAGGGCTTCGTATTCGTTTTCCGGATCGATGATGATGACATCCGTTCCCATCATCATGGAACGGAGCACTTCCAGTTTGACCGCGTAGGATTTCCCCGCACCCGACGTGGCGAACACCACTGAATTGGCGTTTTCCAGAGCGAATCGGTCAAAGATGATCAGACTGTCGTTATGGCGATTGATGCCGTAAAGTATTCCCTCGTTAGAAGTCAGGTCGGATGAGGTGAAGGGAAAAGTCGTCGACAGGGGATTAGTATTCATGTTCCGGGTCACTTCCAGTTCATCCATGGCGAGCGGAATGGTGGAATTGAAACCATGCTCCACCTGCAGATCCGCGGCTTTGGTCAGAACCAGCTTGCCTCCCAATGCGCTTTCCAGGCGGGTCTGTATTTTTTTCAGTTTTTCTTCATCCTTCGCATAGACAGTGAAGTATAAGGCATACTGGAAAAATTTTTCTTCCCCGCGCTGGATGTTCCGGCGGAGCTCTTCCGCGTCTTCCAAAGCGGTTTCCAAAGCCGGGTCGCTGACCATGCCTTTTTCTTTTTCAATCCGCATAGTGGACTGGATCTGGGCCACCTTTTTTTTCAGGAATTTCATAATGGCCGCGCTGCTGCTGGGGTAGATGAACATAGAGATATCCATAGTCACGTCGAAATTGACCACGGGGGAAAGCCAGTTGGCTTCAATATAACGCGGATAGGCGTAAACAAAAAAACTTTTACCGTAAACCCCGTTCAGTTTGAACTCGTCATACATAAATTCCATGGAAGACGGGGCGATCATATCCTTGATGGTCGCCAGGCCTTCGCGGTAGATCTTTTCCGCTTCTTTGATCTTCCGGGCTTCGGTCTTGGCGTCTGTTTTTTCTCCCGTTGCCGGCTCCGCTCCTTCTGTCTTCCCGCCTTCCGTTTTTTTTGTTTTTTTAGGCGGAAAAAGCGTGTATCTCAATTTTTTCCAGAATCCCATTTTTTTTGGCTGAGCCTCTTGTTTGGTCTTTTCATCGAATACCACGCTTTTTGCCTGATCTTCTTCTTTATCCTTTTTCTCTTTCAGCTCATCCGGGATGCCGGGAGGCGCCGGAGCGGTTTGATTCTGGCTCTGAGCGGCCGGCGGCGCTTCCACTGTCTGATAGACTAACGTTGGTTTTACAGGGCCAGCCGGTGATCTTTTCTGGATGTCCATTTGTTTATTATTAATCTTAATATTCTATCATATTTCAGAGGAAAACTCAATGCTTTAACCCGTATCCAATTCAGATTTTCCGTTTTAGGTGTATTTTATATTGACATAAAATACATAATATTTTTTAATATATTTTAAAAATTATAAAAAATGGCTTTTTAAAGCCAAAAATAATTATTTTAATATTATTAAATAAGTATATTGACATTTTGTAAATAAGTTATTACAATTAAATCCTATTTCTCTATTATTTTACTTATGGCCGACCAAGAAAAACCTGGAGATAAGGGGGAAGTTATTTATTTGCCCGATAACCGGTGTCCTCTTTCAGATCAGGATTCAGACAGACCCTTCACTAAAATTAGCGAAGCGGATAGTGTTGTGCCTACTGATGACTTTTTTTTAGCTAAAGCTGAACGTCATCTTCGTGAAGCAGACCTTATTATAAGGGATATACATAATAGAACACTGGATATCGTAAAAGAGATCGGAAAAGAGATCGGACATTTGGAGGAAGATCAGATTGAATTTGAATCTGAGACAGGACACTACTTTATTAAGGCCGACAATGGCAAGCGCATGACTCTGAGGGAATATCTAAAATATATAGTGGAAGAACACATTGACGAAGAGATTGCTAAACGCAAGGGAAAAAGCATTCAGGATACTGTGGATTAAGCACTTTTCTTTTTCAGTCTTTTGATTTCAGCCCATTTATCTTCTATTTCTTTCCTGTTAATGCTGAACTGTTTTTTGCCTTGTTCGATTTCATTCTCGATTGTTTTTGTCAGATCTGGCTTATGCTGTTTGACTAATTCCAATATTTGCTTTTTGTAGTTCAATGTTTCTTCCAGCCATTCGGAACGGGTACTTAATTCATCCATTTCTTTTGCCAGTCTTATGCCGTGAGGCATCGACATGCCTTTTTCGTATGCTTTTATACGGTTCCTTCCTTCTGCTTTGGCGTGGTAGAGGGCTTTGTCGGCGGCAGATTGTAATTGTTTGTCCGTATTGAGCTCTTTAGCGCTATACTCCGCGTATCCGGCTGAGATAGTGATTTTCAGCCGTCTGCCTTTATGTGTAATATCGACTTGTTCTTCAATAGCTTTTCTTAATTTCTCTGCTACCAGTCCAGCTTCACGCTTTCGGGTATCCGGCAGGATCACTATAAACTCTTCACCTCCGTAACGAGCGACCATGTCAACTCCCCTGATATTATTTTTGAGTGTCTGAGCCACTTTTTTTAAGACATTGTCTCCAATTGCGTGACTATGATCATCGTTTACTTTTTTAAAATGGTCGATATCCACCATGATCAGTGAAAAAGGTTTATTACCCCTTTCCGCATTTGAGATTTGGAAATCGATTTGCTGTTGATAAGCTCCCCGGTTTCCGATTTTGGTAAGTTCATCCGTTATAACCCCTTCTTCAGCCTTGTCTGCACGTTGTTTTTCGATTTCTGTTTCCATTTCCGCAAAAAGACTGGCTTTTGTTGCCCGTATGATCATTATTCGATCCTGAACCCATTCTTCTGCCTGTTTCTTGGTCAGGTTGGGTTCGAGTTCACGGATGATTTTTACCGCTTCTTCGTATTCGTTTTCCGGGTCATGCCATAGGATTGTTTCAAGTTCTTCGACCGGATTGATATTTTTTTTCGCTTTACTCATCTTATTATTATACCAAAAAAACACATTTTACTCAAGAGTTGTTTTGTTGCAGCACTAGTGTCCAATAAAACTTTCTTTGGACAGCAGTGCAAGAGCCTATTTTATATTGACATAAAATACATAATATTTTTTAATATATTTTAAAAATTATAAAAAATGGCTTTTTAAAGCCAAAAATAATTATTTTAATATTATTAAATAACTATATTGACATTTTGTAAATAAGTTATTACAATTAAATCCTTTCTGCCTATAATTTTTTTATTATGACCATCAATAAAAAGGGCCCATCGACTGATGAGTCTGAGCGTTCGGAAAATATTATCCGTTTCCCGGAACAGGCTCAGAGCGAAAAGGACGACAGTCCTGATTCATCCAGTCCTGATAAAAAAAGCAGTGATGTGGTATCAGATGACCAGGAGGTTACGCCCGACACAGACTTGTTACTCCATCAATGCGAGACTTCATTGATGGAATGCCAAGACCTTATCCAGAGCCTTGATGTGCCTGGTCTTGATAAAAAAAGCGGTGATGTGGTATTAGGTGAGCAGGAGGTTACACCCGATACAGACTTATTAGTTCATCAGTGCGAGGCCTCATTGATGAAAAGCCGAGACCTTATCCTGAATCTTCTGGTGAATAGCGGCCATCTTACGCAGGAGCAAATCCGTCTGGACAGCCCTTCAGAAGGGGATTGTCTGATTGCGACTGAGGACGGATTGATGAAGTTGCAGGAATTTGTCCAATACAGGATAAGCAAACTTATGAAAGAAGAAGAAGACAAATATCGGAAATGGAAAGCGTCCCGGGGTAAAGAGGATTAGCCTGTTTTTTTCTGCAAATCGGCTAGCGCATTCTGTTTTTCGTCCCTCTGACTTTTTTTGTTATCAAATTCTTCCTGGATTTTCACGAGTTCTGCGCGGACGCGATTTTCAAGTTCCGGTTTGTGCTTTTTGATCACTTCCAGAATTTCCTTTCTATAGCTGAGCTCTTCTTTCAGTTGGTCTAAGCGCATTGTCAGCTTATTGATTTCATTTAATAAACTGACGTCTTTCGGCATGGTCATGTTTTTTTGGTATGCTTTTGCTTGGTTTCTTCCCTCGGCTTTCGCGTGGTACAGCGCCTTGTCCGCTGACTCTTTTAATTTGTCAGCCGTTTCCAGCGATGGGTCTCCTTTTTTGAATTCTGCCAGTCCGACAGAGATGGTGACTGGCGGATGGTTTTTGTTTTTTGTTTTTTTCTCAATTGCTTTTCTTAATTTTTTTGCTATCTGTTTTCCCTGTTCATCTGTGGCTTTTTCCAGGATCACGGCAAATTCTTCGCCGCCGTACCGGGCGACCATATCTGTCTGACGGCAGGTTTGTTTTAAGATCGTCGCCACTTCTTTTAATACTTGATCTCCGGTGGCATGTCCGTAGGTATCATTGAATTGCTTGAAGTGGTCGATGTCGATCATCAGTATCGTAAATGGTTCTCCATACCGCTCTGCTGTCGCGATGGCGGATTCCATGCGCATTTCAAATCCTCCACGGTTTTTCAGTCCGGTCAGAGGATCGGTCATCGCTTCTTTCCCTTTTAAATCTGCTTCCAGTTCGGCGAACATCCGTTGGC
Source organism: uncultured Candidatus Peribacteria bacterium (assembly GCA_964538225.1). GTDB lineage: Bacteria > Patescibacteriota > Gracilibacteria > UM-FILTER-43-11 > UM-FILTER-43-11 > JAFGCR01. Next base: position 21,630 of record CAZIDW010000007.1, read on the forward strand.
GCACGTCGCGGATGCGGTCTGCCCGTTCTTCCACAAAATCCTGGATCTCCTGCTTAGTCCAGTGCTTTTTATTTTCGCTCAGCAGGGCGACCGCCCGTTTGACTTCTTCTTCAGTCGGCTCAGGCCATATGATTTTCTCCAGGCGGTTCAGTTTTTCTGGTGATTTTAGATTCCCCCCAGCCTGCCCCCAAAGCGACTGTCGTTTCTTCAGCCTCGCTTTTCGGCGGGACTTTCGCTTGCTCCGTCGCTTCGGGGCCCCACTCCGAAAAATACCCCTCCTTTCTTCCAGTCCTCCTCGCATTTTTCGGAGACTTTAAAAAAGGCTGGGACCAGCTAAAACCCATTCCCCATCCCTATTAATCCGATGATCGTACCAACCACTGCACACATCGCTCCGATAATCCAGAAGCGCATGGTGATTTTAGATTCCCCCCAGCCCTTTTTTTCAAAATGGTGGTGGAGGGGGGCGATGAGGAAGACCTTTTTTTTGAAGAATTTTTTAGAGAACAGCTGGATGATTACGGAGAGTGTCTCGATAATAAAAATCAGGCCGACAATCAAAAGCACCACTAAAGAGTCTGTCATCATAGCGATGACCCCCAGTGCCGCCCCGAACGCAAGGGAGCCGGTATCCCCCATATAAAATAAGGCGGGAGGGACATTGTGCCAGAGAAAAGCCAAAAGTGAACCGATCAAAAGCCCGCAGAAAATAGTAAGGATAAAGAGGCCTTTTGCATAAGCGATAGCTCCGAAAGCGATGAAGGCCAGGATAAGCAGTCCGCCGGCCAGCCCATCCAGTCCGTCTGTGATGTTGACCGCGTTTGCCGTGGATACGATGACCAGGATAAAAAGCGGGATATACCACAGCCCGATTTCAAAATCACCGAGGCGCGGAATGTGGATGGCGGTATAGCCGAGTTTATAATAAAACCAGAATCCCCCCAGGACCGCGAACAGCGTGAGCAGTAAGAATTTAGGCCTGGCTTTGATGCCTTTGGTCCTGCCGATTTGCCTGATGTTAAAACAGTCATCCACGGCGCCTAAAATACCTACGGCGATGAGGGTAAAAAGCGGCAAATAGACCTCCCCCCGGTCCAGAAGGGATTTTGGGATATAGCCGATGAAAGACAAAAAGCGTGAAAAAAGCACCACTAAAAGCACCGCTCCCCACATGACCACACCGCCCATGGTCGGGGTTCCTTTTTTTTTGGCGTGCAGTTTCCGGAAAACTGTCGCCTGTTTTCCGTCCAGGCTGACATCGCGTATCTGTTTTCCCAGTTTCAGTCTATGGGCGATTTTCAGGAAGACCGGCGTTAACAGAAGCGTTGCCATAAAAGCCAGAGTGGACCAACCGAAAATCGCGATGAGGTGAGGTACGTGGGTCATAGTTTACGAATAGAAATCGAATAGACTTCGGATGAACTCGGATGGATATCGGATAGGCTAAGCGAGATTTTCAATGGTGTGGCGGCGGTCGATGTCGTAAAAGCGCATTTGCGTCTTGTCAAAACGCAAATCGGCTTTGCCGATAGGTCCATTTCGGTGTTTGCGGATAAAGACTTCGGTGATGCCCATTTCATCTTCGCTGAGGTTTTCCTCGTAGTAATCTTTCCGGTACAACATCATCACCACATCCGCGTCCTGCTCGATGGCGCCGGATTCACGCAGGTCGGACAGCTGGGGGATTTTTGGATTCCTAAGCTCTACGGCGCGGGACAGCTGGGACAGGGCGATGATGGGGATATGCAGTTCGCGGCCAAGGCTTTTAAGGGATCGGGAGATTTCGGAGATCTCCTGGACCCGGTTGTGCTGATAGGCAGGTGTACCTGTGCTCATCAGCTGGAGGTAATCCACAATCACCATATCCAGACCATGCTCCATCTGCAGGCGGCGTGCTTTGGCTTTGAGCTGGACAATAGACATGCCTACAGAATCATCGATATAAAGCGGCGCCTGGTTGAGCTTGTCCATCACTTCCCCCATGTTTTGGAAATCCTTATCGTTTAATTTGCCGTGCTGGAGTTTCCAGGAATCCACACCCAGAATCGAGCAGAACAGGCGGTCCACCAGCTGCTCTTTGGACATTTCCAGCGAGAAAATGCCCACGGTTTTCTTTCTTTCGATGCATACCTTCTGGGCGATGGAGAGAGCCAAGGCGGTTTTCCCCATGCTGGGCCGCGCCGCCAGGATGATAAGGTCGGACGGCTGCATGCCGGACAGGACTTTATCCAGGGAAGTGAAACCGGTAGCGATCCCTTTTACTTTTTCTGATTCATCCGCGTGGTGGAGCATGGCGAACTCTTCATAACGTTTATCGAGAATCTCTTTTACATGGATGAACCGGTCTTTTAAAAAGGTCTGCGAGATGCTGAATACCTCTTTTTCCGCGGTTTCCAGCAGAGTCTCGATGTTATCATCCTCATTATATCCGCAGGCGGCGATAGAATTACCGGCTTTGATCATCTTCCGTAAAGTGGATTTGTTTTTGACGATTTGGGCGTATTTGAAGACATGGGTTGAAGTGGGAACGGCAGACGTGAGTTCTGCCAGATAGGCCGGCCCCCCCACGGTGTCGATCTGTTTCCGTTCTTCCAGCAGGTTGGCTACGGTGAGTAGGTCGATGGGGTCGTGCCGGTTGTACAGGTCGCCGACCACCTCATAGATCATTTTATGCGTGTCATAGTAAAAATCCTCCGACTTGAGCAGGTCTGCTATTTTGATGATTGCGTCTTTATCAATAAGAATAGACCCTAGAACCGACTGTTCAGCTTCTTTGCTTTGAGGGGGGACTTTGATGGATTTGTTTTCCTGAGCCATTGATAAACGAAATAACGAAATAACGACATGACGGAACAGCGACTGTCTTTATTTGTGTTTATTTTGAGCGTATGAAGTGTACCGATTTTAGAGTGTGAAGGCAAGCAGCGGTGGCGCAGAACAGCTTGCATTAATTTTTTTTTCATTTAAAATCCCGTCCCCCGAAACTCATCCTGAGCCTGCCTGTGCGGACTTCGGTGAGTTCAGTCGAATATAGGCAGTCCTGATTCAGGATCTGGCGGGAGAAGGGGATTCTAAATATTGAGTTAAGCTTTTGTTTTTTCTTTTGGCTTCTGGAAGGTTTTTTCAATCTCTAGCGATATTTTTTCGTTTTCTTTGAGGAATTTTTTGGCGTTTTCACGGCCCTGGCCGATTTTAGTGACCTTATAGGTATAAAAGGCGCCGGATTTGATGACAATACCTTGTTTAACGGCTGTGTCTAAAAGATCGCCGGCCCGGCTGATGCCTTCATTAAACATGATATCGAATTCCGCCTGTTTGAACGGAGGCGCAACCTTGTTTTTGACTACTTTGACCCTTACCCGGTTGCCGGATATCTCCCGGCTATCACTGCTTCCGGTATCGATCTTGTCGATCCGGCGGATATCCAGGCGGACAGATGAATAGAATTTAAGCGCGTTGCCGCCGGTAGTGGTTTCGGGATTGCCGAACATGACGCCGATTTTCATCCGTAACTGGTTCAGGAAGACAATCGAAGTACCTGTTTTGGCGATGATAGAGGTCAGTTTCCGCAGAGCCTGACTCATCAGCCGTGCCTGGAGACCCATGAAAGAATCGCCCATCATACCTTCGATCTCCGCTTTAGGCGTTAAGGCGGCCACGGAATCGATGACGATAACATCGATGGCGCCGGATCGGGTAAGCGTCTCGACGATCTCCAGCGCCTGCTCCCCGTTATCCGGCTGGGATATAAGGAGATCGCTGACATTGATCCCGATCCGCTTCGCGTATTCGGGATCGAGCGCGTGTTCCGCGTCTACAAAGGCGGCACTGCCGCCTTTTTTCTGGGCTTCGGCAATGACATGAAGCGCCAGGGTGGTCTTGCCGGATGATTCGGGCCCGAAGACCTCGACTACCCTGCCTCTTGGAATTCCCCCGCCCAGTGCCTGATCGAGCGAAATGGAACCGGTGGAGATGGTATCCACTTTGCTTTTAGCGCCGTCCCCCATTTTCATAATGGTGCCCTGGCCGTAATTTTTTTCGATCTGAGCGATGGCGTTTTTAATCGCGTCGTCTTTTTTACTCATGGCTTTATTTTGTTAGATGATTAATGGTGAATTCATATTAGTAAACAGATGTTCACTTGTCAAACAGAATGTGAACTTTTGTTCACCTTTTTTATATAAATGGCTTAAGGTAAACAAAAAAGTAGCTGGACAAAAATAGAAATATTTCGTCTGGCTACTTTTTTGGAATCGGTTTTTTTAATCAGCTGAAACGTTTACGGAATGAATACAGGCCAAAAATTCCGATCAGAGTGAGAATCAATGAGAGCGTCAGGCCGTTGCCGGTGGGGACCAGTTTACCGGTCTCGATACCGCTATACAGAATACTGAAACTTTCTGAGCCCAGTTCATTGTTATCCGTATCGATCGCCCGCACCGTGTAATTGTTTTCACCCTGTCTTAAAGTCCCCAAAGCCACGGCCGCGATATAACTCCATTTGGTGCTTCCGGGATTGTATTTGTTCAGCGTATACCCGTTGACCACGATTTTTTCTGTGCCGGACGGAGTCGTGCCTTCTATAAAATGGTATCCCTTGTCGGTTTCCAGGATGCTTTTGCTGAGTGAGGTGACAGCAAATCTGACGGCTTCATCGGCGGTTTCAGCATCCTTTTGTGTTTCAGCTTGTGTTTCAGCCGGGATTTCGATGGGGGCTGGTTCCGCTTTTTCTTTGTCATCCAATTGGGTGACAGTGGTCTTCGGACTTTCGACTTCTTTTTCTTCGGTTTTTTCCACGACCGGTTCGCCTTTGTCATCGGTTGAAAACCGTGTGACGCTTTTACGGGTCTGGTTACATCCGGCGATCACGACCAATCCGATCAGGATGATAAGAAAAAAAGCTAATTTTTTCATGATATCTGGGGTTTAAAATTCTAAATCGGCTTTTGTCTTACTTTGTGTTTTCCAATTTTGATTCCGGGATCTTGTAGTAATTGGCCAGAGAGGTGATGGTGCCGAAAGCGACGTTTTTTCCTTTACATTCCGCGCATTTGAATTGGAATTTTTTGCCGACCCGCTTCGGTTTGACCAGCCTTTCGCAGTCCAGACAGTAATAGAGGATCTTTGCGGGAATTCCCGTTTCTTTTACGTATTTTTTATCTACGTCGGTGTCGGAACGGATAATGTCCACATAATCCTTGTCAGTCGGAGCCGGTTCACCTGCCGGCTTATCGGTAGTTGGCATAGGAGAGTTATTTTAGTTTTATTAATGGAAAATGCAAGGGCTTTTTACTGAAGACTGATTTTTTTGTCGCTAAAGGTCATCGTAAAAGCTCATGTTTTTGGTCTCGGGTTTTTTCTTTTTTTCAACCGGCCTGATGCTGTCCACATCCACTTTGACATTTTTTTTAGGCTGGACGCCCGCTTCGCGCACCAGGTAATCCCCCTGATTCATTGTGCCGGCAGAAGAGACGGTCTCCGGTTTTTCCTGGGGTTTTTCTTCCGGTTCATTTTCTTGAGACATCCCGGTTGCGGTCTCGTCCTCCGGGCGCCCATCTTCGCCAAGGCTGCTATGCGCCCCTTCAGACGGTTCCTGAACCGTCTCTACAGTATCGCTTTCCGCTTCTGCTGTAACGTCGGAAATGATTTTTTCCGGCATCTCTTCTTTTTGAGACGCTTCTTCTGCCGTGCGTGACGCCGGCGTTTCACCTGTCTCGCTGTATGGCTCCGCTGTAACGTCGGATTCAGTTTTTTCCTCCTCTTTTTCCTCCCGGGCCATTTCCTGGGGTTCGTCTGTTGGCAAATCCTTCTGAGGAACCTCAGCGGACAGGCGCGATTGACTGATCCTGCTTTCGGACGGTTCCTGGACCGTTTCTACAGCATCGCTTTCCGCTTCTGCTGTATCGTCGGGGGTTTTTTCGTAAAAGAAACTTTTTTGTTCGGCATCGGGCGGTTTAACAGGGGCTTCCTCTTTTTTAGGCAGATAATCCTGTTCCTGATATTCCGGCTCTTCAATGGGTTCGCTGGGTTCGCTGGTTCCGGATCGGGTTTCCGCCTTTGCTTCTTCGGGGTGGCTGAAGAACGCCTCAGTCTCTTTTTTTTGGTTTTTCTGGGTCTGCGCGAAAGCTGCGAATGTGCCGGCCACGGCGCCGATGAGAGCCGCGTACAAACCAAAACGCATTTCCGCGCTCGTGTATTCAAGCGACCTTTTTGTGTAGACCGCGATGGTGAGGAGCAGTAAAAACGCGCTTTCTCCCATCAGGAACAGGACGATCTGTTCTTTGCGGAATCCGAAATCCGGAATCTTCAGGTTCAGATGTCTGCTGACGAGGAAAAGTGCGGCCAGAGCGGTTAACAGGAAGACCACAAAGCCGATGACTCCCAGGTCGCCGGCAAATCCGGACATCGTCGCGCTTTCTTCCACTGAGCTGAACTGGATGGAGAGCCAGGGCAGAAAAGCGCTGACAAGGACAACGATCGCTCCGGCGCCGGCCAGTTTTTCCTCGGGGCTCAGGCGGAGCAGCATGTGTTTGATTCGTCGGAAGTTCATGATGATTTTAGATAAATTTTATTTGCTTAAAGATTAACACAATCGCCGGATTGAAACAAATGACACGCTGTCTTGTTTCACCTCTGTTCCGGGCAAGGAAATCATTATATAACTATAGGCAGTAAAGGGCAAATGGAATTTTAATTTTTATCTATACCCTATCTCACCTGCCCACTAACCCCGGTAGTTGAGAAGTTAGGGGTTACTATATTACTTATACTTAATATCTTTATACCTTATACCTTTAATCCTCCGGTTTTAATCAGTATAATCCTAATTGTTGGCCTCGCCTGCGGCGGATGGCTTAATGGGGGGCTGATGGTTATTTCACCGGAACACAAGTGATTCCGTGATCCAGTGATAAAAAAACCAATTAAGTCCCAAATCATGCCTCCGATTAGACCCCCAATAAGAAATTATGAAGATAGCATTTGACATCAGAGGATTAGACGGCAGCCATGGAGGAAAGGGCGTCTGGACAGCGAATGTCTTAAAAAGCATCCTGAACAGCGACCGGGAAAACGAGTATTTTCTTTACACTAATAAAGAATGGGAGAATGAATACAGCTATCTGCCTAATGTCCATGTGATACGTATTCGAAGCAGAGGATTTATTTATCACTGGCGGCTTTACAGACAGTTTCTAAAAGATAAGATCGATGTTTTTATCGCCACGGAAAGTTATGTCGTCCCTTTTCTCCATGATCCGGATAAGCTGAAAGTCGCTTTGATCGTGCATGATCTGGTGGCGTTTAAGTCGCCTGCTAAACATCAGCGCCGGGCGACCTGGATCGAGCGCATCACGCTCAAGACGGCGGTCAAAAAAAGCCGATGGATTTTCACGGTTTCTGAATACACCAAAAAAGACCTGGTGCAGATGTATCCTAAACTGCATCTGGAAGACAAGACGACGGTGGTCTACGCGGGGATCCGCACGATTTTTTCCCGGCGGATGGATTCCAATAAGATCATCAGCGTCCAGAGGCGGTATAACCTGGAACCGGATTATCTGATGATGGCCGGTACGCTGGAGCCCCGAAAAAACATCCTTGGCGCGCTGGAAGCCTATAGCCTGCTTTCACCCAGGAACCGTCAGATCTACCGGTTTGTAGTCGTGGGCAAAAAAGGCTGGTATTACAAACAGATTTTTCAGAAAGTCAAAGCGCTGAAACTTGAGCTGAGAGTTAAATTTCTGGAATACATCCCGGACGATGACCTGGTCACCTTAATGCAGGGGGCCCGGCTCTTTCTGTTCCCGTCTTTTTATGAGGGGTTTGGCCTGCCGATCCTGGAGGCGATGCAGTGCGGTGTGCCGGTGCTGGCCTCCCGCGTGACATCGATTCCGGAATTGGGAGTCGACGCGATCCATTACGCGGACCCGACGGATCCGGTGGATATCGCGGACGGGATCACCCAGCTTCTGGAAAATGAGGAGTACAGGACCCAGCTTAAAAATAAGGGGTACGAACAGGTGAAGCATTTTAGCTGGGGGAAGACGGCGGCGGCTATCCTGAATACGATTGCGAGGGGGTGAAATTGGTAATTTGTAACTTGTAATTTGCCTCTTCGAGGCGTAACTAGTAACTGGTGACTTGACCACTGCAAGTTACAAATTACAAGTTACAAATTACCAATTTCCAGTTACAATAGTTATTGTCATTATGCAGACTGATACGAATACCGTCGGCATCACAGCCAAGCGCACCCATGTGGAGCGGTACGCCCCTGTGTTTAAACGGGTATATAATTATCTGAAGAAGACCGACAAGAATATTTATATTGAAAAACATGTGGCACAGCTGATCGGGCTGAAAAAATACAAAGAATTCCATCGCGGGAAGACGCAAGTGGATCTGCTTTTGGTAATGGGCGGAGACGGTACGATTTTATCGGTGGTGCGGAGCATGCGGGAATTTGAGACTAAAATATTCGGCATCAATATAGGACGGTTGGGCTTTCTTTCGGAAATTCCGCCTGTGGCTATTAATCAGACGCTTGCCAAGATCTTCCGCGGGGACTATACGGTTGATGACCGTCTGATGCTTCATGTGGAGGTGGTGCGCAATAAAAAAGTGGTCAAAACCTTTCACGCGCTGAACGAGGCGGTGATCTCGCAGGGGTCTTTGGCGCGTCTGATCCGTTTACGGACACGGGTCAATAATCGGAAGCTCACCATGTACCACGCGGACGGACTGATCATTTCGACTCCCACCGGCTCCACCGCTTACAGTCTGTCGGCGGGAGGACCGATTCTTTACCCGACAATTGACGCGTTTATTTTAACGCCGATCGCTCCTCACAGTTTTACCCAGAAACCGATTGTGATCCCTGCCGAAAAGAAAATCGATATCACGGTGGCCAGTCAGCATAAACGCATTAATCTGTCGATCGACGGGCAGGAAAGCACGATTCTGGAGCACGGGGATGACGTGCGGATCCGGCGGGACGGGATGGCGCATTTTGTCCGTCTGCCGAATGAAAGTTTTTTCTCGACCCTGAGGGAAAAACTGGATTGGGGAAAGAATTAGATCCGAAAAACTTTCAAAAAGTTTTTCGGCCTTTTCAAACAGGTGTTTTCGCCTTACAGAAAGTTCACTTGGCTTCGCGAACTTCCCTTCGCAATAGGGCAATACACTTAAATCATTCAAAGTTTCTTCGTAACTTTTCATGATTTATCCTCATTTCACTGTGGGCTTTGCCCTTGCTTCATTCGGAGCGTGTTGCTCACAATTTATTCGGAACCCAAAAGGGCTTTGCTTTCTAGCTTAATATTTTTCTGTCGCAAAATATCTACGCCAGCCTCTTTCATTCCATTCCCCTTTGGCAAGCTCAGGGTCATTTCATTACAGAACGCAAAGCTCACATCTTACCACGAGACCCGCTCGGGCTTCCGCTACGCATGCTCACTTTCTTACAGGCTCACTTATTTTAAGGTAATTCGGTATAGATTGATTGGTGTGGTTTAGTTTTGTATACTGATGGTTAGTTAATTATGTAAATTATGGATATCGATCAACTATTAACACGCGGGGTTCAGGATGTGGTGCCCAAAAAGGGGTTGATGGAAAAACTCAGAAAAGGGGATAAGCTACGGGTTTATTTAGGGATTGATCCCACCTCTACGACCATCAGCCTGGGCAACGCCGTCCCGCTTCGCAAATTGCGGGATTTTCAGAACGCCGGCCATGAGGTGATCTTTTTGGTGGGTAGTTTTACGGCTTTGATCGGCGATACGTCCGATAAAGTCGCGATGCGAAAGCCCTTAACGCCGGAGGAGATCGAACATAATTTCCATACCTATAAAGAACAGGCCAGTAAGATTCTGGATTTCGGCCGTGCGAAGATTCTGTACAACGGCGATTGGCTTTCCAAGCTTTCTTTTACCAATATCGTGGAGCTGGCCCAGCAGTTTACCGTCCAGCAGATGATTGAACGGGATATGTACCAGAAACGCCTTCAGGAAAGTAAACCCATCGGCCTGCATGAATTCCTGTATCCGCTGATGCAGGGGTATGATTCGGTGCATATGGAAGTGGATCTGGAGATCGGCGGGAACGATCAGCTTTTTAATATGCTGGCCGGCCGGACGTTACTCAATACCTACAAAAACAAGGAAAAATTCGTACTCACCACGCCGCTGATCGAAGGAACGGACGGCCGGAAGATGAGCAAATCGTACGGCAATACGATCGACATCATGGATCCGCCGAAAGAGATGTACGGCAAGGTCATGTCGATGGCCGATGAGATGATCATCAAATACTTTTTGCTGTGTACCGATGTGCCGGTAAAAGAGATCGATGAGATCGATCGGGCCCTAAAGGCCGGTGAGAACCCTCGGGATGCCAAAATGCGTTTGGCCCGTGAAATCGTCACCCTTTATCACAGCAAAGAAGCAGGGGATCTGGCGGAACGGGGATTCATCAATATCTTTAAAAAAGGCAGCCTGCCGGATGACATTCCTGCTTTTAAACTGAGCGGCGACCGGAATATCATCGACCTTCTGGAATTGTGCGAACTCATCGATTCACGCGGGGGGGCCAAACGGCTGATTCAGCAGGGCGGGGTAAAAGTGAATAATGAAAAAATCGATGATCCGAACGCGACCATCCACCTTGAAAAAGATATGGTGATCCAGGTGGGGAAGCGGAAGTTTGCGAAGGTAGTCTAATCCTCCAACCTCCTTTATTCGTGTTGGCAGGAATCCCCCTGCACCCCCTTTATCAAGGGGGCTTTGGTCGTGTAACCGACCTTGCCCTCCTGAGAAGGAGGGGTGGGAGGTTCCTGTGCGGATGATTGTTGTAACTCCTTCTTCCGAATTTCAATCTCTTCCGCCACACTTTCCCACACACCGTCTATATTATCCATCACTTCATCATTCCAGTAACGGATCACTTTAATGTCATGTGAATTGAGTAGTTCGCTCCTTTTTTGGTCGTACTCCTCTTGTTCCGCATGACTGTTGCCATCGACTTCAATCGCTAACATAATTTTGAACAGTAAAAATCAAGGATGAAGTTTAGTATCGGCTTTTGCTTTAAAAACTTGTAGCCTGCTTTTTCGCCTTGCAGGACTTCATACCACATTTTTGCCTCCGCTTTTGTGGGATTTTTTCGGTTTTGCTTTGCCAACCGAGTGAGGTCGATATTATACAATATATATCCTTCTTCAGGTTTCATAATTCACTTAAAATACAAAAAATAATTCAGCAAAAAAACATACCAGCCCTTTTCATATATTGTCAAACGAACTGACTATTTCCCTGCCGGCTCGTGATTTTTTAATTTTATAATGCTTATTGCCGTCACTGTTGACTTGTAATTTGCCTCTTCTTTATCTTTCCCTGTACCGAACCGGATTTCACTGCCGTCCGGCTGGC
>CAZIDW010000008.1:0-31256 GCA_964538225.1 uncultured Candidatus Peribacteria bacterium
GCTCGTTCAGCATTCGGAAGGCGGCTTTTTTAACCTGTTCACAGGCCTTCTTGTAAGGCTTATAGCCGGGAGTGATGATATGCCGGTAAGGAGGTTCCGGTTCGAACTGACTGACTTTAAGAGGGTCGCTTTCAGGGGTGCGGATCCGTCGCATTGTATTTTATTTATGTATCTTAATATTATACAATAAATAGTTTTAAAAGTCAATTCATCCCCATTGACCCCCTTGCCGTCGAACGGCAAAATAGATGCGCTATGAAAGATAAACTAAAAACCCCCATCGCCATCCTCGGTTTCGGAACCGAAGGGCAGGCTGCCCTGGCCTTTCTGGAATCTCAGGGTATCAAAGACATCACCATCTGTGATCAAGAAGAGGATGTGGATATACCGTCGGGCTACAAAAAAAAGCTCGGCAAAAACGCTTTCGATGATCTGTCTGATTTTCAGACTATTGTCCGTTCCCCCGGCGTGCGTTACGACCTGCCCGGCATCCGGCAGGCGCATGAGATGGGCGCGCTCATCACTTCTATGACCAAATTAACCCTCGAACGGGCCGCCGATCGCATTACCGCCATCACAGGCAGTAACGGCAAGACCACCACCACCGCTCTTTGTGAACAGATTCTCTTCGCCCATTACGGCGACCGTCTCATTGCCGGCGGGAACGACAAACAACCTGTCCTCCGGCAGGCGCTCGAATATCCTGATCAGCCGATTCTCATCGAAGCCTCCAGTTTTCAGTTTGAAGACCTGGAACATTCCCCATATATCGCCGCTATCCTCAATATCACCCCCAATCATTTAGATTGGCATGATACGCTGGAGGCTTATACAGCCGCCAAAGCCAATATCCTCCGCCACCAGCAATCCTCCGATTGGGCGGTACTGAACGCACTGGACGAAAACGTCCGCAAACTGGCTGTCAGTACGCCTGCCCAGCCTTTTTGGATCAATGAAAAGAAGGGCAAGAACTGGGCGGTGTGGGAAGATGGTTACCTGAAGCTCAGTTTTGACGGCAAACTGGAAAACATCCTCCATTTTGACCAGCTGCCGGTGAAAACACACCCTGACAATCTTTTGTTTGCCGCCGCGATTGCCAAACTCCATTTTGTCCCCCTCACCACCATTGAAGAGCAGGTCAAATTGTTTAAGGGTGTGGAGCATCGGCTGGAATTTGTCCGCACTTTAAAAGACATTCATTTTTACAACGATTCCAGCAGCACATCCCCCGAATCCGCTATGGCCGCCATCGACCAGTTCCTGCCTAAAAAACTCATCCTCCTGCTTGGCGGAAGTTCCAAAAAAGCTGATTTTACGTATCTGGCCGAAAAAATCAAAGAAGCGAGCGTCAGAGTTTATTTATATGGCGAAGAAGGCCAGCGCATCAAAGAAGCGCTCTTGTCCGCCGCCGGCGAAAATCTGATCCTCGATTACAATCAGTCCGGCGACTTCAAAAAAATCATTCAGTCCGTTTACGAATTCGCCAGACCCGAAGATTCCATCGTCTTATCGCCCGCCTGCGCCAGTTTCGACATGTTTAAAAACGCGAAGGATCGGGGGAGGCAGTTTAAGGAGATGGTTCAGCATTTATCATGACAAAGGTCTGATATCGTTTTTAATACGCCGTCCCGATTTTCCATTAATTCACTATTCCAAAGCCGTAAAATCGTATATCCCTGAGCGCTCAAAACCTCATTGCGTTCTTTGTCATATTCTATTTGGTCAGGGTCGGTATGATGAGTGCCGTCCAGTTCGATAATCAGTCTTTTTTTATACAACAGAAATCGGTTATATAGGGGCCGATTGGATGTTGGCGTCTAAATTTCAAACCATCCGATTTACGGTTTCTCAAGTGCTTCCACAGCTCAGCTTCGTGAGAGGTTTAATTATGTTCACACTGACTACTTTTCACTAGAATGCTTAAGCTCTATCTACTGTTTACTCAGAATCACTATCTTATCTAATTTTTTGTAACTGACAAATTTATTTTTTCAGCCTTCTCACCTGCTTCCATATCATCTTAAATTCCCGCATGTTCAGGAAGGCGGCCAATACCATATACACCACAAGTCCGACTGCGGTATACAAGACAAGCAGGCCGATCTGATGGAGTGTGCCGCCGCTGAACGGAATCAGGTGTTTTGCCATGTACACCGCTGACCCCATAATCGTGCTGATGAGGATGATTTTAAGCACATTATTCCAATGGATGATGTCGATCTGCAGGTGGCGGTGCATCAGGAAATACAGGATGACAAAATTCATGATATATCCCGCGCTGTAGGCCGCCGCGATGCCCGCGACCCCCATATTAAGCCCCATGGCCAGCATCAGGCTCCCGCCGATGCTGATGCCCGCGCCGATGACCCCGGCCATCACAGGTGTCCGGGTGTTGTGGTAGGCGTAAAATCCCCGCCCCAGGATCGGGACCAGACACTGGGCGAAAAGCGAGACCAGCAAAAACCCGAGCACACTGCCGGTCAGCCGGACGTCCGTCTGGCTGAATTTGCCGTATTGCAGGATGACATCGATGATTTCATGCCGGAGAACCAGCATGCCGATGGTCGCGGGGATGATGAGAAACAGCACCTGCCCCATCACCCGCCTTATTTCTAAAGCAAACTGTTCCCTGCTTTTTTCACTGGCCAGTTCCGACAGCGTGGCAAAAGAGGTGATAGCAAACGAGATGCCAATCATCCCTAATGGCACGGACTGCAGGTTGTCCGACAGGTAAAAGACCGTGATCGACCCCGTCATCAGGAAGCTGGCAATCAGGGTGTTCACAATAAGCGTCAGCTGGGTCACCGACAGCCCCAGAATGCGCGGCAGGATGAGCCTGAACGCTTCCCGGACATCCAGCCGTTTATACCCAAGCATCCAGTAATGCTTAAAATGCACCAGGTGTAAGGCCGGCAACTGGACCAAAAGGTTCATTCCCGCCCCCAAAATTACCCCCCAGACCACGCCGACCACGCCAAACCTTTCCGCGAACAGCAGGATACCGGCGATGATGCCCAGATTGTAAAACAGGGGGCCGAGCGACCGGAACAGAAAAGTCTTAAAACTGTCCTGGATGCTGATAAGAATAGAAGTGATGGCAAAAAGGATAGGGGAAAGCAGTAAAATCCGCATCAGCCGGACGGTGACCTGCAAGTCAGCTTCGGAAAATCCCCCCGCCACGATATGGACAAGATAAGGCGCCAGCAGATACGTTATCCCCGCGATGACCAGAATCACGATGACCATCAGGTGCAGCATGGAACTGGCGAACTCCCAGGCATCCTTAAACTTCCCCTCTTTTTTATATTGCGTGAATATCGGAATAAACGCCGCGGAAACCGCGCCGAAAATCAATAGATTGTAAAGCATATCCGGAATCCGGAAAGCCGCGTAATAGGTATCCAGATTATAAATACCTGTTCCCGCGGTCGCCCCGAATGTTTTGGCGAGCAGGTGGTCGCGCGCAATGCCTAAAAACCGGCTCAGCAGGGCAGAGAGGGCCAAAAGCAGTGTAGGGGGCAGAATATTTAAATGTCGTATCCTCATGGTAAGTAGCGAAAAATGCGGTCCGAATGGAGCAAGGCCGAATCACATAAAAAAGTGTCTAGCAAAGAAAAAAATTTTTCAAGTGATTCAAACAGTTGCCTATTGCTTGGTATTTTACTGCTTTTCAAATTTAAACAGAGAAGGTTTTATTGACTTATAAAAATAAATTGTTATAATAATCTCTCTTGTCCTCTAATATTTTTCTCATGAAAAAAACCCGACTTGATTTATACAAAGGTTACTTTGGCTGTCAGCACAATGGCGAAACGGTTTTAAAGGCAGGCGAACAGGCCTTTTTCCCCAGCGACCCTCACGGCGCTCCTCTGCAGTCTATTGACGGCGGGGGGATAACCAATCGCTTTCAAAGCCATGAGCTGCTGGAACAAATAGGAATCCAGCCGGAAATGACAGCGCCTGAAATCACTGCTTTAGCCCGGAAAAAGCTCAGGGATACAGTTGCCGGCACGGATCACATGGAGGGGCGGGAAGAGATGGCCGCTTTACTAAAGGCTGTTTTGGATTTTTGTGAAGACCCCGTTACTGACGCGCAGGATTAATGTCAGAAACAATATTTGAAAGCCGGCTGACCCATTACAAAGCCCGCCAGGATTATGAATGTTTTGGCGAGGCGCTTTTGAACGCGGCAAACGAGGGCCATTTGGTTTTTGATTCCGTCAATAATATCCCCGCGCAGGAAACCTTATGGCAATTGGGGGTGGGGCTGCCGATGACACGGGACGAAATCATAATCTGCCTGTCTCAGCCTGTTAAAAAAACGCATGAACTCCTTTCTTATCTGACTGAATGCACAGAGGATATTGGCTCGATACGGGCCCAGCTCCGGCACATCACGGATTCAGCCATCTGTTTCGCGGAACAGGCAATCCCGGAAACGGACCCTGCTGGGACAGCGGAGATTTTTACTTAAATAAATCTTCCCGTTTTCTGACTTGTCTGTTAAAATAAATTAAAAGATGATTTAAAATACAAAAATATGCTTGAAATGTACAAGACCCCATTAGATATTCTTTACCTCGTCCTGTCGATTGGCGGCGGGTTGTTGCTATTGGCGCTGATCATCGCGACCTTTCACCTGATCGGCATTTTGAGCAATGTAAAAAAGGTGACCCGTAAAGCCAAAGACACTGTCGACCTTGTAAACCATTACCTGTGGCAGCCAATTAAGATGATGATGCGCATTATGGAAAAGAGCAAACGATACGCGGAAAAAAAAGCGCGGAAGAAGAAACAAAGGTCTGAAATGTGATTATTGTGATGGGATGATGGTCATGATTGATGCTCATGGTTTTTGATATGATTATTATAACGAATGGGGATCATGTTAAATCAATTAATCATATAAATCACAGTTCAGACAGCTTCCGATACACCTCTGCCGTCTTCTGCGCCATCACCTCAGCGGTAAAATGGGTCTTCACCCGTTCCAGTGCGGCCTTTTCAATATCCCGTTTCTGGTCCGGATTAGTCAGGATCGTCCGGATAACCTGCGCCATTTTCTCCGCATTGGCCGGCGGGACCAGATAACCGCTTTTGCCATGTTCAATAATGTCTTTCGCACCCCCATTATCTGTCGCGACCGCGACCACCCCGCTGGCCATGGCCTCCAGGATCACCAGTCCGAAGGCTTCTTTTAAAGAGGGAAGTACGACGATATCCGATGCGCGTAAGATCTGGGGAATGTCTTCCCGCCACCCCAGGAAATGGATATTCGGGAAATTGGCATATTTTTCCTTCAGATCCCTTTCCACAGGACCGATACCCACAATCAGCAGATTAAGGTTAGGGAACTCAATCTGCAGCTTGCTGAAAGCACGCAATAGGTATTTGTGGCCTTTGCGCTCATGCAGTTCGGCAATACAGGCAATCACCACATCCCCTTTCTGAACGGGAAGCGGCGCTTTGTCATGGTTGTCAAAAAACCTGTCTGACTCAATGCCGTTAGGGATTAAGTTTAAGCGGTTTTTTACATGTTCGCCATAATCGCTAAGGTGTCGAAAATTGTCTAAACTGATGGCGATTATCTGATCGGATTTAGCCAGCGTCATCTGCTTGATCTTACGCTTCAGCCCCTCGAGCCTGAAAGGGTCATGTTCGGTCGTTACAATCGGGATTTTAGCATGTTTGGCCACCCAAAAGGCATACCGGCAGCTGCCAGGATTCCATAAATGAATATGCATCAGGACAAAATATCTGGTTTTCAGTAAATTTTTCAGCTGTGTGTAATGGCGGGGGTCATGTTTATGGACCGTCGGCAGAAAATAAACCTGTTCATAGGCTTTCCGAAGCTCACTTTCCCGTTTTTTTAGTCTTGAATAAGCGCCGCAGGCCAAAGAAACAGAGTATCCGAGCGGTTTTAAATGTTTTGCCAACAGCTCCATCTGCTTTTCAGCTCCGCCGTAACTGGGCGTGTCAGTGTAAAAGAGGACATGTCTCATAAGTTTATTTTAGAGGAAGGCGTAAAAGATAACAACAGCTTGACATTTTTGATTTACTAGTTATAATATATACCTTTTTATTCATCATATGAAAAAGCTATTGGCCATCATCGTATTTAGCCTGATGGGCGTCTTCAGCTTCCTGCTTGCGCCGGCGGTTCACGCGCATTACCGCGATTTTCCGAACCACAACGCCCAGTTTCACCCACAGCATCCGGATTATTACGACGGAAACCAGCGCCTGAAACTCAAAAAGCGCGCCGATATCGAACGGGCCAGCGCCTCTAACCTGCATTACGACGAATACGCCCGTGATTATTATCGATGTGACTGGACGTACAATAAAAATCTCGGCACCTGGGTCTGTAACAAAAGTTACAGCCAGTCAGCTCACCACCCGGCAGACGTCTGCCCGTTTGGTTATACCCGGCATCCCATTCAGAACCATTGCGTGCGCGTCCGCGTACCAGCCAACGCCCATTTAAACAGCCAGGGCAACGGATGGCAATGCAACAGCGGTTACCACCTGAATTCCGCGGGCACCGGCTGTGACCGCAATCGCGCCGTCCATACTTATGAACCCGAAACCGAATACGAAGTCACCCAGTATGTTTATTATTACGGCGACGAATTGCCGCAAACCGGTCCGGGGATAAACTGGACACTGCTCGTCGGATCGCTGGGCACATTGGTGTGGTTCATCACAAAAGACAGTTTGCGCTGACAGGTCACATCTGGTTTTAGCATCCCAAAAAAACCGACAACATAGTTAATCGGTCATTTAGTGGTGGGTCAGCTGGGATTCCTCTCACTGCATCCGTAGCTCGCTATGCTCGTACGGATTTGCTTCTAGTTCTCAAATATTCGTCGCACGTCTCATTTCATTGGTCGCCTTCTCATTTTTCGAATTTCTTACATTCTCCTTCGCTTCGCTCAGTCCGAGGTCGAGCTTCATAATAGTCGTCGCTTTGCTTCTCCTTTATTCAGGTGAACCCAGGGGTTCTCGTCCCAGCAACAAAAAAACCGACAACATAGTTAATCGGTCATTTAGTGGTGGGTCAGCTGGGACTCGAACCCAGGACCAATTGCTTAAGAGGCAACTGCTCTACCAACTGAGCTACTGACCCAAAAAAAGCTCACACAAATTACCACAATCGCCTACTAAGTTCAAGTTAAGAGCTGAAGTCATGAATGGTATATTGGCTTCTTAATTTTTTTAGTCACAACTTTCAATCGGGATTTTTTATTTTTTAGATTTTTCCGCACCACAAATCCTTCCTCCAGCTCCTCCGGCGCCTCAAAATTTATTGAAAATCCCTGCCCGGCGCTGGCGCGGTCAATTAGTTCCCCCGTTTCCGCATTTCTGAAATCGTTCAGTGTGATTGGAATGGTTTTGCCGGGCGTGATAATATCTAACTTATCTCCTTTGTCTAACCGGTTTCTAACCTCCATAACTACTGACTTTCCGTCTGCTTTGCATATAATACCGGCAAAACAGTAACGGTCATTGTAATCGCTCCGTTCGTGGTAACGCTGGCCCTTAGCTCCTGGTTTTCCGTACCAGAAACCAGTGAAATAACCGCGGGTATTGATCGATTCAGCCAAATCCAGAATGTCCATGGTGGGCGGTTTGCCTTTCATGGCCAGATCCAGCGCTTCGCGGTAGGCCCGTGTAACAATGGCCGTGTAATAAACCGTTTTGTGCCGACCTTCCAATTTTAATGAGTCCAGTTGGGCGTCTGCCAGATCCGCCAGATGTTCGATCATGCACATGTCTTTTGAACTCATCAGGCTGGTGCCCTCCTGGTCTTCTTCCATGGGTACATATTCCCCCGGACGCAATTCTTCCTCCAGATACACTTTATACTTCCATCGGCAGGAATGGGCGCACATCCCTTCGTTGGCGTCGCGGTGGGCCGTAAAATTAGAAAGCAGACATCGTCCCGAATACGCCATGCACATAGCCCCATGCACAAAACCCTCCAACTCCACTTTAATCCCTTTTTTAGACAGCTTGTCACGGATCTGCCGAAGTTCTCTTAAACTCACCTCCCGTCCTAATACGACACGGCTGACACCTTGCTTGGCCCAGTAGCTGATTGCCTCCGAATTCAATGTGTTGGCCTGGGTGCTGATATGGATGGGGATCCAGGGGCACTTTTGACGGACTAAATTCAAAATACCGACATCAGAAATCAGGAGGCCATCGGGATCCAGTCCTTTTTTATGCAATTTAGTTAAACGCTCCAACTCCTTTTCTAAAAAAGCCAATCGGTTTTCATGCGCGTGGATATTCATGGTTAAATACAGCTTTTTGCCAAGGTCGTTTTTCAGCTTCAGGGCTTCCTCTAAAACATCACCTTCCTGATCATCGATCTTCACCCGCATGCTGAGCGATTTAACCCCCATATAACAGGCATCCGCCCCGTAACGGTAGGCGGTTTTGAGTTTTTCCAGATCACCCGCCGGCGCAAGGAGTTCAGGCTTTTTCATAAATTGGCCTTCATTATATATTCTTCCCTGTTGCTGTATATCCGTTCAGGATTGTGTTTTTTTTCAATAACCTTAAATCCGCATTTTTCATACGCATGCTGCGCCCTTTTGTTGGCTGTGTCCACCGACAAGTACACTGCTTTTTCTCCGCGTACCTTTTTGCAGTAATCAAGAAGCGTTTTTATGGCATCCGTGCCATACCCCTTATTCCACTCTTTTCTTTCGCCGATTAGGATGCCGATAAAAGTTTCCCCTTTGTATTTATCTTTTCTTTTGGCATTGGCATGGATTCCGCAATTGCCGATCGGCTTGGTCGTATTTTTGATATAAATCGAAAACCCGGTCTCATCAGGGTCCGATTTGGTTTTTTTGTACCATTCCAATTCCTCCTGCATGGTGGTCGGAGGGATTATCTGGGTATGGCGTGCGACTTCCTCGTCAGCGAACCACTTTAAAAATAGCGGCAGATGTTTTTTTAGTATGGGCTTTAAACAGACCTTGCCCCCTTCGAGTTTCATAAAAAGATTGTTAGCTAATCGATTGTACGTAATGTCAATTATTTTGTCAAAACCTCTGTGGTATTTTAGTAGCATGGAAAATGATTTAGTCACATTTGATCCGGACCGGCTGGAGATCAGGGTGCGCCCACAGGGAAAGCCTGAACTCAAGATCGCCAAAGATGATGTCCGGATTTCTTATTTTTCCGGCGGACCGGGCGGTCAGAATGTAAACCGGAACCTGAAAGGTGTCCAGCTGGTCTTCCCGATTCCCGCAAGCCACCGGCGCGAGTCGCAGAAGACCCGGCAGCTCGTTACCCGCGTGATGGGTAAACAGAGCCTGCACCATAACCTGCAGGCCGCTTTTGAACAGCTGGCCCATAAGCTCCGTCAGTATTTTTATGTGCCCACAGTACGCAAAAAAACCAAAAAACCAAAACGGGCCGACGAAAAAAGGCTGAAAAATAAAAAGATGAAAAGCTTAAAAAAACAGAACCGCGGAAAGATGCAATATTAATTTTGGATTTACGGTTTTAAATCCGGATTGGATTTGTTAATTTGAAATCCGCACCTGTTTAAAATTTAAAATAAATATCAAATGATGCAGCTCATCCCTTTTCAGGATCTGGTCCGCCGTTTCCATTCCGGGGAGGAGTTTGTGCTTTTTGATACGGAAACCACCGGGCTGAACACCTACCACGACGACATCATCGAAATCGGCGGAGTGGTATGGCAGAAAGGCGGAGAGCCAAGGGCATTTCAGGAGGTGATGAACATTAATATCAACAAAATCGACAAAAGCGCCTGGGAAGTCCACAAGATCCCCCGGGAAATGATTGAAAGCGCGCGGCCGCCCTCGGATGTGCTGAAAGACTTTGTAACATTTTGCGGTCGCCGCCCCCTTTTGGCGCACAATATACGTTTTGATTTTGACATGCTGAATTCCAATCTCATCCGCAACGGCCTGAAGCCTTATCATAACGAACAGGTCGCCTGTAGTTTGGCATACGCCAAAGAACAGGGAATGCCCGGCCGCCTTTCTGATTTAGCAGGTGTTTACCAGGTCCGCATAGAATCAAACAACTTCCACCGTGCGCTTTACGATGTCGAGGTTTTGATGGAAGTGATGAACCGGATGATGAAACAGCACGAACCCGCTGAAATGCAGTATTCTTTAATTCTGTAACACCCTTATGGAATTACTTGCGGTGGGACTACTCGCTGACGCTCGTGGCAGGACTTGTGGTAAACCGCGACCAACGGGAACAGTAAACCACAAGTAACACCACAAGTAACACCACAAGTAACACCACAAGTAACACCACAAGGAACACCACAAGAAATGAAATTAAGCCTGGGCTACATGACCGCGCCTACCAAAGCGGAAGCCAAAGATATCGTATTGGCGCTTTTAGAAGAAGAATTAATCGCCTGCGCGAACCTCATCTCCGGCGTGGAATCGTATTTTCCCTGGGAAGACGGCATTAATAAGGCTACTGAAGTCGTGGTGGTTTTTAAAACACGTGTTAAGAACGAGGACAAGATCATCCGGCTTATCCGATCACTCCATTCCTATGAATGCCCCTGTATTGTCTTCACATCCCTCGAACACGGCAACCGGGATTTTATGGGGTGGGTGGATGAAGTCTGTTAATTTTTGCCGCAAACCGGCTCCAAGGCGTCTATCGGGACTTTGGAATACCGCTCCTGTCCGCTCAATACAAAGGTGACAAACACATCATTCCGGTGGGATGAAAAATGAAATTTATCCCGTTCCTCCGCGCTGAGAAAAGCGGGAGGGATATAAGTTAAATCATAATCTTTCAGTACCTCTCCTTCCCCTTGCCAGTCTTTTTTAATCCGGCAGGGGGTAACGCGCTTTTTCCAGTCGAGCGATTTTTTAGTCAGGCATCCCTGAAGGATTTCCCGAAAGGAGCGGATATCGATAAATCCGTTTTTTTCCGCAAGATCTTTGAATAATTTTTCAGTGTCCACATTTTTTAAGTCGTTGAGTATGCTTTGGATCTGCACAGCGGTCGGAACGTTTATTAATTCTTTGTCCAGCAGAGTAAGGAGCTCGCGCCGAAGTCCGGATAACTCGTAATAAAGTTTAAGATATTCATCACTGCGGTTGGTAAGGCGCGCAAGCTGATTTAAGGCAGCCGGAAGGCTAAAATGTTTATGACTGCGTTTGGATTCCACCCATTGTTTCACCAAATGGGCTTTTGCCATAGGTTCCAGAGTGTTCCAATGGTTACGCAGTTCCAGGGCAACCGGGTTCCTGGATACCGGCTCTTTGGGTTTGGTCGGCTTCGCTTTGCGGCGTGTCGGGCGCAGGGGTGGGGGAGGCGGTTCCTTTTTGATTTTTTTTGGAAAATGCTGTTTGGGTTTAGGGGGAAGCTTAGTCTTCCCTTCGGGCGCTTCGCGCCCGGAAAAACGCTTGTCATTCAGGATTTCTCCGACGATATGGGGGTGGCAGTCAAGAATATCCGCTGCCAGATCGATAAAATCCTTATCGGACATGTTGCCCTTTTGCGCCAGCCAGGCCGCCGCCCTCAATTTAACGGGATTGATTTCCCCGTCCGCTTTTTTGGCGAGCCGAAGAACCATGACTACCCTTTCGTTTTCCGGCGGAGGGGAGGAATCAAGAATTTTTTTTGCCTGGGAACGGGGGCTGTCCACGAATAACTGTGTCGCCGTGAATGACAGGTTTAAAATAGCGGCGGCCAGATGGCAGAAATCGGTTTTTTCCATATCCTGTTTTTTCGCAAGGTCAAAAAGATCCTGTATCCGTGTAATCCGGTCAGCAGTATCCAGATGTTCCCAGTTTTTTTTTAGGTCATCCAGTAGCTCGTTCAGTTCCGGCATATCGGATGACTCTTTGCGCTCAGGAGAGGGTGAGATGTCCGGGAAGAGTTCAGGCATAACAAAACAATAAAATTAAAAGGTATTTCATTGTACCCTTAAACTCCCTCTTTTCCAATCAATTTTCCTTGGCAAGGTGGATTGTCTGCGTGGGGAACGCCATTTCAATACCCTCTTTTTCAAATTCTTTCATGATCGCCAGATTTATTTTCTGCTGGGCATCCATATAATCCGCGTAATCACCCGAGTTGATGTAATAGACCACTTCAAAATTAAGGCTGAAATCCGCGAATTCCTTGAAATGCACACGGTCGATCGTGCACTTGGGCACATCTTTTACAATGCCTTTGACCATTTTAGAGATTTTTTTCATCTTGGTCACTGGCGTGCCGTAAACAACCCCAAAGCCAAAGAT
The DNA here is from genome assembly GCA_964538225.1 of uncultured Candidatus Peribacteria bacterium. GTDB lineage: Bacteria > Patescibacteriota > Gracilibacteria > UM-FILTER-43-11 > UM-FILTER-43-11 > JAFGCR01. Next base: position 12,273 of record CAZIDW010000008.1, read on the forward strand.
AATCCGGCGTTTTTTCATCTTTTTAAAATTGCGTATGCGGGTATTGGTGAGCTCAGCGTTAGAAATCACGATTTCTTCCCCTTGCAGGGCGATGATGCGAGTGGTTTTCAGGCCGATTTTCTTAATCGTTCCCATGTGGTCCCCCACGATTACAAAATCCCCTATTTCAAAGGGCTTGTCGAAATAAATAGAAAAGGAACTGAATAGATCGCCCAGTACATTCTGCAGAGCCAGGGCGACCGCAATACCCCCAATCCCCAAACTGGCTGCCAAGGCTGTTATATTTACTCCTAAATTAGAAAGAATCAGCAGTAAACCGATTGACCATAAGATGATTTTGACAATCAGGGTAATGGCAAAATAGCTAATCGTTTTTTCAGGCTTTTCCCCTTTTTTCTTTGCCAACCGCTGGAGCAGATAACCAGCCAGATTGCTGGCGGCTTTAGTGGCCCAGTAAAAGATCAGGATGATCAAAAGCGCGTTGGCCACCTTCATAATAATCGGAAGCACCGTCAAATATTGGAGTGTGATATAAAGAGCCAGATAACCGTAAAAAATATCCGGTATTTCTTCGACCATCTTAATCAGTTCATCATCGATATCGGTTTTGGTCTTTCCGGCCCATGCCCGGATTCGGACAAGAATGATTTTTTCAAAGATCTTAAAAACAATCAAAAGGCCGATAAAAATGCCCAGAGCAATCACATAGTTCTGAACTGCATTCCCCCAAAACATCGTGCCGTTAAAGTAAGTATGAATAAAGTCCATGGTTGTATTTGTTAGATTTCCTTTACTATACTAAGAAAATAAGCTCGTTAAATCAAATGAAAGAGCGTAGCCCACCAAAAAGAATCTCCAAAAAATGCGAGGTAAGTAGTGGGAGGGGTATTTTTTGGAGCGGAGCCCAAAGACAAACGGATACCGAAAAAATCTACGAAACAAAGTGCAGTAGAATTTGCAGGTAATAGTTTGCCTTTGGGTGGTGGGCGATAGTGGAGTCGAACCACTGACCTGTCCGATGTCACATCGGACCGCTCTAACCGCCAGCCCGGCTGCCGAGACAATGGTGGGCGATAGTGGATTTGAACCACTGACCTCACGAATGTGAATCGTGCGCTCTAACCAACTGAGCTAATCGCCCGTAAACAAGGAATGAAATGACGCCGTGAACGGCAACGATTACTCAACCCCGCAGTATTGCGGAATGAAATGTGGCTGAGCTAATCGCCCGAATGAAACATAATATTACCAATTTTGTGGTGGACCTGAGGGGAGTCGAACCCCTGACCTCAGCAATGCGAATGCTGCGCTCTAGCCAACTGAGCTACAGGCCCGCGTCAGGCTTATTCCAGCCTCGCCCATAAGCGTCGTATAACGGTATTTCCCTCACTGATCATTGTGAATGGTGGGCGATAGTGGAGTCGAACCACTGACCTGTCCGATGTCACATCGGACCGCTCTAACCGCCAGCCCGGCTGTCGAAACAATGGTGGGCGATAGTGGAGTCGAACCACTGACCTCATCGACGTCAACGATGCGCTCTAACCAACTGAGCTAATCGCCCTCGTCGGCATTTTACTTCAACCTACGTTTCAATGTAAATATTAAAACTTCGGCTTGCGCAAATGTCTCCTCTCCCCACAAAATCCGTTCGCTTCGCTTACTTCACATTTTGCGGGACCCCGACAAATCGTTTAGCTAGATTGGTTATCGGCTTTGTTGTATCACCCGTTCTCCGTAGTATATGCTGGTGGCGCACTATTTTGTTCATTGTAAATTAAGCGCAATACGCTATATACTACAAAGGATCAATTATGTCGTTATTGCGTTATAACGTTATCAAATGGCCGAATCTGCTATCTTCGCTCTTCTTGCCGGCACTCTGATTATCACGGTTTTTTATGCGTTCGGCATCAGCACGATTGATCCGCGATTGATTTTAACAGCGGTACTCCTGTTTCTGATTCCCGGCATTTACGCAGCCATCACCAGCGGTCCCTTTGTTCCCTCTAGCCGTAAACGCCACAAAAAAATGCTCGACCTGGCCGATCTTAAATCCTCCGACATCGTCTACGATCTGGGTTGCGGGGACGGGCGACTGGTGTTTAAGGCCGCGCCTTTTGCCAAAAAAGTCATCGGCTACGAATTGTCCATTCCCCTGTATTTGTTCGGTAAGATCCGCCAATTCTTTAATCCCAAAAATGCCCGTATCCGGTTCGGGAATATCTGGAAACAGGATTACCGCGACGCGGACGTGGTTTTTGTCTATCTCCTCCCCAAAGCCATGAAACAATTTTACAAAGACGTCTGGCCCACATTAAAACCAGGCACACGGGTGGTGTCTAACGCCTTTCAGATTCACGAAATTAAACCCCTCCAAAAAGAAGGAAAGGTCTATTTATATCAGGCTTAAACCGCTGCAACCCGCTCACGCGTGGATTCCTGTACCGCTATCCGATTTTTAGCTTCAGACGATTGTTTCAGGAAAATCTGATAGCCTCGTTTACGTTGTAGAATCTGCACGTCTCCGTTGCTCTCCGGTTTGGCGGCGTGGAAGCTGAGCTTATAAACATCCTGGCCACCAAAACCATAGGTCGTGATTAATTCATATCTACCGGATTCCAGTTCCCTGCGACGGGTCTCATAATCGCCTGCTATTTTTGACTACCCTCTTTTTTCCACAGGTCGATAAGCGTAACAGCTTTTACAATCTGAGTCCGCCATCCCATTACTTTTAACGCGGCTTCATGGCTTATGATGAGAGCCCGGCCTTTTGGGGTGTTGGGCTGATCGCATTCAAATTCAAACCCTTCGGTTTTCAGGGCCGTCCGCCGCTGGTTGATATCGCGGATCGTCGCCGTGTTCACATCTGGATGAGGCAATTCGGACATAAAAAATTATATTTAGGGTTAAATTATAATCTTACGCGTGTTGTTGTCAAAAAACAGCCACGAGCCTGTTAGTTAAAGGTGGTGGAGATGGGGGGGCTTGAACCCCCGACCTGTCCGACGTCACATCGGACCGCTCTTGATTTGCCCGTCAGAAATCATCTTTTCAATTATCTTTTTGCTTTTAAATTTTTTAAGACGATATTCTGCCTGTCTTGCTTTTTTAGGCAAAGAAAATTTTTGAAAAAACACTAAAAACAATGGTCTCAGGTTTCTGGTAGCTCTGACCAAACCCCTTAAATGTTGACCTAATCTTATATAAAGGTCAGCCGCAACCCCAATGTAATATCTATCGTTTTTACTGCACCAAAGAATATAAACACAATTTTTCATCGGAATACAAAAAATACTAAATGGTGGAGATGGGGGGGCTTGAACCCCCGACCTGTCCGACGTCACATCGGACCGCTCTTGATTTGCCCGTCAGAAATCATCTTTTCAATTATCTTTTTGCTTTTAAATTTTTTAAGACGATATTCTGCCTGTCTTGCTTTTTTAGGCAAAGAAAATTTTTGAAAAAACACTAAAAACAATGGTCTCAGGTTTCTGGTAGCTCTGACCAAACCCCTTAAATGTTGACCTAATCTTATATAAAGGTCAGCCGCAACCCCAATGTAATATCTATCGTTTTTACTGCACCAAAGAATATAAACACAATTTTTCATCGGAATACAAAAAATACTAAATGGTGGAGATGGGGGGGCTTGAACCCCCGACCTCTTGCATGCCATGCAAGCGCTCTAGCCAACTGAGCTACATCCCCACATTGTGCAGACGACATTGTATAGCAAAAAGCTTTTTCCGCCAATGTTTTTAAGGTATAGTTTTTGTTGTTAAAAATAAATAAAAATATCATGAAAAAATTATTAACCACATTTCTGGCAGTTGTCGGATTGTTTTTGGCGACATCCGGTTTGGCCAAAGCTGAATTTGTACCTTACCAGGAACCCAGCATTAAAAATGATTACTGTGGCCCTGTGATGAACTACAAATACTGCAAATGCGCTTTTCACGGCCAGCATTGTGATGCTGTGGGTATGGATTCCGCGGGCGCTAATAATTATGTGCAAAGCGGTTTCACGAATTGGGCCAATGAAAAACGGGTTCAATTCGGGGCGGTGTGCAATGAGCAAGGGGGCATCCAGAAGACAATCGATGGGCAATTTGGCTGTTTGTATTGCGACCCCCCCAGCTTTAAATATGAAGGCGATTGCTGGACAGTCGAAGAGCTTTGTTCCGATGATCCGAATATAAAATTCAGCGTCGAGGATGACGCTTGCTATTGCCCGACCGGATATGAATTGCTTACGGATAACACCTGTGAACCCATTTGCCCTCCCGATGACCCTTCGCTTGTTTACGATCCTGAAATCGATGAATGTGTCTGCGCCCCCGGGTATGAAGAAGGGGATGATGGTTTCTGTGTCGAAGCACCGGAAATCAATTTAAATGTTGAATTTATCGATAGTACTCCCCCTTTTCTGGCGGACGGAGAAACTCAGGGGGTGATGGAAATCAGTATCACCGATTATGAGACCGGCGATCCCGTAGAGGCCCGTTTCGCTATCAAATATTCCGATACAGGAAAACCCGGACGAGTCGTTTCGAGCGAAATGATCGAACCCGGAAAATACAAAATCGTTTATCAGACAGCCAACTTAAAAGAGATGGGCAAGTCGGGTGTCTTCGATGACGGACTTTACATTTTTTATGACAGCAAACGGCAGGAAGAAGAAGTTTATAAAGTCCAGCCCATCCAGGTAGCCGTAGGCCTGATCAGCCAGGTCGTATTCACCAAGCCGGGCTTTGAACAAACGCCCACTGAAATCGTTTTTACCTCTCCGCAAACAAAAATCCACTTTATAACGGAATACGAAGGCCAGACTTACGATATCGCGGGAGCAACCGTCGAGATTGTTTCTAATTACGCTTCTTTTACATCCGATTCTTCCGGAATGGTAACAGTAGAGGCGCCGCAGAACATGGAAAGCGAGATCGACAATGAGATGGAAGTGGTATTGCCCCTTACCGCTGAAGCGAAAGACGATGTAGCGGATGCCGGCCGCAATCTTAAAAAAGTGCGTGGCGTCACAGCGTCAGGGATGGAAAATACCTCAGCTCTGATCAATGATTTTGTCGGCAAATTATGCCAGACCAAAACAGCTGATGAGGCTGAGACATTGCTGTCCGGTGTTAAACGGGTCAAATACGCCCTTTTCTTTATTCTGGAGGGCGAAAAGAATCTCAAATTGACCACGAAAGGGATGGCTGATGCCATTAAAGATCAAATATGGGATTTAATGGATATGGCTGATGTGTTTGGAAAGCTTGCCGATAAATTCGGTGGGCCTATCAAACGTTTTGTGGAAGGCGTTGGTGAAAAAGCAGGCGATTTAACGGTGGACGCTGTAAAGCCTTTGCTTAAAGACATGGGTGAATGGGGCGAGTATTTCGCCAAAGGAATCGAAATGGAAGGGTGGGGTTTTTACAACGAAATGCGTGTTCTCAATACCAAGGTCGCTAATATGGGCCAGGACCTCATCAGCCAGTTCGCGGCGGCGATGCGTTACTTCACTCAGGCGTCCGCGCCGAATTTCGATGCCGGCTGGGTCAATGAGTTTACGTGGGAAATGACCAAAAAAGCGTCAATCGATCATGGAGTAAAAGAAGGATATAACGCAGTGAAATCTGAAGATTGGATTCAGGAATTCTTCTTATCCCGTGAGCGGGAAATGCTCACTGCGCTCGCCGATCAAATCGATGCTAAAGTCGCACGCGGTAACTGGAATCGTATCCACACGGATACCGACCTTTTAACAGCTAAATGGGATTATGACAAAATGATGAGTAAATACCGCCTGGCCGCCGGAACCGATGTGCGTATTACTGAGGCCAAGGCTGAAATTGAACTCCTTCTCGATGTGGTTCTTACTCCTCTAAAATTTACCGGATTCGCCTGGGAGGCGGCTGAGGCCGCTGAAACGACTTATAAAGTCGCACGGTCCGCGGTACTCAACAATCATGTCTTCTTCTCATGGGCGGATGCGACTGGTTTGGTTAATCAAAAGATGATGACAGCCGTTGACAGGGCGCTCGGCATGCCTTCGCAAAGCTCATCCATTTGGCCTCTTGCCATCGCACAGGAAGAGACAGCAGAAGGAGGCCTTGTTGTGGATGAGCAGTTCATTGATTACGGTAAAGCGGCCACAGAAGCAGACTACCTTAAAAATCTTTACGAGATCACGTCCACGATTGAAAAATATTTCCCCGATGAGACCGGAGAGCTGAAATCATACAACGAAGGTCTTGAGGAACGGATTGCAACCGCGGAAGCTCAGCGCGACGAACTTAAACCCCTTGTTAAAAAAGACCTGGAAGCGGTTGGTGAAACGGAAGATGAAACAGGGGAGCCGACATCCGAATGTGATGATCCCCTGGATGTGAACTGCGACGGCAAAGTCGACCTGAAAGACATCACGGTCGGCGAATGGCTGGCACTGGGTGTGATGGTCATCATCCTTTACTTCATCGTTAAAGGCATCCGCCGATTGTTTAATCGCAAGAAAAAATAATATGGATTTATCACTCATTTTCAAGCTTCTCGGTTCTGCCGGTCTGATATTTATCACCATCGGCGTGCTCACCAAAGACCGTTTTCATCAGAACATCTGCTTTATTATCGGCGGGGTACTGCTGGAAGCTTATGCGTTGTTTTTGAAAGATGTGATCTTTGTCCCATTGCAGATTATCTTTGTATTTGCGGCTGCTTACGACCTTTATCGCCTAAAGAAATAAATATGAACGAATTCATGAGGCTGGCCGTTGAAGAAGCTCAAAATGGCATTCGTAACAATCATGGTGGTCCGTTTGGAGTCGTTATTGTTCGCAATGGAGAAGTGATTGCCAGTAATCATAATCGTGTGCTTGAAACAAACGATCCTACCGCTCATGCCGAGATAAATGCGATTCGTGATGCGACTAAAAAGCTAGGCAGATTTGACCTTTCGGATTGCGAGATCTATTCGACTTGTGAGCCTTGCCCTATGTGTTTGGGCGTTGTGCATTGGGCCAAGATGAAAAAGATGATTTATGGATGCGTACAGGCCGATGCAGCTGCTATCGGTTTTGATGATCAGTTCATTTACGATGTGATTCGCGGCACGGCGAAAAATCCTCAGGTTGAGATGATCCAGACTGATCGGAACGAATGCCTGAAGCCTTTTAAAGAGTGGAAGGAAAAAGAAGACAGGGTTCAGTATTAATAATTTCAATCAACATGACACTTCTCGAATCTTTACAGCTCCCATTGGGGACTGACATCATTGATTTCAGTCTGCCGGGGACGGATGACAAAATCTATTCTCCTGCTGATTTTGCGGATAAAAAGGCATTGGTCATCATCTTCATGTGCAATCATTGCCCGTATGTGCAGGCCATTCTCGACCGCCTTATCCGCTTTCAGTCCGACTACGCCGACAAAGGAGTCCAGCTAATTGGCATCAATTCAAATGAGTCTGATAACTACCCTGATGATTCGTTTGAAAACATGAAAAAAACTGCCGAAGAGAGAGGGTTTAATTTTGTATATCTGCACGATGAATCCCAGGAAGCCGCCAAAGCGTATCAGGCCCAATGCACCCCCGATATCTACGTGTTTGACAAGAATCGAAAACTCGCTTATCACGGCCGGCTGGATGATAATTGGCAGGACGAATCAGCAGTCCAGAAACAGGAACTGCGGGCGTCGCTTGATGCCATTTTAAATGGCCAGCCTGTGTCTGAGATCCAGCATCCGAGCATGGGTTGTTCGATTAAGTGGCGATAAACGCGTTCCGAACGAAATAAGTCCTCCGTAGCCATAGACGAAGGGGGACGCAATGAAGTGAGGATCCCGATGTGCTCCGATGAACCAGCGGAGTGCAATCGGGGAGCGTTTACCCATTGATTAAGTGGCGATAAATCTTTTCATATTAAAAAAGAGCCCGTCCTCCGAAGTTTTATGCGAAGGAGGACGGGCTTTGCCAACAATCTTTTTTTACCGCCGGACAAACACCATGCTCAGCCGGTCGGTGATTGTGTTGATCCAGTGAAGCCGGCCACGGAATTCAATCCGTGACAGAGCGCTCAGGACACTGAACACCATCGCCAGCCCGAGTACGGCATTGGGAATGGGTGAAGAGGGCACCCAGCCCTGGTCGAGAGGAAGATAGGCAAGGAGCGTGGTGTACTGAAGGGTGAACTTAATCTTCCCAAACCACGTGGCGCTTGCTTGACGCTGCCAGCGCTGACCGATGTTAAACGGATGACGCATCAACGTTCCGGCCAGTTCCACACCGATCATCACGCCCACAAAGGGCGCCCACAAATTCCCCGATACACAAAAGTAGATAGCGATGGGCAGAACCGTGATTTTGTCGATGAACGGATCCAGCCACGCCCCCATTTTGGTGCGGCCGGGGTGGTTCAGCTCCTCCCATGTGTCTGGGAATGACTTACTCTTGCTCCCGCAGGCGCTGGCGATGTTGCCGTCGAGCTTATCCAGCGCCACTCCGAAAACCATGATGCAGAATCCTGTATACGCGTGCCCGGCCAGATACGTGATAAAGCCGGCCCACACCACGGGAAACCGCAGAATGGTCACCCAATTGGGAGCTAAAGGTCTTAATTTACACCCTAGCTTCCCGATTGGGATAAAGAAGCAGAGCGTTCCCATTCGCTTCAGCCATTCCTTGGAAGGAACCCACAGCAGAAGCACGACGATTACCAGCGCTGTGAGTACGTAGTAGACAACAGGGATATTGAATATTTTTTCTAAGATCCAGACAGAATCGGCCATAACCCCTCCTGACTTATCTGAAAAGTGTTAAAGATCGTTGGCAGTGGATGCCGAAAAAACCAGCATACCATTTCAAGATCTTAGGCAGGCTGAACAGGCCTGTCAATAACAGATATCGCTAAGGAGGGTATTTATTATCCCAGGCTCTTCCGGATGGCCGCTGCTTTTTCCACCTCTTCCGCAAAATTCATCCGGGCTTTGTTTTTCAGGTGAACAGAAGAAACTAAATTACGATGGAGAAAATGTTTAGTCCTGAGAGGGCCCAATTCAACACCCAGATAATTTTCCATTTCCTGCACATCGGTTTTAATATCCCGGAAAACCGGGTATTTTTTGGCGAGGTGGTTCAAATTTTCCTTGTTCAGGTATTTGCCGGCATGGACAAAGTCCGCGCGCAGGTTTTTGTAATGTTTTTCAATCGTTTTCAGCTTCCCGTTTTTCATGGCATCCCGGATGCCACGCCCGCTTCCAATAAACTCCGGCGGAACGCCAAGTGAGTAAAAAGTAGATGTGAATTTAATGGCGCGTGGCAGGCTCACTTTCCCCATTCCGCGTGAATAGCCAAATAGTCCGACATGCAGCATCCGTTCCCGCCGGCCAGGGGTTTTGCCGGCAATCCGGTTGATGAGTTCAGCGATTGGCTCGACGGTTTGTTTGTAATAATTGCCGAATGTGTCATTGACCCACTTTACATCCTCCACTTCTTTTTTGGTCAGCGGGGTAAAGCTTAAGGTCGGCAGTGTCTTTTCAATATACTGGATGGCCTTTTTTATTTGAGTAAGCGGGTAGTCATAACGGAAAGCGGACTGGATGGTGATGGTCCGTACGCCGCTGTATTCCTCAATCGTCTCTTTGATGGTTTCCGGATTTACCCCTCCCCTAAAAGGCAGACAGCCTGGCCCGATAATCGGATACATCGGCACATTATATTTTTTTTCCACTTCCGCGAACTTCTGGAGCGCCACTTTACTGCTCAGGACTGCCGGCAGAAGCCCTGAGTTTAGCGCCGGGTCACTACGTGCCATGAACGGCCGCATATAAGCAGGCTTTTTGCCGTACAGGGTTTTAACTCCTTCGATATATTCACTTAAAACCCTATCGGCATTAAACAAATGTTTACAGCCCTCAAATAAAGGGATTACATTAAACTCCTGGACGCCTTTGCGCTTGGTATAAAAAGCCTTTTTCTTGAATTCCTCCACTTCATGAAAGGTTTTTTTGACGCGAAGCAATTGCCCGGCGTTTGCGGTCATGGGAAGGATGACTTCAAAAATGGGGGGTGTGTGCATGCCGATTTCATGCGCCACATCATCAGCTGTTAAAATCGCCATATAGGCCCGCGCCAGACGGAACCCGCTTTCTTCATCGGTGTTCGGGATCCTGAAAGTTAAAAAAATATCTTTCCCTAATCTATGGCGCTTAAAGAAAGCGTGATAATGCTGGAATAATTTTTCCACCACGGCTTCATCCACAAACTTGCCTTCCCAGTCCCACATGTATTCCGTACACTTTAATTCCTTGAACATCCGATAGCATTCTTCGATCTCATCCAGGGTGTTGATGAATTTTTTCCCATTCCAATAAGCGGCCAATGCGTTATCCGGATGCTGCGTGGCCATCGTAGCCGGTATTTTTCGCATAACTTTTTAGTTAGAATTTGAAGTATGTAAATATCGTAAAAATCTTACCAATCGTATTGATCGTACAAATGTACAAATCATAACTAAAATTATTTTAGAGTATCTGGATTTAAGGTACAATCCATTTGTATGTGGACACGGCGAAAAGTACAATCAGGCACCAAGACCGGCCGGAAGATTGGCTACCCGACACTTAATTTCCATGTGGGCGATTTTAATCATCCGCCGGGAGTTTATGCCTGCGAGGTTTTAATCGCCGGCAAACTTTATAAAGGCGTCTTATACTTCGGCCCGCGCCTCAACCATCCGGGGGATGTTTTAGAGGTATATGTCGCCGGATTCAGCAAAAAGATCTACGGTCAGTTTGTCCGATTCCGTGTCGGCAAAAAAATCCGGGCCGCCAAACGCTTTAGTAGTCTGGATGGATTGAAAAAACAGATTAAAAAAGACCTGCGGTCCGTTTAATGCTTCTTTTTCTACCGCTTTGCCGCTATATTCAGTACTTTTTCGCGGATGGATTTGTTTTTAATCCGGGGAGCAAAATCACGAAGTATCCGGCTGCTGCGGCATTGGCGGGCGGCTTTTAAAAGCACTTCTTCTTCCCACGAGTAACCGTCAAAAAGTACGGCATGTTCTAATGTTTTCCAGGGCGTCAATTGAACAGAGCTTTTGGCGGCTATTTCCAGAAGTTCGTCATAACAAGACCGATCCTCATAGCATGGGGCATGGGCTAAAAAATCAAAACCTCTTTGTTCCGCGATATACCGAAGGGCATCATTCGAAAGCGGTCCGCGGGAGTTGATAACCGAATGTCGTAAATAACTTCGGCAGCGGCGTACAAAATCAAGCCGCATCTCTTCGGCAGGGCATTCCAATTCAAAAAAATCATAGTCATGATCAGTTAGCAGCGCACTGTCAATGGATTCGGCGTATTCGATCATGGGAATATTATTTATTGGTATTATTCTGCTGGGCGAGTTCAAGGACTTCTTCGGCCCATGGCCGTCCGCGTATATGTTCCGCATTCCTCAAGATGGCATCAGGAAAAAGGTTGGCCACCCGAAGCGCTATCTGCTGGGCTTCCCGGTCGTTTTCCTGAGAGCGGGGAATATGGGCAAGATAACTGATAACGAGACCCGGGTTGTGGTCAGACAAGTGTTGGCAAAGTTCAATGCCTCGTTGAATACGAGCCCTCTTATCCATCACCTCCGCTTCAGTGGTGAGAGGTTGTTTTTCAGGCAGCGGCGTGTTCTCAGGACCGCTTAGTTTTTCAGTCATAATAAAAATGGGTGAGCAACTAAGGCTATCATCTTATTAAAAATTGGCTATTTGTCAACAAAAAGTTATAATCCGTAATGCTCAAGACTTTTTATGAGACTTTTAGATTATCTTCGCAAAAAAATCAGCCCCGATAACCCCCTCCGCTTACTTTGGCATCAGTCAAAGGCGATTGTGGCTGCTGTGAAATACGGCTTTCCCGCCAAAAAGATGATCTGCATCGGCGTAACCGGCACGAATGGTAAAACCACCACTGTCCACATGGCCGAACATATTCTTCGCACCGCCAATAAAAAAGTCGGCATGATTTCTACGGCTGAATTCAGAATAAACGGCAAAGTCACCCCTAATCGATCCAAAAAAACCACCCTCTCACCGTTTTTAACACAAAAATTTCTGAAAAAATGCCTCCGCCACAAAGTCGACTATGTGGTCATCGAAGCCTCTTCCCATGCTATCCACCAGCACCGCCTGTGGGGAATCCCGTTCAGTGTTTCCGCCATCACCAATATCACCCATGAGCATCTGGATTACCACAAGACGATGGAAAAATACCGGGATGCCAAAAAGGATTTGTTTAAAAATGTCAGCCAGACCTGTCAACGTCATCTCCCCAATGACCTCAGGGCTATTCCCCACCAGCAGGCCATGGTTTTGAATACAGGGGATACGTTTTTTGAAGACTTTAATCAGATTTCCTGCCCCACTAAAATCACTTATGGGCTGGGCGAGGGGAATTTAAAAGCTCATCACATAACTTATTCCAAATTCAGTTCCAAGTTTGCATTGCATTACGGTTCAGATGAAGTCGGAATTGAACTCAAAGTGCCTGGTTCGTTTAATGTGGAAAATGCCTTGGCAGCCACTGGGGTGGCTTTAGCCTGCAGAATATCGTTGGATGAGATTAGGCGTGGATTGGAATCATTTGAAGGGGTGCCGGGCCGCATGGAAACTATTGGCAGCCCGAAAGGTTTTGAAGTGGTGGTCGATTTTGCCCTTACGCCGGACGCACTCGAAAAACTATATTCAACCCTCCGCCAAACCGCCCCCGCCCGTATCATCGGTATTATCGGCAGCTGCGGGGACCGCGACAAAGAAAAACGGCCGGTAATGGGTGAAATCGTTGCCACCCATTCCGACCTCACTATTGTAACCGACGAAGAACCGTATTCCGAAGATCCGATGGCGATTATGCAGGCGGTTTTAGAGGGCGCAAAGAAGGTCAGAGGGCTGGAGGAAGACCTCCGCCTGATCGAAGACCGTTACGCGGCTATCGAATTCGCCATCCAGAACGCGCAGGAAGGTGACATTGTAGTGGTCACCGGCATGGGCAGTTTCGACACCCGCACCTTAAATCAGGGTCCGATTGAGTGGGATGAGCGGGAAGTGGTAAGGGAGATAATCGGAAAATATTCTTAGTAATTGCCAATTGTATTTTTATGTCTAAGTTTAGAATTTATCGCCCCATTGATGGAATATTGGTCATCAACAAGCCCAAAGACTGGACTTCTTTCGATGTGGTCGCCAAAATCCGCAACAAACTCAATGTTAAAAAAGTCGGCCACACGGGCACACTCGACCCTCAGGCCACCGGCGTCTTGGTTCTCTGTATAGGTAAAGGCACTAAGCTATGTCAAAAACTGACGGGTTTAGATAAGGAATATATTTGTGACATCACATTGGGAGCCAAAAGTACCACCGATGACGCGGAAGGTGAAATAACACCTGTTTCCGATGCAACTGAAGTGCCACTCACCAGCATCGAAAATATTTTAAAGGAATTTACAGGCACCTTTGAACAGATGCCCCCTGATTTTTCTGCTAAAAAAATAAAAGGTAAAAAGGCTTACGAACTAGCCCGCAAAGGGAAAAAACCAGAATTGAAACCGGCAGAAGTCATCGTCCATCAAATCGAATTGCTGGATTACAAGTGGCCGGTCCTCAAGCTGAAGATCCATTGCGGAAAAGGGTTTTACGTTCGCTCGCTGGCACGGGATATCGGGGAAAAATTAAGGGTGGGTGGGTATCTTTCCGCACTCCAAAGAACCCGCGTGGGTCATTTTGGCCTGGACGGGGCTGTGGGCATTGAGGAGGCGGATGAAAAAAAAGTTTTACCCCTGCAGTCCGCTGGCCAGGTCCATTAATATTGTTTTTGGATCCTCGGCCTTTGTGATGCCGCTGGCCAGCAGCACGCCCTTGGCGCCAAGTTTGATGCAGGTCCTCACATCCTCGCCGGACTTTACGCCGGCGCCGACTAATAATTTTTCCGTACCGATTAACTTAGCCGCGTTTTCAATGATTTCCGGTTTTGCCGAGGAAACAGAAACATCCCCGCCGATCAATTCCGGCGGTTCCACGGCGATATAGTCGGGATCGAATTCCAAAAACTGAGCGCCTTCTTCGGGGGTTTCCGCGCATACAATCGTTGGCAATCCCACTTCTTTGGCGCGTTCAATGGAACGCTGTAAGATCTCGCGCTCAAGCCGCCTTTCTGAATGGTTTAAAAGCGTGCCTTCCGCCCCCACGGATTTCACCGCCTCCGGCAGGATATGGCCGGTATGGCTGCCGAACCCGATAGAATCGATATGCTGGGCAAAAACAGGAATCCTGACCGCGTCGATGACTTTAGCCAGATCGACCGCCTGCACGGCCACACGGATATCCACATTTAATTCCTCCGCGACCTGCTGGTGAATAGTGGCCAGTTTAATAGCATTATCAGCAGTCGCCGATTGGTAGGTTTTAAAATTAGTAACAATCATTTTAAAGCAAGTTAAAACAACAAGTTAAGGATAAGATTAACTCACATCAAAAACAAGACACTTTTAATAAATAGACCCTCAACCCTTAACTAACTAGGCGAACGCCCACAACAAGAATAGAATCGGCTCCGCCACCAGCAACAACCCCACCAGGGAGATGTAAATCCATTTGGCAATCCGTTCCGTGCGGATTTTAGCCTGCAGGACTTCAATGGCTTCGTTTGCCTGGCGGTTCTTTTGGTCGATTGTGCTATACACCTCCTGCAGTTCCTTTTCTTTTTTGGTTAAATCAAGCAGAGGGATCATGTTTTTGGTCTGCGCTTCCAACTGCCCCACGCGATACGTGGCGGCCTCCAGCCGTTCCTGTTTTTCTTTCAGGTCGTTTTTGACTTCGTAATAAAGGTCTTTATAAATCCTTTCCTCAGTTGACCCCGGTTCCCCCTGTTTGATTTTTTTGACTTTTATGTCTTTCACGGCCAATCCTGTTTTTTCCGTCTCGTTGCCGCCCATCAGATCATTAAAATGGTCATCATTGATATCCACCAGCCGACCAATATGCTCCTTGATGATTTTGTCAACATCTGACCTTTTAATTAAAACGCGCCGCCCGTCTTTGCGTGTTTTAAAGCGATGTTTGCGCATGTAGCGATCCACGGTGCGGGTGGATACTTTTAAAATTTTGCTCGCTTCGTTGCGGTCAACATAGAGGGTCTTGTTCATAGGATTTTATTTTGTTTATTTTGTAAGAGATGTCAAAAATTAGTATAGATTTCAGAGGCAAAAAGGTCAAATTTTTATAGACAAAATGGCGAAATAACAGGAGGACGGAATAACAAAAAAGTTGTCTAATAAAAAAATTAAGCAACCAGTAACCAGCGACCAGTAACCAGTCTTCATTGATTTACTAAGAATTAATAACTGGTCCCTGCAGCACTGCTCTCTGGTTGCTTTAGTTGCTTGTTTTTAAGATATTTAAGTTTTATAATCCAGCGCCTAATGTCATTTCAGCTTATTTGCTGTGGGTGGCATTGATCCTTCAAACCTTTGATGTTACTAAGCTTCCAAAACAGGCGCCACGCACTAGGGGGGCGGTTATGGATATTGTGTAGCACTTCTTTTTTATCGGCGTGAAGCCGTCCTGTCGTTACGGGTTGGCGTTTCTGCTGATGCGTATTTTTCTCCGCCGGAGTTTCGACAATGCTAACAATGCTAACAAAGGGGTAAATAATGAATCTGACGATGAATAAGGCAATAGAAAGCCTGAAGGCCGTTTTGATCACCCTCCTTATTCCCGCGGCTTTCTTCCTGTTTATGGGGCCGATTAAGCTGGCGGAATTATGGTATCCCGATTACCAGTGGATCCGCTATGCACCTCTCGTTCTTATTTTTTCCCCGGCTATGATTACGGTATGCGGGAAAAAAGAGGAATGATAGATTAACATCAAAGAGAAACCCCGCTGTCCGATGGGCAAGGCGGGGTTTTTCAAATACAAATGACGATATGACGAAATAACGAAATGACAAATGTCATCTCGTCAAAAAGTCATCTCGTCATTTCATTAATTTATTCACAAACTCATCAAACAAATAAGCCGGGTCTTCGGGGCCGGGGCTGGCTTCGGGATGAAATTGGACGGCAAACCAGGGCTTGGTAGCATGTTTAATACCCTCTACCGTTCCGTCGTTCGCGTTCTTGAACCACTCTCTCCACCCCCTTGGCAGGCTTTTTCGGTCAACAGCGAATCCGTGGTTTTGCGAGGTGATGTAACATCGTTTCGTCTTCTCATCAATGCACGGCTGGTTGGCGGAGCGATGACCGTATTTCAATTTGTAGGTATCCGCCCCGACAGCCAGGGCCATCAGCTGGGTTCCTAAACAAATCCCGAAAATCGGTTTTCCTTCTTTCATCACATATTTAATGGCGTCCGTTGCCTGACTGGCCATTTTCGGGTCGCCGGGGCCATTGCTCACAAAAAGGCCGTCATATTTCCCTTTTAGCTTACGGATATCATAATTCCACGGCAGACGGATGAGCTTACAGCCACGGTCCAGAAAATGACGGATGATGTTGTGTTTGATTCCGCAGTCCAAAAGTGCGACGGTGCATTTAGGGTGGCCTTTCGGCATCAGCAGATGCTGTTTTTTCGGGGAGACTTCCGCCACCAGATTGTCCAGATTGGGATCACTGAAAGCCATCTGATCGCTGAATCTCGTGGATTCGGTGACGATTTTGCCCAGCATCACGCCATGTTCCCGTAATTTTTGGGTCAGCGCCCGCGTGTCCACCCCCTGGATAGCCGGGATTTTATGTTTTTTCAGAAAATCTGACAGAGTTTTTTTAGACTGCCAGTGGGAAGGGTTCTCACAATACTCACTTACAATAATCCCCCGCAGATGCACTTTTAAACTTTCCAGTCGCTTACTTACCGCTTTGCCGTCCAGCTTGCATTCCCCCGGCACTCCGTAATTCCCGATCATGGGATAAGTGCATACCAGAATTTGTCCTCGGTAACTGGGGTCGGTAAAGGTTTCCGGATACCCCACCATTCCCGTGTTAAAAACCACTTCGCCGTCCACCCCGCCTTTGGGCCTGCCCGACGAAGCTTTAGCGAAGTTGGGCAAAAAACCAAACGACTCTCCAATGACCTCGGTGCCGTCTTTTAGAATTAGTTTTAAATTGGTCATTGGTTAATTGGTCATTGATCATTGCGACGACGGAACGTCGGAGGGCTTCATGTCCACCACTTTCATCTGTAATTTTTTTTGTCCGTTCCACTCGTTGATCTCCAGATTGAAGACGATGTCATGTGGTTTTGTCGGGTCAATTTTATCAAGATGCTTGCCAAAACGGAAGGCGATCCCCCCCACAGTCTTATCTCCATGCCGGACGGGCAGGTGTAGATGCTCCCCCTTACCCACGGGCCGGATGCTCAGGATGCGGGCGTTTTTGACCAACAGTGTCGGTTGGGGGTTTTCTGCGCCGAACGGTTCCAGTCGGCTGAATTTGTGGCAGGTTTCAAAACTGAGTTCTTCTGCTTTTACTTCACAATCAATATTCAGCGTGCTTACGAATTCATCAGGATTGATCTGTTTCTGCCCGATAACCTCAATCTGTTTCAGGAATTCATCCAGGTTCGCTCTGGGCATGGTGAAACCCCCTGCCATGGCATGCCCGCCAAAAGCCGTGAATAAGTCACTGGTTGTTTCCCGCAGGGCGGTGGTGATATCAAAATTATTCACGCTCCGCATCGATCCGATCATCTCATCGTCCTGCTCCCGCATGATGATAGTCGGACGGCTGAACTTCTCTGAAACGCCGTTAGCAATCAGCCCCAGCAGACCCGCCTGCCATTTTTTATTGGTGAGCACGATGATATGGGGAACGGTATCTTTTTTTTCGATTTCCTTCACTGCCTCCTGCACGCACTGGTGTGTCATCCGACGGCGCTGGTCGTTCAGTTCATTCAGGGTCTGCGCTTTTTCCAGATTACCGATGAGAAGCTCAAAAGCGTGCTGGGGGTCATCCAGCCGGCCGGCCGCGTTCAGGCGCGGGCCGATCTGAAAGCCGATGGTCACGCTGGTGATTTTACCAGTTGAAATACCCGCTTCCTCCAGGAGCGCCAGGACGCCGGGGTTCCTGCCGTCCGCCAGCCGCTTCAGGCCTTCCTGTACCAGGATGCGATTTTCCCCGGTCAGCGCCATGCAATCTCCGACTACTCCCAGCGCCACAATTCCCAGCTGATGGTCTAGATATGCTTCTGCCCGTTCCTCGGGCCACAGATCGCGCGCCAGCAGAGTAACCAGTTTATAGGCGACCGTGGCGCCGCAGGCTTCTTTGTTCGGATAGCCGCAATCCGGCCTTTGGGGATTGACGACAGCGTGTGCCGGGGGAAGTTTTTCGGGGGTGCTGTGATGGTCAGTCACCACTACGTCCATGCCCAGTTCATCAGCCAGTTCCACCTCATTGAAATTCGAGGTCCCGCAGTCCACAGTCACGATTAAACCGACCCCCTCTTCCTTAAAACGCCGGATGAAATAATCTTTTAACCCGTAGCCGTTTTTATCCCGGTTGGGCAGGGCGTAATCAACTTTCGCCCCGGCCTTTTTTAAAAAATCATAAACGATCGCTGTAGCTGTCACCCCATCCACGTCATAATCCCCAAAAACCATGATCTTCTCCTCGCCCGCGATGGCTTTCTTAATCCGCTCCACAGCATTGCCGATGTCTTTCAGCAGTCTGGGGTCATGGAGATGCTCAAGCGTGCCGCTAAAAAACCATTCCGCCTTTTCCGGCGAATCAATGCCTCTGTTTTTTAGTAATTTCGCAATAATATTCAGGCTGTCATCACTATTGAGAATCACCCATTTTTTGCCTAATAAACTCATACTTTAATTTTAATCAGGAGGTCGCCATGATAACCCATCAACAAATCTTTTGGCAAGAATTAGGAAATAAAAAATTCAGCATTCATCAGTTAAATCATCATAATCCGGATTGGCCCGCCCATGCCGGTACGGAC
>CAZIDW010000009.1:0-29134 GCA_964538225.1 uncultured Candidatus Peribacteria bacterium
ATATCCCTTCAACAGTCGCCACGATAGAAAAGACCATCACCCGCGCGGAAATGGACGAACTGATCTGGCGGATCAAAGAAGAAAAAAAAGACCAGGCGTCATCCACTCTGATTCAGGGGGATGTGGTAATGGACAGCGGGGAGTATGCCGGATGGACGAAATACCAGGGAGACGGTTTTTCTTTCTATCACCCTGGTTGGTATCAGGGAATGAATTGGGGGCGGGTGACTTTAACCGAAGAGCTGGATTTCTATCAGAACTTCGGTGTTTCCGGTTATATGGCCATAGATACCTATATGCACGTTTATGAGGCTGCGGGGTCTAATCTGAATACAAATGTTTGGTTTCTGCACCCATTTTATTCCTCTCAGGAGATGACGATCAATGGATTGAAAGCGCTTAAACGCCGCTACCGGGCTCCCCGCGGCACCATTGTAAACGGCGGACGCGCAACCGGCGAGAATGAAAATATTATTATTTACACCTATCAGTTGCCGGGTAAAGTCGTTGCTTTGCATTACTTCAATGCACATGGCAGTGAGCTGAAAGACGTAGATATTTTTTATAAAATAGCGGAAAGCTTTCGGGCTGATTAATTACCTTAGAAGACCCAATCGAGGACCCAATGGATTGTAAAACAGAAATGCAATCGATTGCGCCTTCAATGGGGCCTCAATCGGAAATATGGATAATCTATTCCTTTTCACCGGCGACGACACCTTCCGCCTCCATAACCAGATAAAGGCATGGCAGGACGCCTTTAAGGAAAAGCACGGGGATATGAATCTGGTGGTGCTGGATGGCGCGGAAGCAGGGGCAGGGGAGATGATCTCCCAGATCGAAGCCATGCCGTTTTTGGGGGAGAAGCGCCTGCTTTTTATCGAAGGGCTGCCGGACGCTCCCAAAACGCGCAATGCGGATAAAGTGACCAAAAAAGATGAAGCGCGTGAAGAAGAACTGAAAAAACTGGCGGATTACCTTGAAAAAATCCCGGAGACCAGTGTGGTGATATTCGTCCAGCCACATCCGGACAAGCGGAAATCTTTGTATAAAAAAATTGTTCAACTAGCCACTGTGAAGGAATTTGAACCGCTGACAGGCGCGGCTTTAAACCAATGGGTGCAGAATCAGGCGAAAATCCATAAAACTTCCATCAGCGCCGCGGACGCGGAATATCTGGTTTCTCTGGCTGGTCAGAACCTGTGGCGGATCGACCAGGAACTGCAGAAGCTCAGCGCGTATCTGGAAGGTCAGGCGATCGACCGGAAGGCCATCGACCGTCTCGTCATTCCCACCATCGAGGCGAACGTATTCCATTTGACCGATGCTTTGGGCGCCAAAGACCACCGGCAGGCCATCCGTGACCTGCACCGCACCCTGGCGGCCGGCGACAGTCTCCGCCAGACTTTTTACATGATCGTCCGCCAGTTTCGCTTGTTCCTGCAGGTGGGCGGGTATTTAAAAAATTACCCTAACACCAGCCCGGCCAATATCGCCACCTCCCTTAAGATTCACCCCTTTGTCGCCAAAAACACCATGGGCCAGCTGAAACACTTTAAAACCGATGAACTGAAAGATGCTTATAGGCGTTTGCTGGAAATCGATGTCGCCTTAAAAACCAGCGGCATCCGTATTACGACCGATGACCAGGATGAGCTGGCGATGGCGATTGAGCGGTTTATTCTGAGGTTCTGCGCGACCGCAAAATAACACTTACTCAAGTTTGAATCCGATTTTCCGGCCGTCGTTGATCGGTTTCGCCATTTTTTCAATAGCTTTCCAGATACGATGGATCTCCTGATCCGTTTTGCCGGATTTTTTAAGCACAAATGAACGAAGTTCCGATACGATTTTAGCCAGTTCTTTATTGGATTCCAGTGTATGCCGGAAACGGACAAAAGCGCGCATGATCTCGATGTTGACTTTAATCGCCTGAGGGCTCCGGAGGATACTGCTGAGCATGGCGACACCTTGTTCCGTAAATACATAAGGGCATCGGCGTAAACCCATTTTGGCAGCTGAATTGGAAGTCACAATTTGTGACCTCCAATAATTAAGCTCCTCTTTAGAGAGCTGAAACATAAAATCTTCAGGAAACCGTTCATTATTTCGTTTAACGGCCTGAATGAGCTTTTTGGTTTCCACACCGTAAAGTTCTGCCAGATCACGGTCCAGCATTACTTTCTGGTCACGGATGATATGGATAATACGCTCGAGACGGCTGATGGGCACAATAGAGGCTTTCTTCATAATACAAAAATTCATCTTAAAACTTAAAAAAGGAGCTTATACTAATAAGCACTCACCTTTTCGTCAAGAAAATATATTAAAGTTATAACGTTATATCGTTACAACGCTACTGCGTTACTTAAAACACCATCAATATCAGCGCCCCCAGGATCATCAGGTAAAAGCTGAACGGGCGGAGGGTGCGTTTTTCAAGGAATTTAAGGAGCCAGCTGATGGAAAGCAGGCTGATGATAAAAGAGGCGGCCGCGCCGAACAGGGTAAAGGTCAGGTCCGGCATTACCGCGCCATTACGGATAGAAAAAAGCGCGTACACATTGGCGGCCAGAATGGCGATTCCGCCGAGCATGAACGAGAATTTGGCGGCCGCGTCGCGCTTAAGGCCCATCAGCATGCCCGTGGCGATGGTGGCGCCGGAACGGGAGACACCCGGAATCAGTGCCAGCGCCTGGGCCGATCCGATGAGGAGTGATTTTTTAATCCCCACGGTCTCTTGGTCGCTTTTCCCGCCTTTCCATTCGGCATACAGGTAAAACGCCGCCGCCAGCATCAGGAAAAGCGCGATGGTGGTAAGCCCCCTGAGCCGGCTGCCGATGAATCCCCCGAACATCAGGCCGGCCAGGATGGCGGGAATCGTGCCCAGAGCCAGTTTAGCGGCCAGGGTATTTTTGCGGAACGTCCATTTAGTGAGCATATGCCAAAGGTCTTTTAACACTTCCACCCAGTCTCGCCAGAAGTATAGGAGGATGGCCAGAAGCGACCCGCCGTGCAGAAAGATATCAAATATCTCAAGATCAGCCGCCGCGATAGCAGGCGGCAGTTTTAAAAAGTGCTCCGCGATGGCCAGGTGGCCGGAGCTGGAGATGGGCAGGAACTCCGTCAGCCCCTGAAGCGTGCCCAGGATGACCGCGCTCATCTCGGTGGAGGCGTAGAATTTGGTCCGGTAGATCAAAGAAGCGGCGTATCCGGTCACAATATAGCGGGGCATCCGGCCCAAAAGGACGCCGAGGGTAAACCGGCCGAGCGGCATTTCAAAAATACCGGCTGTCCAGGTCACGATCTTGAAGGGCAGAGGAGTGAGACCGGCTACAATGACTCCCCACATACCGTATTTTTCAATAAATTTTTCCCCTTTATCAAGCTTGCGCTGGCCAAATAACCACCGCATCACCGGAAGGCCCAGCCATTTCCCCAGAAAATAACCGATATAAGAGCCGACCAAAGCCGCCAGGAGTACATAAAAGAGCACGCGGACAAGCGGAAGTCCGAGGGACGTGCCGATGGCCACGAACACATCCGCCGGCACCGGGAAGATGAACTGCTCCATGGCAGTCAGGCTGAAAATACCGATATAACCGTAGTTATGGATGACGTCCCGGACGATGTCCATTAAGTGTTCCATATTTCCCATTGAAGGCCCATTGAAGGCCCAATTGATTGCATTTCTGTTTTACAATCCATTGGGTCCTCGATTGAGTCTTCCATTAGTTAAATAAATTAATCTCCCTCTCCATCCGGCTCCGACAGCCGGGTGATGTGCACGATATCGATTTTTTTCTTCCCCATCTCTTTCACCTGAAAGATCAGGTTTTCAAACACGACTTTTTCCCCCAGTTTCGGGAACCGGTGGAGCTGTTCTAAGATCAGCAGGCTGAGGGTCTGGTGTTCGGGATAGCTGAGTTTAATGTCCAGCATTTCATTCACCTGTTCGATGGAGGCCTCGCCGTCGGCCACCCATTCGTTCTTTCCCACCGGCCGGATCATTTTCTCCTCCTGGTCATGTTCATCCATAATGTCACCCACGATCTCTTCCAGGATGTCTTCCATGGTCACCAGACCCACGGTCTCCCCCCGCTCATCCACCACGATGGCCAGATGCCGCCGCCGCCGCTGGAATTCATGAAACAGTTTGCTGATGGATTTCGTCTTGGGGACAAGGATCGGAGGCTTGAGTTTGATGTTTTCAAGGGTCTTGTTTTCCTGTGGATGCTGCAGGAAATGCAGGATGTCATGGACCGTCACGATGCCGACCATGTTGTGGACGGAATCTTTATAGACAGGAATGCGGGAATGGGAATGGGTGAGGAAAAAGTGAACGACTTTATGGACGGGCGTATTCACCTCCAGAACTTCCATGTCTTTTTTGACTGTCATCACCTCTTCCGCTGTGGTGTCTGAAAATTCCAGCACGTTCTCGATCAGTTCCTGCTCCTGCTCTTCGATGATCCCTTCTTTCGCGCCGATATCCACCATGGCCAGCAGTTCCTCTTCACTAATGGAATACAGGGATTGTTTGAGCCTGAGGGTGTTGATGAGGGCATTGGTAAACTGCTCGAAGATCCAGATGACCGGAAAGAGGATTTTAGTGAGCCAGAGCAGGGGGTAGGCGATCCCGCGGGCGAAAGAAACGGAATATTTCTGGGCGAATGTCTTGGGGGTGATCTCTCCGAACACCAGGATGAGCAGGGTCAGGACGCCGGTCACGATCCCCATGGCCGCACTGCCGAAGACCCCCACCGCCCAGACCGTGGCGATCACGGTGGCCAGAATGTTGACCAGATTATTGCCGATGAGAATGGTTATCAGGAGCCGCTGGGGACGTCTTTTTAAACGGACAATGGCGCGGCTGGCGAATTTGCTCTCTTTGCTGATAGCACGTACTTTGGCTGGGGAAATGGCTGTCAGGGCGATTTCTGCTCCCGAAAAAGCCGCGGATAAGAAGATAAGGATTATCAGGAACGCTAGTTGGCTGTACACGATTTTTTGGTTAAATAAAAGTATTTTTAATCTTAGCAAAATCAGGGGGAATCGCAACTGAATTTCAGAAGCAAGGAGGAAGGTGGTCTCCCCTGGTTCAGGGGAGAAGGAAAGAGGGGTAGTACAATAGGCAATACCTTATTCTACCACCTTTTCCTCTCCTCCCAATCTAGGAGGAGCCACCTTCCTCCTTGCTTTAGTGTCAGGTTTTTATGCTATAATTCCCCTCGTATGAAACCAAGCCTTAAACAACTCGAAAAAACTATTCTGAAAGCCATTCAGCAAGCCGGTTTTGATGTAAATAGGGGAGACTTCCGCCTGGAATCGACCAAAACGCTGGAGCACGGCCATTTTGCGATGAACATCGCTTTGCTGCTGGCCGGCAAATTGGGCAAACGTCCGCAGGAGGTGGCGCAGGCAATCGCCGGTGAATTGCAAAAAGAGGATTTGATCACTAAAGTCGAAGTAGCTGGCCCGGGCTTTGTAAACTTATGGATTGAACAAAATTTTTATTCAGAAATTCTTCAGGAAATTGTAAAAGATTTATCAGATTATCTGAAGGAAGAAATCTCAACTCACAAATCACAAATCTCAAATAAGTCGATGATCATCGACTACTCCCATCCCAATATCGCCAAACCCATGGGAGTGCATCACCTGCTTTCCACCATCATCGGCGATTCGGTTAAAAAGATCTATCAGCATCAGGGATGGAAAGTAGTTTCCGACAACTTCATTGGCGACATGGGCACCCAGTTCGGCAAGCTGATCCACGCTATTAAACAATGGGGTGATCTGTCAGAGGTTGAAAAAGATCCCATTCCCGCGCTGCAGAAACTCTACGTGCAGTATCACATCGAGGCCGATAAAGATGTAGAGCTGGACGATGAAGCCCGCGCCGAATATAAAAAATTTGAAGAAGGCGACAAAGAAAACCGGGAGCTGTGGGAGAAGATCGTCAAATGGAGTCTGATGGAGATCCAGCCCATTTACGACCGCCTGGGAATCGAATTCGACCACATGAACGGCGAGAGTTTTTATGAAGATAAAATGCAGGCGATTTTGGAAGAAGGGCGGAAAAGCGGCGTGATCGTGGATGGAAAGAAGGGCGCCTGGATCATCAAGCCCAACGCCCCGGAGGACGTGCCGGCCGTGGTGCGCAAATCCGATGGCGCCACCCTTTACATCACCCGCGACCTGGCCCGCATCAAATACTGGGAAGAAACGTGGCACCCGGCTTTGATGGTCAATGTGGTGGACGCGGCGCAGAAATTCCATTTCCGCAAGCTGTTTGAGGCGGCGCGTAAATTAAATCTTACTACTGCCGCGCAGGTGCATGTCGAGTTCGGCCGGATGCGGTTCAAAGACAGCAGTATGAGCACCCGGAAGGGCAACATCGTGATGCTGACAGACGTGCTGGACGAAGCGGAAAAACGCGCGCGCGCCCTGATCGATGAAAAAGGCGCGGATCTGACGGATGCCGAAAAAGAAAATCTCTCCCGCATTATGGGGGTGGGGGCGGTCAAGTACAATATCCTCCATCAGAACCGCACCCACGACATGACATTCGACTGGGACCAGATGCTGAGCCTGGAAGGCAACAGCGCCCCTTACCTGATGTACACCGTGGCCCGGGCAAAATCCATCTTCCGCAAAGCCGGCCTTGATTTACATGATGCAGATGATTACCAGTTTATTCTCTCAGACGATTTGGAGACGACGGTGGTGATAGATCTTCTGATGTATCCGGACGCGCTGTCGCGCGCGGCAGAAGAGTATAAACCCAGCCATATCGCCAATTTCCTTTATCAGCTGGCACAGCATTTCAATACGCTGTACAACGCCCTGCCGGTGCTGAAGGCGGACGAGGAAGTGAAAAAAAGCCGTCTGCTTCTGACCGGCGCGGTCATCCGGGTGGTGGAAGACGCCTTTGGTCTGCTGGGAATGGAGGTGCCGGAAAAAATGTAATTGACTTTTCAAAAGATTTATGGGATAAATATCTACTCACTTTTTAACTGAATCCTATGAGATCCGCTGATATCAGAGATATCCCTGACGGCTGTGTCGCCTTTAACGGAGCGAGGCATCACCGGGAGGTGGCCACCATGGAGGATCTTTACGGC
Source organism: uncultured Candidatus Peribacteria bacterium (assembly GCA_964538225.1). Taxonomy (GTDB): domain Bacteria; phylum Patescibacteriota; class Gracilibacteria; order UM-FILTER-43-11; family UM-FILTER-43-11; genus JAFGCR01. The sequence goes on from CAZIDW010000009.1 coordinate 7,128, forward strand.
CACTTGACCGGTTTGTTTAAATCCTCCGATGACCCCGCGTTTGCCGCGACGGGGCTGGAAGTCATCGGGGAACTGAAAAAAGGGGTCACTTTGCCCGGAGACCAGCTGATCGGCGCGACCGAGGCGTTTGCAATCATCGATTCACTAAAGCATGTTTATTCAGCGGTTTACCGGCCAGACGAACAAGGACGGCTGACGGTCGATACGCGTGTTTTAAGCGAGGTGATAAAAGTCATCAATGAGATGGAAGATGCCCGGAGTATGACTGAAGAGGCACGCGCATCCGTTCAGGAGACCCTTGATTCCTGAGTTAACTACTCGTACCGCAGGGCTTCAGTGGGGTTTTTTTCGAGGCTTTGTTCGCCGGATAGAGCCCGAAGATCAGTCCCACCATACCGGCCACACCGATCCTCATTATCACCGCAGAGACCGGAAAGAAGAAACCACTTTTTTGGATGATTATTCGCGGCTTTCATTTTTTAAAGGTTTATTGTTTATTTTTCAGGTTTTTAAGTTTTTAAGATCAGTCATATTCACATTCGCGTTCTCTGACTTCCTTCAGTTCTTTGTCGCTTTCCAGGGCGTTGTAAAAGATAGGTACCATCACGAGTGTGAGTACGGTGGCAAAGAGGATTCCGAAAAAGATGGCCAGCGCCAGGTCGGTCCAGAAAGAGCCGGCCCACACCAGCGGCAGGACCCCTGTGGCCGTGGTGATGGTGGTCAGAAAGATCGGCTGGAGGCGTTCCGTGCCGGAGCGCACAATGGCATCCAGTTTCTTCATACCCGCTTTTATATGGCTGTTGATGCGGTCGATGAGGACGATGGCGTCGTTCACTACCACTCCCATCAGGGCCACGATGCCGATGAAAGCGGGGAAAGAGAAATCCCGGCCGATGGCAGCCAGGCCGAAAAACACGCCAATCAGCGCCAGCGGAAGTGTGAACAGAATGATGAACGGCTGGCGGAATGAATTGAACTGGAGCACCAGGATAAACGCGATGAGGATCAGCCCTATATACATGGCGCTGAACAGGCTGTTGAACGATTCCTGCATCTCTTCGAATTCCCCGCCGTATTCAAAGGTCACACCCTCCGGTACCGGGATGTTTTTCAGCCGTTCGTCCAGCGCTTTGCGGATGTCCTCGGCCAGATAGCCTTTTTTGGCGAAGGCTTTCACGTTCACCACCTTTTCCCCGTCCCGGTGGCGGATAGTGGTCACACTGGGTTCCAGGCTCACCTCGATAAGTTCACTTAAAGGAACCTGGCCTTTGGGGGTGGTGATGAGCAGGCGTTTGACTTGGTCGAGATTTTTGGGATTCAGGTTGCACAGCGTCAGGTCATCCCGTTTTTCCAGAAGCCGGGTACGCGGGTCCTGTTTGCAGACTTCTTCCCGGAAATCCAGCCGCACCACGATGGGCGTCTCCTCACCGCTCTTGACGATCTTGATACGGTTGCTGCCGAAGACCGCAGTACGGAGTTCCGAGGCCAGCTGGTAGACCGATAGGCCGTAAAATTCCAGCTGGTCCCGTTTCATGGTGAAATGGAATTCGCCGGGGCCGTGGCTGATATCCACATTTGTGTCACGCGCGCCTTCCACTTGCTCCAGTTCGTTTTCGATCTCGCTGGCATAGCGCTCCAGCGCCGCCAGGTCGTCGCCGATGATACGCGCTTCCACATCCGCGCCGGTCGGCGGACCGGTCTGCAGGTCGCTCACCACGATATCCGCGCCGGTGACCGGGCGGATTTTCTCCCGGAACATCTCGCTGATCTCATAGGCTTTGTATTCCCGGTCTTTTTTTTCAATCAGGTTGACCGTGATGCTGGCCCGGTTCGCACGGGTCGCGCCGCCCAGGCCCATGGCGGGCCCCTCTTTGGTGATGGCCAGCGCACCGCCCCCCACGATAGTGACGTAATTGTCCACCTCCGGCAGTTTCAGCAGGTACGGATCCAGTTTTTCCGCCACCGCCAGTGTGTCTTCCAGCCGGGAGCCCAAAGGCCCTTCGATCTCCACCGTGAAATAATCCCCGTCCCATTTCGGGAACATCTGCACCTTCATAATCCCGACAAAAGGGAAGGAAATCGCGACCATCGACGTGAGGATCATGCCGATGACCCAGGTCCGCCGTTTTCGTTTAGAGGAAAGGATCGACCGGATATGTTTTTCATACCATTTTTTAAGGGGGGTGATAAACCGTTCTAAAAGCGCCGGCTTGATGTCAGCGGATTTGAATTTCCGGAAAAGATGTGAAGCCACGCTCGGGAGCAGGAAGGTGGCGACAAACAGAGAGGCGAACAGGGTGATTGTGACCGTCCGGGGAATATGGGCCATATACTGCCCGATGATTCCCGGCATCAGTGCCATGGGAAGAAAAGCCGAAACAGTGGTAAAGGTGCTGGAGATGAGTGGATTCTTGTAGGTGGCGATAGTCAGATAAGCCGATTCATCCGCCGGAAGCCTCCGGCCTTTCAGGTTTTCATGCACGCCCTCCATCATGATGATGGCGTTGTCCACAATCAGGCCGATAGAAAGGATCAGAGAAAAAAGCACCAGAAAATTAAAGGTCTCGCCGACGAGAAAAAGGACCAGAAAAGAAATAAAGAAGATGAACGGGATACTCAAAGCCGCCAGGACTGCTTCTTTTAAGCCCAGGGCGATAAAAAGCAGGATAAAGATGATGGTGATGACCTGAATACCGCTGGTTCCCAGGGTCTGAAGGTCTTCGCGGATGAACACGGAATTGTCCCCGCTGACCAGCACGTCCACCCCGGGCGGGAAATGGTCTTTGTGATACTGCTCCACAGTCTCTTTGGCTTCATCCGTGATGTCGATGATGCTGGCACCGGTTTTTTTGAATACCTGCAGGGTGGCTGAATTCGTAAAACGTTCTTTTTCCGACTGATAGACCTTGGTGATAGTCGTCTGACTGCCGAAGACATCCCGCACTTCAGCGATGTCTTTTAAATGGATGTTCCGCCCGTTCCGGCTGGCGACCGGCAGATTTAAAAGCGCCGCTTCCGTCTGCAGTTGTCCTTTCAGCGATACCTGATAGTAAAAATCTTTTGTCAGGATACTGCCGATCGGGAAGTCGACATGGTTGTTCTGGATGGCCTGTACCACCTGCTCCAGAGTCAGCTGGAGGCCTTCCAGCGCTTTGATGTCGATGAGGACCTGCATCTCCCTTTCTTCGATACCGGACAGGGTGGCTTTCGAGACGCCGGGAATGCCTTCCAGCTCTTCTTTCAGATCATCCCCGAAACGTTTGAACTCGTGCGGGGTCAGGTCGCCCAAAAGCGAAAAGGTGATGACCGGGTAATCATTGGTGCGGATCTCGGTCACCATCGGATTGTCCGCTTCGTCGGGCAGATCGGCCCGGGCTTCATCCACTTTATCCCGGAGGTTGCGGATGGAGTCGGTCAGGTCGGCTTCGGCTTCGAATTCGACCGTGATCGATGAAATGCCGTCGCTGGAAGAAGAGGTGATGAGCTTCAGGTCGTCCAGGGTCTTTAATTCGGTTTCCAGTTTGTCGGTGATCAGTTCTTCCACATCCGTCGGGGAAGCGCCGGGGAAGACCGTGGTGACCATGCCGATGGGGATTTTGACTTCCGGATCGGATTCCAGAGGCATGTTAGAAAGTCCGATGAATCCGGCAATGACAATGGCAGCCATAGCGACTAATGTCAGGCGCCATCGTTTGATGAAAAAGGACCAGGGGGATTGTTTGATGCAGTCGACTCTTTTTTGTATAAATTTTTTGTTCATCAAAAGAATTTATTTTTCGTTGGGAATCTCAGGAGGCGGCTGGTTTATGATGTCGACTCGTACCCCTTTATCCTCGATCAACCGTCCGCCTTCTGAAATAATACGGTCACCGACTGTCAGTCCGTCCAGGATTTCCACGTATTCCCCCACGATCTCCCCGGTGGTGACTGGCGCTTTAACGGTTTGCCGGTTTTCCAGTTTCCACACAAAGATCTCATCTGGCAGGATATGCAGGGCGGGAAGCGGCACGAATAGGCGATCGTGGTCGAACATCGCCTCTTTTGCCGTAAAGGTCAGCTCCACAGCTTCACCGGGTTTTAAGGTATCGCTTTGGTGCTCCATCTCGACCTTGTATTTTTTGGTGAGCGGATCCGCGCTGGGCGCGATCGAACTGACTGCGGTCGTCTCCCCGTTTTGATTGATGGTGACCGGGGAACCCACATCGATTTTTTTGACATCGGCAGCGGACAGGTAAGCTACCAGATTCAGGCGCGAATCGTCTTCCACGGTGGCAAGAAGGGTTCCCGGGTTGACCTCTTCGCCAAGCTCCACGGCGATATCCGCCACCTTGCCCTCAAAAGGCGCTTTAATAGCCAGTTTATTTTTGCTGATACGTGCCTGGTCATACGTGCCGTAAGCGCTGTCCACAGAGCTTTTGGCGCTGATCCGGCTCAGTTCCGCCGAACGCTTGGCGTTTTCGAGAGCATTGATAGCCGATTCCACTGCCTGCCGGGCGTTCCGTTCGTTTGCCTCCAGCTGAGTGATCGTATTCTGGTAAGCGGCACGGGCATTTAAAATAGACTGGGAATCGCCCTGGTTTTCCTGCCGGGCAGTCTCCAGCGCGCGCTTGGCGGATTCTACCGAACTGATCGACGCGCGGATAGAGGTGAGCTGAGTGGTGATGGAGGTAATGTCGGCATTCAGGGCCGCCTGCGTGTAATTACTGCCGGTGATGCTGTTATTTAGAACAGTAAGGGTTTTTTGCAGAACGTTTTCCGTGGTGATAAGGAGCGTGAGCGCGTTTTCAAACGAAGCGGTATAGGTATCAAGCTGGCTCAGGATATCCCTCAGCGCCCGGTCCGCCTCGGATTTGGTCCGGCTGTTCAGGGCCGCCAGGTTGTTTTCAAAAGAATCGTTGGTGAATTTGTACGTCGCCGAAACGCCCAGGATCTTATCGCAGGCGTTTACTGCGGCCTGGACCACCGGAAGACTGCTTTTGATAGCGTTTCCAAGGGCTGTCTCAGCCGATGAGACTCCCAGGTCCAGGTTCAGTTCAGCCGATTTAAGCGCTTCTTCCGCCTGTTTTTTAAGGGTGCGGTTCTGGCGGACGGTATTCTGAAGGGTGGTGCGGGCGGTATCCAGGGCGATCTCCGCGGCCTCGATGTTCTTTTCCGCGCTGAGCCGGGTTTGCTGAAGACCGACCCGGGCGTTTTGGAGCGTCGTGGCCGCCGTATTAAAATTCGACAGGACTTCAGAGGAGCTCAGGGTGATGAGTTCCTGTCCTTTTGTGACCGTATCGCCCTCTTTGACCGGAATAGATTCCACTTTTCCCCTCTGCTCGGCGGTCATCCGGCTGATCTGATGGGCAAAGACATCCCCCGTTACGGTGAATTCCTGCTGGAGGCCCGGTTGTACTTTCATAGCCTGCACTTCAGGCAGGTATTCTTTAGCGGTTTTATCAGCCTCCTTACGGGTACATCCGGCAGTAAGAAGGGCGGTGAAAATGAGCAGGCCGCTGATGACAGGCAGTAATCGGTTTTTCACAGGAGGGTGAGAGTCATAATAATATCTTAACATTTTATCATAAATCAGAGGGGAAGTCCATCCAAATAAGAGGACAGGACGAAGCAACGTTATAGCACAGTAGCTATCACGTCACAACGTTATTTCGTTCAGGTTCACGTTTAGTAAGTGACCGATATCTTATTCCCGCAGGAGATCTTATTGAGCCGCTGGACCACGCAGACACGATAATGGTAGGTGCGGGTCGGCGCCACGGTCTTGTCGATGTAATTGGAATAACTGCGGTTCGAGGAAGAGGTGATCACAGGGTCGGCCGGATAACCGGGGTTGGCGTTCAGGGTGGAACGCACCACTTTATAGAACTGGAAATCGTCGTTCGTGCAGGGCGTCCAGTTCAGGATGATGGCTTTGTAGGTGCTGTCTTTTTTGCCGGTCAGGTAAGGCTGGCAGGCGCCGGCAGAAGACGGGGGAGTGGGAGAGGTGGGTGTTTTAGTGGTGGGGGCGGAGTCGGAGGGCGGGGCGGAAGCGGCCGTTTCGTCTGTGGGACCCTCCTGCTGTAACAGGTCTTCGATGACATTGACCACATAACCGATTTTTGCGTCCTCTTCCCGGTTCCAGGTCATCCAGTCGCTTTTGGCATAATCAAGGCCGATGTTCGACAGGGCGATCATGCCATCCTGACTGCCGGGATCCACCGTGATTTCTTTTCCTTTGCCGATGCTCTGCACTTCGATGACCTCCCCCAGATTAATGGCGGTGTTCACTTTGCCTTCCAGCACTTTCACGTTGACGCGGTCGGCTTTCAGGTTGGTGGAAATGTTAAACGCTGTACCGACCGCTTTGATGGTATGGTTGAGCGCCCGGACCTGATAGACGTCTTCTTTGACCATCCTGACCCGATGATAGGTCTGGCCGGCATTCTGGATCAGAAGGACATCCTGCTCGTTTAACTGGGCGACCTGGACTTCCGTGTTTTCATCCAGCCGCACATGGCTTCTATGAGGAGTCAGCAGGATGGCCCGAGATGCCTTGCCGGTTCGCAGGCGGTAGCCGTTCGTGAGAAGCGTTTTGTCATCCGCCTTTTCCCAGATCTGGCCGTTTCCGCTGAAAAGTACATCCCCGCTTGTCCAGGTGACAGCAAGGCCGGGAGCCGGTTTCACACCTTCTTCTGCGCGGTGGGTGAGCAGCATGGCTAAAAAGATGATGAGGAGGACAGCGATGACCGCCAGTAATATCTGGGTGGTCTTATTCTCCAGAATTTTCATGATCAGGTGAGTTTAAATAACGTAGAATTTATTTTAAACCATATTACCTGGAATAGGCAAATGTTATTTTCAGGACTATTGAGAATTTCAGGACTTTTAAGACTATTATAAATCGGATTTAATGCTTATAGTCGTAATAGTTTTTATTGTCCTGATAGTTCTGAAAAATACACATTCCGATCAGGGCCGGCAGTCGCTGATCATCTTTTTGGGGAAATAATACGGTTCTACCTCCGCGCAGGTGAAATCATCTGTCCCGTCGTGCACAATCACCCATTCGTTGTTCCGTTTGGCCGCCAAAATAACCCCGTCCGGCTCTTCAGCCATGCGGCCGCGGAAATGCGACAGGCTCAGACTCCGGATGCCGAGTGTCTTGCCTTCCAGGTCCCCTCCGCGTTTTTCTTTCAGCGCCTGTTCGATAAGGTAATAGCTTCGTTTAGGGGCGGGGGCGTCAGGATCTTTTTTGCATTCCTCGCCCTCCCTGATGCATTGTTCCGCCTCCTGACACCAGACAAACCCTTCATCGACCAGACAGCCGTGTTCATCCACGTCTTTATCGTCTGTGTTTTCAATGATCTCCACAAACGTCCGACCCTCCGGCACCGCGCATTGGCGGGGATAGCTTTCCATGACCGGGTAGCCGGCTTCCACGCAGGCCTCGAAACTGGTGATGGGCGCTTCGCCGTCGTCTGGTGAGCCGGTACAGCCGGCCAGCATAGCGCTTGTAAGGAAAAAAAGACAGATTTTTTTAAACATGATGAGAAACGGTTAAAAGATAATGACGTTTAAAAATAGCACACTGGTACGCATTGCATGGTGCATATCTCCGCGTCCGGATCATGGCGGCAGGCGGATTCACATTCCGCGAACGTTCCGCCGGCCTCCTCGCACCATTCACGGTCCACGAATTCGCATTCATTGTATTCAGCGAGCCAGTTGCCGCCGGCCTCTTCACAGCCGGGATCGGCTGCGGGAGCGCTTTTAACCTCCCAGTCTTCCAGGATGATGGTGCGGGGAGTGCGCCCTTCTCCCTGTTCCATACGGACCGTAAAACAGCCGGGACAGCGGGCGACCTCCACGCCGATGATGGTGGTGGCGTAATCACTGCCTGCATGTTGCACAGCGGTCTTTGCGGCTTTCTGCTGGTTTTCATTCAGCTCCCATTCGCGGACACAGGCGCCTATCGTCTCATTCCATGAGTAACCGGCCGGCCCCAGGCACCCGTGCTCATCCCGCTGACCGCCGATGGGAGGCTGACCAGGCGGAAGTGTTTTGGCCTGCTCCGGTTCAGACGCGGGGACACAGCCTGTCAGAACGAGGACGATAAGGAACAAAAAAGCGATTATTTTTTTCATAAGAATAACGAATTAGCTTTTAATCACACCGACTATTATACGATAGTTTTTATAAAAATAAATATGGATTCAGTTGCGCCGGCTCCGGAAGCGCAGTAAAATTAATAAGCATTTAACATCAACTACCATGAGCTTTTTTAAAAATTTCGACTGGTCTTTTAAATCGATTGCCAAGGTGATCGGGCTGGTCTTTTTGGGGATCATCGTCCTCTCCATCGTTGTCGCCCTCATCGGGTTTTCGTTCCGCACCGTTTTTCAGACAGCCCGCTACAATGAGGGATATGGGGAATCTGCCAAAATGGGCGGTGTCGCTTACGATATGGCCGCTGAACCCATGATGGCCCGTTCCGGCGTCATTCCGCCCCAGCCCGGTTATTCCACCGGCCCGGACGCGGAGGATTATGAGGTCAAGACCTACAGCGCCACCATCAGGACCCGTAAACTCGAACAGACGTGCGGAGTCGTGTCGGCACTGAAAACGCGGGAAGATGTGATCTTTGAAAACGCGAACCAGAACGACGACAGCTGTTATTACCGGTTTAAGGTGGAAAAAGAGAGCACCAATAACGTCCTGGAGGTCATTGAAGGCCTGGATCCGGAAGACCTGAACGAGAATATCCAGACGATCAAAGGCACCATCGAATATTATGATAAACAGCTGGAGATCCTGGAAAAGAAACTGGAATCCGTGGAAGACACCTTAAGCAAAGCCCAGAGCGCTTACGACGACGTCGCCGAACTGGCCACCCGCAAGCAGGATGTGGAGAGCCTGGCGCTCATCATCGACAACAAGCTCAAGCTGATTGAAAAGCTCACCAACGAACGCCTGAACATCAAAGAGCGGATCGACCAGTATAACCAGAACAAAGCCGACCAGCTGGAACGGCTGAACTACAGCTTCTTTAATGTCAACATCTACAAAGACAAGATTTTTGACTGGAAACAGATCAAAGACAGCTGGAAGTACGAGCTGAAGGCTTTTGTGAACAACTTCAACAAAGTCGTCCAGGGTATCTCCGTGCACCTGGTCACGTATTTCATCCGCTTTATCCAGGTCGCCATCTACTTCTTCATCTCCGTGTTTCTGCTGAAGTACGCGTGGGGTGCCACGAAACGGATCTGGAAAGGGAAGGGGAAGAAGCGATAGTCAGCTGAACCGATAATTTAAAAAGCCCCGCCCCCCAACCCGACTAGTCGGGTTCCCCCTCAGCTGAGAGGGGAAGGGGCGGGGCTTTTTAGTTTTAAGGATTTCATATAGAATCGAGTTAGCGTCAATAACAAATTTCAATGTCAGACATTTCCATAAGAAAAGCCGATCAGGATGATATGGATTTATTCAACATCATTCGGAATGAAAGACTTCCGGAACTCCATCAATCCAGACTAAAGCAACAAGAAGAAGGTGTCGCTGAATATCTTATTGTTTTCAGGGGCAATGAACCGATTGGTCATGTTTTTGTGTTTTATAAAGAAGACACTTTGCCCCTTCTTCAGGATCTTTTTGTGAAAAAAGAGGAAAGAAAAAAGGGCATTGCCAAAAAGATATTGGATCTGACAGGGCAGAGGATAAAGAAAAAAGATTTTACAAAAATGGCCATCGAAGCCGAAGAGGATGAAGAATGGATTCGGAACTTTTATGAGAATACCGGCTTTGAACTGCATAGCAGTCCCCATAAAGCGTCATGGGTTGAAAAGGACAGTGGAAAGAAGATTTCCACCAACTTGTATTATCTGGTAAAAGTTTTATAAGGGCGTGGTTTTTAATTTTTACCAGCTCCCACCGCCCCCGCCGCCAAATCCGCCGCCGGAAGATCCGCCGCTGAAGCCACTGCTACTTCCGCCGCTCCCGCCGGGCCGGGACGCCAGCGCGCCCCCCACACTGCCGGCCATGGCGCCCAGATTCTGCGTAAAAGCGGTTGTATTGAACGCACCGGCGTGGCCTTCGTACCAGTCGGGCGGCTGGTCGTAGATGCCTTCGAACGCCTTGCTCCATTTATCCGCGATCTTAAGCGTCATGGCGTACGGCAGGAATTCGTAAAACAGGTGTTCTTTTTCCTGGAATTTCAGACGGTCTTTTTCCGCGGTTTTCAAATAATCCTTGAAACCGAGGATGTGTTCGCGGGCCAGCGCGCCCTCTTTGGATTTGGCGGGCATGCTGTGGGCGAAGATGATGGAGAGGATGCCGTTCCAGAAAAAAACCATGGAAAAGGCGGTCCCCAATAAAACACCTTCAAGGATCTGAAAAAGCACTCCGGCAAACAGGACGACAAACCCCTTGATCAGGTATCTGTTGCGCACTTTTTTGGGGGATTTGGGGAAGAATCCTTTTTTAACCAGTGAGTCAAACAGTATCTCTTTAAGTTTAGACAGTTCTTTGTAAAAAGAGTTTTTAAGGTCTGATATTTTGATGTATTTTTTAGTGCCGAAGAGTTTATCGATGAACATCTTTTCGAATTCCGAAAGCCCCCGGTCGCCGGGCTTGGGTGTATCCAGCCGGATAAGTTCGTAATCTTTGGATTTAAAAATCCAGAATCCTTTTTCGGGAAGTTCTTTGATCTTCAGGTATCCCCGCACGCACAGGTCCACAATGGTGGAAGTCAGATCGTGCATATGCACCCGTTCATCCACCAGAGTCCCCATTTCTGCCGGCCCCATGCCCTTCGGCGGCCCGTACTGGGGCATGATGGTGCCGCGGCCTTTGGGGTCGCGCCCCTTGCGGAAAAAGGTGATGATGGGCTCAAGGGCGATGGCGAAAAAGAAGAGAACAGCCAGCCACGTCAGAAGGTCGAGCCAGAAAAATTTCTCAAGGCGGAAGGATTCGGTGACGGTCTGGCCGGCCGCCAGGGCGATGGTACGCGGTTCAGAGGCTTTGTAGCCGAATTTATCGATCCGCACCTGGTACGTGCCGGCAGAAAGGAAATCGAGAAGGCAATTGGTCTCACACTTTTTGCTTTCATTCAGGTAAACATCCGCTTCCGTGGGGTCGCTTAAAACTTCCAGGCTGGCCGGCCGTTCAAACGTACCCGCGGGCATTCCCGCCACAATCGTCAGACCGTTATGGGCTGGCAGAGACTGGTTCGTGCGGAACTGGACTACATTTCCGTCTTCACTATAATCATAAAAACAATCCTCTCTCTCGCTGCCGGTTATGCCCGTGAAACATTTAAACTGAAGGTCTTCACTGCCCTGGGCGGATGGGGGGAGGCGTACAGCGGTCACGGCGCTTTTAATAGGAACCGGCCATTCATTCCCGGTCGCGTTCCAGTACAGCTCATCGTGATCCGGAAAAAAGCGCAGGGCGTTTTGTACGTTATAGGCGATCTTATAGGTCTGTTCGCCGTTTACGTATACATCCGGGTCACCGATCTTCAGGCGCAGACCGTTGGTGATGTTTTGTTGCTGATAAGGGCGGTTTTTACCTGTTCCGTTTTTCACGCTCAACACTTCAATGCGGATTCCCTCTGTCTGGATATCCCGGTAGATGCCGTGGCGTTTTTCGCTGAACGTGACATCAATGATTTCCGTTACCGTCAGCGCGCCGTTTTCATGCATATAGATCTCAGTGCGGAACTCGTCGATTTCGAACGCCTCCTGGGCAAAAGCGGGCGCGGCGAAAAGAAGTGCTGAGAAAAAGACGATAAAAAACGCATAGATCTTTTTCATACAGTTTTTGGTTATTTTTTTCGGGCAGTCTTCTTTTTTTTCGGGGCCTCCCGGCGGATCACCTCGATGGTAAATGAAGAGACCACGGCCGCCAGCGCGCCGACCGCCACCAGGACCGGGGCGAAGACCGCGCTTAAGACCCCGACGTTGACCGGGATCTCAAGATATTCGTTGTTTTTATTGTCTTTGATGATGATCCGGCGGACGTTTCCTTCTTTGATCAGGTTTTTGACTTTTTTAAGAAGTTCGTCCCCGCTGACCTTGAATTCGGTTTTTTTAGGCATGAGTCTGGTTTTTTAAAGAATTAAACCATTCCCAGTTTATCGGATTACAAGAAAACTTGCACCTTAAAAATGGTTTAATGTTGTTCGTTGGCGAAGCGCGTATCGTTCTGCGTTTTTCGTATTACGTCACGTTAAACGTTTTACGAACACCGATACGGACATCGTCAGCGAAACCGACAACCACACCCGGGGTCAAAGCGAACACATGCTGAAGAAGACGGCGCAGTTTACGGAAGTCGGTGGAAAATCTGACTCGGGTAAATACGGGGTCCCCGTAGTAGGGCAATGCTCAAAAGTTTACTAATTTCCTCCACTCTACTAAGCAAATTACCAATCTTTTGTTCTCCGTTTCGTGTTCTCACGTCGTTCCGAGCACTCCACTACGAATCGCATTGCTCACATCTTTTCAGAATGCGAGGTCAGGAGGAAGGCGAGGGGTATTCTGTGGGGTGGGACCCAAAAGCAAGCGTATGCTGAAGAAGACGGCGCAGTTTACGGAGACGTATTCGTAAGCAGTAGCTTGCTTTTGGGTGGTGGCCCGGGGCGGAATTGAACCACCGACGCAGAGATTTTCAGTCTTTCGCTCTACCACTGAGCTACCAGGCCACACTGAATTGTCTTCGGAATTTTAAATCAGAACAGCCCTCAAGGCAAGCTGTTTAATCCTGCCGTTTGAAGAACAGGTAATTGTACTGGAGACCGCCTTCTTCATCGCCGCCCAAGTTGACCGGCTCGCCGAATCGTGGCGGGATGACCGGAAAATACGTGTCGCAGTCAAAGACCTCATGGATGCGGGTCAGGTAGATCCCGTCCAGCTGGGGCATGGAGATGATCTCGCTGTACACTTTCCCCCCGCCGATCACATAGATGTCTTCCGTTTTGTCATCCGTCATGCGGAGCGCTTCTTCCATAGATCTGGCCACGACCGCCCCCTCGGCTTCAAAATCCGGATTGCGGGTCAGTACCACGTTTTTACGGTTCTTAAGCGGGCGATGGGCGTCCGGGATGGAATCCCAGGTCGTCCTCCCCATCAGGACCATGTTATGTTTTTCCGGATCTTCCGTTTGCGTGGTGGTTTCCTTAAAATGTTTCAGTTCTTTTTTAAGGCGCCAGGGCATCCGGCCGTTTTTGCCGATGCCCAGTTTCTGGTCTGTGGCGACGATGATGTATAATTTATGGTTATTTATCATATTTTAGGATTTGAAGGATTATTACGATTTGAAGGATTTAAAGGATGATTCATGAATTAATCATTCAAATCTTTCAGATCCTTCAAATCCTTTTTGATTATACAGCAATCGGAAATTTAATCGGCTCATCACATTCATATCCTATCAGTTCAAAATCGTCAAATTCAAGTTCCCAAAACGGTTTATCCGCGATTTTTAGCTCCGGCCGTTTTTTGGGTGTCCGTTTCAGCTGTTCTTTTAAGCCCTCGATATGGTTCAGGTAGATGTGTGCGTCACCGAACGTGTGGATGAAGTAACGGGGGGTCAGATTACATTCTTTGGCGACCATCATCAGCAGCATGGAGTAGCTGGCGATGTTAAACGGTACCCCGAGCGCGATGTCGGCACTCCGCTGGTAAAGCTGCATGTCGATCATTCCGTTATTCACGTAAAACTGGAACAGCGTGTGACACAGCGGGGGCGCGGACGTTTTCCCCTGGATCAGATCCTGGATGTCCGCCACATTCCATCCGCTCACAATATGCCGGCGGGAATACGGTTTGTTTTTAATGTCATCCAGTACGTTTTGGATCTGGTTGATCGGCTCGCCGTCACGGCCTTCCCATTTTATCCACTGCTTACCGTACACCGGCCCCAGTTCGCCCCATTTTTCAGCGAATTTATCATCGTTTTTGATTTTTTCCACGAATTCCTCCAGCGTTTCCCCCTGATAGGCGTTGCTGGCCTTGTACGTCTCATACGGCCATTCGTTCCAGATCTTCACATTCCGGTCCACCAGGTATTTGATGCTGGTGTCGCCTTTTAAAAACCATAGCAGTTCATGCAGGATCCCGCGGAAATACACTTTTTTGGTGGTAAGGAGCGGGAAGCCTTCCCTAAGGTCATACCGGTTCTGATAACCGAAAACCGACAGCGTGCCCGTGCCGGTGCGGTCTTCTTTTTTTTCTCCGTTTTCAAGGACGAATTGTACGAGGTCGAGATAGGGTTTCATATTATTATAAAGATTTGAACGAGTTGAAGGATCGCGCTTCAGAATAAATCATTCAAATTTTTCAGATCCTTCAAACCTGATTTTAATATATCGGACAATCGCTATAATGAAAATATGAAATACCAATACCTCACCACCGATGAGATGAAAGCACTGGAACGCCGCGCGGCTGAGAAATATAATGTCAGCCCGGAAGAGATGATGCAGAGCGCGGGACGGGCGGTTTTTGAGGTGGCGATGGATGAGGTGATTAAAAACGACCGGGACACCCGTGTGCTGGTGGTTTCGGGGAAGGGGAATAACGGAGGTGATGCATTGGTGACCGCGCGTTTGTTGGATGAGGCGGGAATTAAAACAGAGGTTTTTCTGCCCTATCGGGATGATGAGTTAAGCGAAATGGCGAAAAAGGAGATGGGGCGGGTGAGGGGATTGGGGGTTCCGGTGAATGGCGGCGCCGATGCCGGCGTCGGCGCTACGGGGGAGTATTCATTGATCATTGATGCCTTATTCGGCTTTTCCCTCAAGGGAAACCCACGCCCGCCGGCGGACTGGATTATTGAACAAATAAATTGTTCACAAACCTCAGTTTTATCGGTCGATGTGCCTTCGGGGCTGGATGTGCATGATGGCCGCGCCGGCAATCCTACCATTACCGCCAATTACACAGTTACTTTCGGAATGCCCAAAAAAGGACTTGAGAAAAATGATGAAGCTGTCGGAAGACTGTTTATCGGAGATATCGGCATTCCACAGCAGGCGTATCGGGACAAAACCTATGAACCGCCGTTATTCAGAGGTAAAACCTATCTATCCGTCAATTAAAACCACTGATTGCGCTGATTATAATGATTGCCATGATTTTTCATGATATCCGAGCCATTTAATCACAGTTTTTATTTGCGCGCACAATTGAGAATCTGTAATCTTAAACCTGTAATTTTTAATATAAAAATAATGAAAACCCTTCAAGATCTCTCAGACCTAATTGGTAAAAAGGTTATTGTCCGTGTGGATTTTAATGTGCCTCTCGATGATGAGGGAAATGTGCGCGATGACCGGCGTATCCGTCATGCCATTCCCACCATTAAACACCTGCTTTCTTCTGGCACTGCACAGATTATTTTAATGAGCCACCTGGGCCGTCCTAAAAACAATGAACCGAATCTTAAAACCGATAAAGTCGCTGAAAAACTGGGCGATCTGCTTGGCCGGGAAGTTAAAAAAGTGGATGACTGGGGCGAAAACGGCCTGCCGGACACCCCCTTGGTCATGCTGGAGAATCTCCGTTTCCACCCGGGTGAGAAAAGCAAAGACGAGGCCGAAGCCGCGGCGTTCAGCAAACAGCTGGCTGGTCTGGCGGATGTGTATGTGAACGAGGCGTTCAGCAATTCTCACCGCAAACACGCCAGCATGGTACTGCCTGAATACATGCCGGGTTTTGCCGGCATGGGGGTGGAAAAGGAAGTGAAGGCCATCAAACAAGCCCTGGAAAGCCCGGAGTATCCGGTGGTGGCGGTGATTGGCGGCCTGAAAGCTGATAAGCTGACCGCTATCGACAACCTCCTCACTATCGCGGATGATATTCTGGTGGCCGGAGCCCTCGCTTTTACGCTTTTAAAGGCTCAGGGAAAGAATATGGGTTCCAGCAAGATCGATGATGAAGGACTGTCTGAGATGGGGGAGCTGGTCGGTAAGATCAAAGACAATCCCAAAATCCATCTGCCAGTTGATTGTGTGGTGGCCGATCAGTTCGCGGAAGACGCGAAAAGCAAAGATGTATCCGTCGACGAAGTGGAAGACGGCTGGATGGCTCTTGATATCGGGCCGGAGACCGTCGGCCATTATGTGGCTAAATTAAAAGAAGCCAAAACCATTCTCTGGTTCGGCCCGATCGGCGTGTTTGAGATGGAGCCGTTCAGCCACGGTACCAAAATGATCGGCCGCACCATCGCGGACAGTGATGCGGTCTCGATTGTCGGAGGAGGAGACAGCGCGTCCGCGGTCGATGCCATGGGGTTCACGGATCAGATGACGCTGGTTTCCACCGGCGGCGGCGCGTCGCTGAAGATGATCGAGGGGAAGGAGCTGCCGGCGATTAAAATACTCGATTGATTACCATAGAGGATCCAATAGAGGACCCAATAGATTGTGAAACAGAATTGCAATCAATCGGGCCTTCAATGGGTCTTCAATCGGAAATATGAATAAATTATCCCGGCAAATCATCTATGTCGAAATCGATGAGGACATCACCTCTGTTTTCGACCGCGTCAAAGATATCCGCAAAAAGGAGATCTGGCTGGTCGTCCCGCGGAAGGCCGTGCTTTTTCAGAGCGTGGTGGATCTGAAATTGCTGAAGAAGAAGTTGTCGGAACGCAGAAAAAAACTCATCATCGTCACCACCGACCGGAACGGACGGCATCTTTCCGAAAAAGTCGGCCTCCCGGTCATGAGCCGGGTAGAAGTCGAAAAAGCGGAAGCGCCCGAAGACGAAAATCCAAAGATGAAGATCCAGCCGATTCAGGCCCGCCGCAACATCACATCGGAAGAGGAGACACCGAAACGGTTTTATGAAAAGAAAATAAGCATCCGGGAACTCATCCAGGAATTCCGTTTAAAAGACCGCAAACACAAAAAATCCAGCGACCCATCCGCTTCCTCTTTTCATTTCGGGCGTCCCAGCCGGAAATTTCTGATCCTCATCCTGATCGTTAGTCTGGGGCTGTTCGCCCTGATCGGCTATATCGCCCTGCCGTCTGCGACCGTCCATATCCGCCCGAAATTCGACAACATCGATTTTACGGTCAACGTGACCCTGGCGGACAAGCGCAAAAATCAGTCCCTCCTTCGTGAAAACCAGTCACATGTAATCGCCAGCGAAGTCATTAGCACCACCACTAAACAGACGAAGATATTCAATACGGCCAGTAAAGAGTTCAACGGGGAAAACGCCACGGGAAAGATCACAGTCATAAACACCAGCGATGAACCGTGGAAACTGAAAGAAAAGACCCGTTTTCAGACGGAAGACGGCTTGGTATTCCGCATCCCCAAAGGCGTCATCGCCCCCCCGCGTGAAACGGACGAGCAGGGCAACCGGGTGCCGGGCACCCTGGTGACTTACGCGGAAGCGGACCCGTTCGATATTTACGGGGAACCCATCGGGGAACGGGGGAACGTCCCGCCCACCCGTTTCACGATCCCCGGGCTTTCTAAATACAACCAGCGCATCATCTGGGGGGAATCCAAAGAACCGATGACCGGCGGGGTGACGGATTACCGTCCGGTGGTCACGCAGGATGATATCCGGGCAGCGGAAAAACAGATCGAGGACAATCTCATCCTGATGGCCAAAGAGGATCTGAGGACATACATCGACGAAGTTAACAAACTCAACCAGACGAATCTGGTTCTGCTGGATGACAACCGTTACCTGAAGACCGAACTCACGGACCTGCGTTATTCCGATGACCTGGAAGGCAGTTACCGGGAAAAATTCGAAGTGTTCGCCAAAATCGAGGCGGAAGGCGTGGCGTTTGATTTTAACCAGCTGTTCGCCATTTTAAAAAAAGAACTCGGTACCCGCACCCATCCGGACATGCGCCTGCGGGACGGTTCCATCGTCCCGGAAAACATCACGTATGAAGTGATTGATGAGGATGAACTGCTGGGGCAGATCAAGATCACAGCTACCATCGTGGGCATCGAAGAGTTCGACATCGATTCCTCCACCGCGGCCGGCGCGCGTTTCAGCAGTAAGGTAAAAGAAAAGATTCTCGGGCTGGATGTCACAGAAGCCGAAAACCTGGTCGGGAACCTGGAAGAGGTGGATGCGGTCAAAATCAAGACCTGGCCGTTATGGATCGACAAAATACCACGGGTTCCTGAAGGGATTGAGATTAAACTAATGGACTAGCGACCGATTATCAGTAACCTCTGACCAGTACTGGTTTCTGGTCGCTGTATTAAAGTTCCTCTAAGTCCACTTTCGATACATCTTCGATTTTTTCATTGCGCGCGGTCTGGGGATTGTAAATCTGGTAAAACAGTTCCACCAATTGCGACGTGGTCAGCTGGGTGACCCTGAGGTTACAGGCTTCCAGGCCGCTTTTGACCGAATTGACCCGTTCGGTGAGATGCTTCTTCAGTTCATCGAATTCATGATGGCGCCGTTTAATGGCCTCCACGCTGTCCTGGGCGGAGATGCTTTTCATGAATTTGGCAAAGATATTGAGGTTCTGCGCCCGATACGGGTCATAAGGAACGATCACATAAAAGTTTTTTTCCATGATGTCCGCGTATTCGATGAGTTTCTGGACGTAATCAGCATATTCAAGGGTTTGTTCTTTTAACAGGGGATTTTCGTGCTTTTCCGCGGTTTCTTTTACATGGCCTACGTATTTGTCGATGTCCAGCTTGCGGGATTGCATCATGATCTGGATAGGGAAATCCAGGGAGTTTAAAAAACCCTGGTAAGCATAGATGATACTGTTCTGCTCTTCTTCGGATTTCAGATTGAAATTCACACTGGAGGTCTGAAGCACAGCCCTAAGTCCGCCGTTTTTCAGAACCACTACATCGTCTTTGATTTCCGCGATGTTCAGATAAAGCTGGGTGCTGGCGGCCGGGGAGCCTTTTTTCTGCCGTACCGTGTCTTTAGGCGGTTGTTTTTTTGTGTCAGCCATGATTGGAGGATTATGGGTTATAAATGAAAATTAATCATCAAGGTTGATTTCGATTTCGCCCTTTTCCAGCTCTTTAAATTCAAATTCACCATTTTTTTTATTTTTATTTATTTTGTTTTTGCGGTTGCCGGGATTGTCTTTTTTCGGGGGGTTTTTTCGCGGCGGACCGGTTTTAGACAGATATTCAGCAGGCTGTTTTTCCCGGGTCGTATTGACCTGGTTGTTGTTCCGGACCGGCTGCGGGGTCTTGCGCTTTCGTTTGCGGGGCCTTTTCTTTTTTTTCGCTGGCTGAGAGGCTTGAATGGCTTGTGACTGAGCGGGCTTTTTTTCAGGCGTCTGCTGCTGTTTCATCGCTTCGGTTTCCTGTTTGACATCCGCGATTTTCTGCTTCATGAGTTCCGCTTCTTTAGTGCCTTTCTTGACTTTGGTGATGGGAAGTTTGGCAAACAGGTCCAGCATCTTCTTGTGGGAATCTTTCGTGCGCCAGTACATGTTTCCCGTGGAACTGTCCTTATGGCCGAAATATGCTTCAGCTACCAGGTCATCGTCATCCGCCTCATCGATTTTTTTATGCTCCGCCCCTTCCACATGTTCAAAGCCGCCGGAATCCAGCACCTGAGAAAGCTCTCTTAAGTTAGTGGCTTTTCTGGTTTTTTTAGCCTCCTCTTCCGCTGTTTCCTGCTCTTTTTTTTCTTTTTTGACCCCCTCAAGGTCCGGCGCCACGATTCCCGCGATGCCGCGGTGGTCCCATAGGCGTTTTTTCGGTTTCAGGGCGAATTCCATGAACAGCAGAAGGAATTTGGTCAGCCGGATATCATTGATCTTGATCAGGGCGAAAGCCGCGGCGAACAGGGCGGGAATGAGGATGATGATATATTCAAAGATGTTTAGTTCATACAGCTTGCTCAGGATGGCGAACAGCACATAGCTTATACCGAATCCGGAAGCAAGGATGATGAGCTGACGCAGGGTCAGCGGTCCCACGATGCGGTCTTCCAGGCCGACGTTTTGGGGGATCTTATACTGCACGGAATTTCAGGTTCATTAAATCTTATAATTATAGCATAAATTCACCCTAAAATAAAGGGCTTGGAAATCTGAATAGCCAGATTCATGTTTTATTTATATTAAGGCGTTTTCGTATTTTTTAGGATGATTAAGACTTTTAGGGCTTTTAAGACTATTACGAATCGTATCCTGATCCTAATAGTCGTAATAGTCTTTATTGTCCTGATAGTCCTGAAAAATAACGTTTTGCAGTCAGACTAATTGATTTTTACCCCGGCTGTTAATCGTCTTCATTCAGACGTTCGCGGAGTTCGATGGTCTTGACGGTCAGTTTGGCCATCTCCCCCCGGGTGATGAATTTGCCGGGACCGAAAGCGTACAGCTGGCGGTTCCGCTGGAACCCCTGCATCAGGCCGTTCTGGATGGCGAAATCAACATACGGGAAATACCAGGCATCGATCGGCAGGTCCATATATCGCCGCTGGTTGGCAACGGATTCCGACACCGGCCGGTGGCTCAGGTCGAACTCAAAAGCGCTCAGTATCATTTTAACGGCTTCCGCCCGGTTGATGAACTGCTCCGGCCTGAAAAGCCCTCCGTTATACCCTTTCACAAGCCCCAGTTGTTTGGCTTTTTTGACATAGGGCAAATACCAGGCATACAGGTGGACGTCCCGGAAAGGCTTGTTTTCGATTTCATCAACATTCAGGGTCTCGGCACCGATGGCTTCGAGGATGATTTTGGCGAACTCCGCGCGGGTCAGGTATTCATCCGGCGCGTAAACGCCTTTGGATTTTCCCTTCACGATTCCCAGGCGGTACAGGGTTTCCACGTAATTGCGGGACCAGTGGTCTAATGTGTCCTGAAAAACAGCCCGGTTGTAGTTTTTGCCGCTCTGGGCGATAAAAAAGATGTCCGTATTATCCGCTGTGATCGTCACTTGCTTTTTATCAAGGTCGACCGAGTAAAGGTCTTTATTGTATTCGGTGTAGGTCTCGGTCGTAGGGTCATAAGTAAAGACTGTGGCGCCTTCTTCCGGGTCAAACACATCGGTGTACGGAACGGTGATGCGGTAAGGGGGCAGGAAATGCAGGTCATTCCCTTCCGCATCTGTGAATTCAAAAATCGAACGGAAGGTGTAGCCGAAGTTGATGGGGAAATTTTTGGTATAAAGATTATCGGGATGTTTGATGTAGCCGTAAAAGGGCTTTCCGTTATCCCTCCAGGTGATCCGGGTACCCCGTTCGAACTGGATGGTCGTGCCCCGGATCGGGTCTTTGAATACAATGGGGCGGTTGATCATGCCGTGGTGCTCTTTGCTCAGGTAGATCGCCGGTTTGGTGGTGATAGTCATGGGGGTGGACGAAGAAAACAGGGGGGCGGTGACCGCGTTTTTTTTGTAATCGTCCTCATCGTCTCCGCCCATCCGCACCACGCACACATTTCCTTTCAGGATGAACCCCATATTGCACTCCAGTATTTCGCAGTTAGGGTATTTGTCAATCACCTCTTTGGCGTTTTCGAATTCCGGGCAGGTCAGGCTGTAGCGTTCCGTGAAGACCGGTGTCCGGTTCCCTTCGCCGTCCACCGCAAAATACCGCAGGGTCGTGCCTTTGCGGATGGAAATGGGAATCGTGTACACCTCGCTGTCCTCCGTCACATTCAGGTCGTTTAAGGTGTAATAGATGGTCGCGGTCTCATCCAGAAACTCATCGCTTCCCGTGTAGTCACCGATATACGCCTTCAGTTCCACGTTTTGGGCAAAATGGTAGTTTCCGCCTGGAGGTGTGACCACCACGGTCGGCGGTGTGCGGTCAACAGCCACTGCCGTATCAAAGACACTGATGAACTCGTCGGTCATCTGGTTGCCCGGCTCGTCTTTAACATATTTGATGCGGACCGCGTGGCGGGATTCCGAAAACAATTCTTCATTGATATGGATGATCAGGGTCTTGTGGTCATCGCGCAGGTCCAGGCGGATGTCCATAGCCTCCGCCATATGCTCCAGCCGGATATTGAACGGATTGATGGTCTCCGGATCCATGGGTTCGGAAAAGACCACG